>JANLRV010000217.1:0-4940 GCA_031361905.1 Actinomycetes bacterium
CTGAGGACCGAGCCGATGTTGCCCGAGAGCACGACGAGCGCGCCGATGATCGCCGCGCTGATCACAGCGAGGACGATCGCGTACTCGGCCATCGTCTGACCCTCCTGGCGACGAAGACGGGCAGTAAGAAGGGCGATGAGATCCATGGGAGACTCCTTGGTAGTTGACGTTCCCAGGTAGGGGTTCATCGGCAGGTTTCGCCGGCTGCCACATCCCCCGCACAGGGGGTTTGTCTCACCGGGATCCCCGAGAGCCCGAAAACGCCGAACGCCGCGCCGCTCCGGAGGAGCGACGCGGCGTCCAGCTCCCGCTGCCACCGGCGCGAGGCCGGCGGCGGCGGGACCATCTCACTTGATGGCGCTCGAGATGCGGCTGAGGACCGAGCCGATGTTGCCCGACAGCACGACGAGCGCGCCGATGATCGCCGCGCTGATCACAGCGAGGACGATCGCGTACTCGGCCATCGTCTGACCATCCTGGCGACGAAGACGAGCTGCAAGAACGGTGATGAGATCCATGGGAGACTCCTTGGTCGATGATTCCCGATGACAAAAGAGATATCGGGTGGGCATCGCCGACGCTCGATCCCTCAGGCGGGGGATCTTGCGCTCACCCATCCGCTCCGACACCCATGACGTGACAAACCTCTCTCACACGGGCACGCCATGCAGGTGAACCTGGCCGTGCTCTGCGACGCGGCCAACGTCTCGCGCGAGGGCAAGCTCAACATCCTCGGCGAGTTCGACTCGATCCACGTCTCGACGTTCCCGCTGATCTACCCCACGATGGTGCTCGTGGTGCGGCTCGAGGCGCATCCGACCGAGGCCGGCGACCACCGCCTCAAGCTGCACCTCGTCGACGAGGACGGGCGCGATGTCGTGCCCTACCTGCACGGAGACTTCCCGACCGGCGACCCGCCATTCCTCGGCGTACCGATCCGGACCGCGCCGCTGATCCTGCAAATGCACGGCGTGCGCTTCGAGGCGCCCGGACACTACTCGTTCGAGCTGCTCGTCGACAATCACCACCTGCGCTCGCTCCCGTTGCACCTCCTCGCGGACGGTGAGACGACCGAAGCGGACAGCTGGCGCGACGCCGCCTAGCGCGCCGTTTCAGGCGATGCCGAGATACGCCTCGCGCACCTTGTCCGACTTCGCGAGCTCCTTGGCCGGGCCGTCGAGGCTCAGCTCGCCCGACTCGAGCACGTAGGCGTAGTCGGCCACGTGCAGCGCGGCGAGCGCGTTCTGCTCGACCATCAGGATCGTGGTTCCCTGCTTGTTGATCGTGCCGACGATGTCGAAGATCAGCTCCACGAGCACCGGCGCCAGGCCCATCGACGGCTCGTCGAGGATCAGCAGCTTCGGCCGTCCCATCATCGCGCGACCCACGGCGAGCATCTGCTGCTCGCCGCCCGAGAGCGTCCCGGCCTTCTGCCCGAGGCGCTCCTTGAGGCGCGGGAAGAGATCGAGCACGCGCGCGTGATCCTCGGCAATGCCGTCGTGATCGTTGCGCAGGAACGCGCCCAGGTCGAGGTTCTCCTCGACGGTCATGCGGCCGAAGATGCGCCGCCCCTCGGGCGACTGGCAGATGCCGAGCTTCGTCACCTCGTGGCCGGGGAGCCCTGAGATCTTGCGTCCCTCGAACGTGATCGAGCCGCGGCGCGGTGCCAGCAGGCCCGAGATCGTCCGCAGCGTCGTCGACTTGCCGGCGCCGTTCGAGCCGATCAGCGTGACGATCTCGCCGGGGTAGACCTTCAGCGAGACCCCGTGGACGCCTGCGATCTTGCCGTAGTAGACGTAGATGTCGTCGACCGAGAGCAGCGCCTCACCGCCGGCTGCGCGAGCGGATTCCGTCGTCACGCGAGCTCCTTGGTCGCGCCCGAGCCGAGGTAGGCCTCGATCACGCGGGTGTTGGAGGCGACCTCCTCGGGCGTTCCCTCGGCGATCTTGGCGCCGTATTCGAGCACCGTCACGCGCTCCGACACGCCCATTACGACCTTCATGTCATGCTCGATCAGCAGCACCGTGACTCCCCGCTCATCGCGCAGGTTGCGCACGAATGTCGTGAACTGCGCAGACTCCAGGGGATTCATGCCGGCAGTCGGCTCGTCGAGCAGGAGCAGCTTCGGCCGCAGCGCGAGCGCGCGAGCGACCTCGAGCCGCCGCTGGTCGCCGTAGGGAAGGTTGTTCGCGAACTCGTCGTCCATGCCCTCGATGCCGACGTAGCTGAGCAGCTCGGAGGCCGTCTCCTTTGCCTGACGCTCCTCGCGGCGCTGCCGCGGCGTGCCGAGGATGGTCTGCAGCAGACCTCCGTGGAGATGCGGATGCATCGCGACCATCACGTTCTCCGAGGCCGTCATCGTGCCGAACAGGCGGATGTTCTGGAACGTGCGCGCGAGCCCCATCGCCGCGATCCGGTGCGGAGGGGTGCCGACAATCGAGCGGCCGTCGAAGACGACGCTGCCGCTCGTCGGCTTGTAGAGGCCAGTGAGGCAGTTGAAGAACGTCGTCTTGCCCGCGCCGTTCGGGCCGATCAGGCTGACGATGCCGCCCGTCGGCACGGTGAAGTCGACTGCGTTGACCGCGGTCAGGCCCCCGAACTGGACCGTGATCGCGTGCGCATCGAGAAGCACCTCGCTCTCGCTCATGCCCCCTCCTCCGTGCCGACCTTGGCAAGCTCGCTCTCGACCGCTCGCACCTTGCGCTGGCGTGCTGCGGGCAGCAACCCATCACGGCGGTAGAGCATCATGAACACGAGCACGAGCCCGAAGCAGAGAAACTGGTAGCGCGGGATGTCATAGGACGTGCCGAACCTGCTGTTGATCGTGTTGCCGATCTGCGTCAGGCCGGTGAAGTTGAACCAGGCGATCAGGGCCGCGCCGAGGATCACGCCCCAGACGTTCCCGAGGCCGCCCACGATCACCATCGCGAGCACGATGATCGAGAACTGGAACGTGAACGTGTCGACGTTGACCGTGCCGACCGTGATCGCATAGAACGTTCCGGCCGCGCCGCCAATCGCGGCGCCGACCGCGTAGGACGCGAGCTTCGTCCTCATCAACGGCACGCCCATCAGGCTCGCCGCGAGCTCGTCCTCGCGAATCGCAAGCCAGGCGCGGCCGAGCTTGCCCACGCGGAGCCGCAGCGAGACGAAGATGAAGAGCGCGCCGAGCGCGAGGATGATGTAGTAGCGAACGGTGAAGTCGAACGGCGAGACCGTGTGCGGGACGAGCGGGAGCCGTCCGAGGATGCCCATGCCGACGGGGTCGACCGGACCGATCCCGATCGTGCCGTTCGTCAGGTTGAAGCCGCCGATGCCGTTGCCGTTGCGCACCACTTGCGGCAGGATCTCGCCGAAGCCGAGCGTGACGATCGCGAGGTAGTCGCTCTTCAGGCGCAGCGTCGGCACGCCGATGATCACGCCCCAGACCGCGGCGTGCAGTGCCGCCACGATGATCACGAGCCAGAACGAGATGTGGATCCCGAAGACGGCCGGGAGCGACGCGCTGAGGAAGTGGAAGTTCGTCTGGTAGAAGAAGTCGGACATCAGCCACGCCGCCGTGTACGCGCCGATCAGGAAGAACGCCACGTAGCCGAGGTCGAGCAAGCCGGCGTAGCCGACGACGACGTTGAGGCCGAGCGCGAAGACAGCGTAGATCACACACAGGATCACGGTCGTGATCGGCAGCCAGTCGTCGCCGAAGATCGGCTGGATCTTCGGAACCGCGATCATGAACGCGGCGACCAGGGAGATGCCGGCCCACGCGGGAACGGAGCCGAGCAGCTTGCGCAAGGCAGCCATGGCCTACACCTTCTCCGTCGTCGGTTTGCCGAGCAGGCCCCAGGGCCGGAACACGAGCAGGCCGATCAAGATCGAGAACACGACGGTCTGCGACCACTCCTGGCCGAGGCCGTGCGGGGCGCCGTCGTTGATGCCCTGGATCAGGCCGATCAGGACGCCACCGAGCACGGCCCCGGTGAGGTTGCCGACGCCTCCGAGGACCGCAGCGGTGAACGCGATCAGGCCGAGCTGGAAGCCGGCGTCATAGCGGGTCTGGCCGTTCACCTGCACTGTCATCACGCCCGCGGCGCCGGCCATCGCACCTCCGAGCAGGAAGGTGAACGCGATCACGCGGTTGACGTCGATTCCCATCAGTCGCGCTGCGTCGGCATCCTGTGCCGTCGCGCGCATCGCCTTGCCCGTGCGGGTCTTCTTGACGATGTACGTCAGGGCGATCAAGAGCGGAATCGTCAGCATGATGGTGGCGAGCGCCGGCCAGCGCACCCCCACGCCGCCGCCAAGCGAGATGTTGCCTGCCGGCAACGCCGGCAGGTGCGACTGCGGCGTCGAGCCATTCCAGATGATGCCGACGTTCTGCAGGACGAAGCTGATGCCGACTGCGGTAATCAGCGGGGCGAGCTTCGGCGCGTTGCGAAGCGGTCGGTAGGCGAAGCGTTCGATCACCACGTTGAGCGAGCCGCAGAAGAGCATCGTGCAGAACAACGTGAGGAAGAACACCGCGAGCGCGCCGCCCGTGAAGTGCGTGACGCCGAACCAGTCGTTGATCATGAAGCCGGCGAACACGGACCCGAGCATGAAGAGGTCGCCGTGGGCGAAGTTGATCAGCTCGATGATGCCGTAGACGAGCGTGTAGCCGTGGGCCACGAGCGCATAGAGCGCGCCGTTCGTGAGGCCGATCACGACGATGTTGCCGAACTGCGTCGGCGCGTCGACGAAGTTCCAGACGATCCAGGCCGCGAGCAGCGCGAGGATCGGCGCGAGCACCGCGTTGACGGGAATCCGCTGGAGGAAGCCGAGAGGCGATGACGCGCGGGAGATGGATGCCATGCGGAGGATGGACCTGCCGAAGAGGAGTCGATTGAAGTGGGGGGCCCCCCGCCTCGGGGGGGGGGCCCCCGGGGAGATAAAAGCCGGGGTGG
>JANLRV010000046.1:0-12561 GCA_031361905.1 Actinomycetes bacterium
TCCTGAGCGGTGCGCCGAAGGGCGCGACCTACTCGCTGGTAGGCGACGACATGGGGCGGATCGAGTTCGCGCGACCCGGGGATCGCCTCGCCGTCGGCGACGTCGTCGAGGTGATGCCGCCGCACTGCTACCAGACGCTGTGCCTCTATTCGCACTACCACGTCGTGCAGGGGGATTCGCTCTTCGACATCTGGCCGGTGAGCGCGCGAGAGAGCTGGTAGCCCTTCAGGGGTACGGGGTCTTGGAGACCGTCCGCGCACGAAGGGCCGGCGGCGAGCTGGGGCCACGAGACGGGGTGATCATGCCTGAGGGCGCCGCTCGAACTCAGCCAACGTGAAGGTGTCACCGTCGGCGACGTGGTCGATCAGGGCGGTCGTGGGAGGCGGGATGGGCAGCGCGTGACGCGGGAGGTGACGCGTGCGAGGAGACGGGCGCGGCCAGCACCAGCGAGACGAACGCAGCGGCGGTGATCGCGGCTCGGGGCATGGTCCCAGCGTAGTGCGGGACCCTCGAGTGGAGCTGAGCGATCGGGGTGGCGAAGAGATCGGTGAGCACGCCTCAGGCGCTCGCGCGGGACTCGGCACCGGCCGCAAGGGGCCCGCTTGTGCCGATTCTTGTTCCAGCCTTGTTCCAGCCTTGTTCCAAAAGTGCGATTTCCACGTCGTCGAACGTCGCGCGACGTCGCCGCTCGTCGCGATGGAAGGTTCGACGAACTACCTGCATATGGGCCAGTTTTCCGGCACCTGATAGAGAGCCGACGCGGGGATTCGAACCCCGGACCCCTTCATTACGAGTGAAGTGCTCTACCAGCTGAGCTACGTCGGCGTCGGTCGCATTCTAGGCAGGCTCGTCTCGAGCCGCAGCGGGGCCCCAGCCGGTGGCCTCAGTCGACGCAGGTCGGAGCGCCGGCGGCCTTGAACGCGGCATCGGCCGTGGCGTCCGCGGCGGCGGCCTCGGTGAAGGCCGCCTTGAGACGCGCCTCGCTGCCCGTCTTGGCGGCCTTGACGACGTTGCCGATCGCCGTGTTGACGACGCCCTGCGCCCTCAGCGCCCGCCGAGCGGCGGGCGTGGGCGAAGGGATCGCCTTGAGCCTCACCGTCAGGTCGATCGCGATCGCGCGCACCTTCGCGTAGTACGGGGCGGATGCCTTGACCGACGTCGGCTCCGTGATCTTCTTCAGCTTGGCGGACGCGGCGGCACAGAGCGGGTTCGCCCGCTTGCCCCAGGGGCTGACCGTCGCCGCATCGGCGGTAGCTCCGCCGAGGGCCGCTGCGAGCACCATCATCACGAGCACGCGCGCGAGGGACATGTCTCTCCTATCGGTTGCACGGGCCCTGGCTTGAGCGCGGCGGGAATAGCGCATTCTCCACGCACGTTAGCTCTTTCGACATCTAACTATTCGAGATCGAAAAGGATCCTATGACGAAGCCACTCAGACTCCCAACAGAAGCACCACCCCGGCCGCGCGTGCTCCGCTCGCTCCGCCGGCTCAACTCGCTCGTCCAGGCACAGCTCGACCAGGCCGTGCGCGAGCACGGGATCTCGAGCCAGCAGTGGGAGCTCGTGATGCGGCTGCGCCGCTCCGGCCCGCTCGAGGCCGGCGAGCTGGCCGATGCGCTCGGCATCGCCCCCCCGAGCGTCACCGCGCTCGTCGACTCCGCCGAGCGCCGCGGGCTCGTGGCGCGTTACGACCACGCGACCGACCGCCGGCGCCGCCTGATCGAGCTGACGCCGCACGGCAGCGAGCTCGCCGGCTGCCTCCCCCACGCCGGGCGCACCGTCGGCCGGCGCATGACCCGCGACTTCACCGAGGCCGAGCGCCTGCAGCTCGTCGAGCTGCTCGATCGCGCTGCCGCAAACCTCTCGACCGAGGTGCCCGCGTGAGCGCCCGCGAGGCGCGAGCCGGCCTCGGCGGCGGTGGGGGCGGCGGCCGCTCCGGCGGACCCGTCGAGCAGCGTTCCGGCGACGCCGCGACACGTCGCGCCAACACGCGCCGCGTGATCGGATTGTTCTCGGCCTACCGAAGCCGGCTCGGCTTGCTGCTCGGCCTGATCGCCTTCTCAGCCGTGATCAGCCTGGCGCCGCCGCTGCTCCTGAAGGAGCTGCTCGACGAGATCGTCCGCAAGGGCAAGGATCTCGACACCGGCAATCTCAACCTGCTCGTCGCCGGCATGGTCGCCGTTCCGCTCGTCAACGCGATCGTCGGCGTCGCCCAGACCTGGCAGTCGAACCGGATCGGCCAGGGCGTCATGCACGACCTGCGCTCGTCGGTCTTCGACCACCTCCAGCGGCTCTCGCTCGCCTTCTTCACGCGCACGCGCACGGGCGAGGTGCAGTCGCGCATCGCGAACGACATCGGGGGCGTCCAGGGCGTCGTCACGAACACGGCGACGTCGATCGTCTCGAACTTCACGACGGTCGTCGCAACCGCCGCCGCAATGGCGATCCTCGACTGGCGCCTCGCGCTCGCAGCGTTCGTGCTGCTGCCCGTGTTCGTGCTGCTGACGCGCCGTGTCGGCGAGAAGCGGCGCGAGATCACGCGCATCAAGCAGGGCACGATGGCCGACATGAGCACGCTCGTGACGGAGTCGCTCTCGCCGAGCGGCGTGCTGCTCGCGAAGACGTTCGGGCAGAGCCACGTGCTGGCCTCCCGCTTCCGCGAGGAGTCGTCCCGGCTCGCCGACCTCGAGCTGCAGCAGCGCATGGCGGGCCGCTGGGTGCAGGCCAGCATCTCGACCTCGTTCCAGATCATGCCCGCGCTCGTCTACGGCGCCGCCGGCTGGGCGATCGCGACGCAGATGGCGTCGGTCTCGGTCGGCACGCTCGTCGCCTTCACGACGCTGCAGACGCGCCTCTTCTTCCCGTTCGGGTCGCTGCTCAACGTGCAGGCCGACGTGCAGTCGTCGCTCGCGCTGTTCGACCGCGTCTTCGAGTACCTCGACCTGCCCGTCGAGATCACCGAGCGCCCCGACGCGACGACGATCCCGCGCTCGGAGCTGCGCGGCGAGATCAGCTTCGACGACGTCTCGCTGCGCTACGACGGCGCCGACCGCGACGCGCTCAACGGCATCGGCTTCACGGCCGAGCCCGGTGCGCACATCGCGATCGTCGGCGAGACGGGCAGCGGCAAGACGACGCTCGGCTACCTCGTCGCCCGGCTCTACGACGCGTCGAGCGGCGCCGTGCGCCTCGACGGCCGTGACCTCAAGGACCTCTCGTTCGCGACGCTCCACGACGCGATCGGCGTCGTCGCGCAGGAGACCTACCTGTTCTTCGGCTCCGTCCGGGAGAACATCCGCTTCGCGCGACCCGACGCCACCGACGCCGAGGTCGAGGAAGCCGCTCGCTCGGCCCAGATCCACGAGCTGATCAGCTCGCTCCCCGACGGCTACGCGACGACGGTCGGCGAGCGCGGCTTCCGCTTCTCCGGCGGCGAGCGCCAGCGCATCGCGGTGGCGCGCGCGATCCTGCGCGACCCGCCGGTGCTCGTGCTCGACGAGGCGACGAGCGCGCTCGATGTCGGCACCGAGCAGGCCGTGCAGGAGGCGCTGCGCGCGCTCTCGGCCGGCCGCACCACGATCACGATCGCGCACCGCCTCTCGACGGTGCGCGACTCCGACCTGATCCTCGTGCTCGACCGCGGCGAGATCGTCGAGCGCGGCACCCACGAGCAGCTCGTCGACGCCGGCGGCCGCTACGCCGCGATGGTCGAGCGGGACGCGGCGTCCGTGACGGTTCCCGGCTGATCCGCGCGCGCGATCGGCTACCTCGAGTCGCTCCGCGGGCGCGGGCGTGTCGGCACCGGGATCCCGCCGGCGCAGAGCGCGCGCACGATCTCGACGAACGCGCGAGCGGGGTCTGAGAGCTCGGCATCCCGGTGCCAGGCGATCGCGATCCGGCGGGGCGCGATGCGGCGGGGCGAGTCGATCACGACGATCTCGGGATCGTCCGGCGTGACCGTCATCAGCGGCACCATTGCGCAGCCGATCCCCGCGCCGACGAGCGCCTGCAGCGCCGCGCTCTCGTCGGTGCGGAAGACGATCTCGGGCTCGATCCCGCGGGCGCGCAGCTCTGACTCGATGCCGTACGTGCTGCGGCCGTAGGCGATCAGCGGCAGCGTGCCGAGCTCGTTCAGCGTAGGGATCGAGCCGCGCTCCGCGAGCGCCGAGCCGGCCTGGGCGATGAAGACGTAGGCGTCGCGCATCAGCTCGACCGTCTCGAACGGCCCGTCGATCGGGAGCGGCACGAACGAGAGGTCGAGCCGGCCGTGCTCGAGGCGATCGAGCAACGCCTCGTCGTAGGCCTCCTCGACGAGGCGCACCTCGATCGCGGGGTGCTCCGCGACGAAGCGACGCATCACTCCCGGCAGGATGTTGACGCTGGCCGACTGGTAGGTGCCGACGCGCAAGAGGCCCGCCGTGCCATCTGCAAGCGCGGTCAGGTCGGCCTCGGCGGCCGCCACGGCAGCGACGATGCGCGCCGCGTGGCGGCGCATGCGCTCGCCGGCCTCGGTCGGCACGACCGGCCGCCGGCCGCCGGGCCGCTCGAGCAGACGCGTTCCCGCCGCGCGCTCGAGCGCGGCGACCTGCAGGCTGATCGCCGACTGCGTGTAGCCGAGGAGCCGCCCGGCCTGCGCGAACGAGCCCGTCTCGCAGACGCACTCGAACGCTGCCAGATGGCGCATCTCGACGCCGAGCAACCGATGAGGGTTTTTCATCATGTCTTGAAGAAACTGTAGTTGGACGAATTGGAGATCGTCGACCAAGCTGAGACGGTGATGACCGATCTGCGACGCTCACCCTGGCTCCCCGCCCTGTTCTTCCTGACCGTCTTCGCCGCGGTCGCGATCCTGCCCGTGCTGCCCTCGCTGCGCGCCGAGCACGGGCTCTCTGATGTGCAGACCGCCGCGCTCCTGTCCGTCGCGACGCTCGCCACGCTGCTCGTCGCCTTGCCGCTCGGCTGGCTCGGCGACCGGCTCGGGGCGCGCCCGCTCGTCGTCGTCGGAGGCGTCTCGCTCGCGCTCTCGTGCCTGCTCCTCGCGGTCGCGAACAGCTTCGCTCTGCTGCTCGTCGCCCGGGCGCTGTTCGGCGTCAGCGATGGAATCATCTGGACGCTCGGGCTCGTCGTCTACGCCGGCCCGGGACGCCCGGCGAAGGCGATGGGTCGAGCGATGGCGATCGGCGGAGTCGGTCAGCTCGCCGGGCCGCTCGTGACCGGCGCGCTGGCAGACACGCTCGGCAGCTGGATCGCGTGGCTCGTGATCGGAGTCGCGGCGTCCGGCGTGACGGTCGGTTTCATGCGGGCGCGCGACGAGAGCCCGCTCCCGGACGCGGGCCGCCGCCTCAGCCCGCAGACGCTGCTCGGCGATTCGCGGATGGTCGCCTCGCTCGTGCTGATCGTGCTCTCCGGCCTCGTCGGGGGCATCGCGAACCTGCTGGCGCCGCAGCAGCTCGACGCGAACGGCGTCTCCCCCACCGTGATCGGCGCGATCTTCGCGGCCGGAGCGCTCGTCTGGATCATCACCGCAGGCGCGCTCGGGCGCGTGATCGAGCGACGCAGCCACGCGAAGCTCGCGGCCTGCGGATGCGGCGTGCTCGCGCTCGCCTGGATCGTGCCGACGATCAGCCTCTCGACGTTCGGCATCGCGATCTTCCTGCTGTTCTCGGCGGGCGCGCGCGCCGGCGTCAACACGATCACGTACCTGCTCGCACGCGCCGGGGCGATCGCGAGCGGGAACGGCACGGGCGCGGCGATCGGGATCGTCAACGTCGCGTTCAGCGGCGCAGCCCTCGCCGGCCCCCTGCTCGTCGCGGTCGCGATCACGACGGACGGCGCGCGGCTCCCCTACGCCGCGGTCGCCGCGCTCTGTCTGGCCGTGACGATCGCGATCGGTTCAGCGAAGATCGCAGACGAGCGGCGCGTGATCTGAGGGCTTCGAGCCCTTGCGGAAATCGCGTGCGATATCGCACGACACGAGCCCGTCGGCGAGGTCGCGCGAGACGAGCACGTGGTCGATTCGCAGGCCGAGGTTCTTGTGGAAGTGGCCCGCGCGGTAGTCCCACCAGGTGTAACGCACGGTCTCGGGCTCGAGCGCGCGGTAGGAGTCGACGAGCCCGGCAGCGAGCAGGCCGCGGAAGCGCGAGCGCTCGGCCTCGGTCACGTGGGTCTGAAACAGCGACGGGTCGTAGGCGTCGAGGTCGCACGGCGCGACGTTGAGGTCGCCGCAGACGACGAGCGGGCGACCCGCGAGCGCAGCGGCGCGGGCCACGGCGGCGTCGAGGAAGGCGAGCTTCTGCGCGAACCAGGGGCTGTCCGGCTCGCGCCCGTTCGGGACGTACGTGCTGACGATGCGGACGCCGTCGAGCGTCGCCTCGATCCAGCGCGCCTCCCCCTCGGCGGGAGGCTCTCCGGGCAGCTCAGAGCTCGCGTCGCCGAGCTCACGGTCGAGCGGCGCGAGGATCGCGACGCCGCACCAGCGCCCGCTCGAGGCGTGGACGGCGCCGTAGCCGGCGTCCGCGAGCTCGACGTGCGGAAACGCGTCCGGCGCGACCTTCGTCTCCTGCAGGCAGAGCGCATCGGGCCGCAGCTCCTCGAGCAGCTCGAGCACGCGCGGCAGGCGCGCCTTCAGCGAGTTCACGTTCCAGGTGACGATGCGCACGCCGCAAGCGTTGCAGGTCAGGACAGCGTGAGCTGCTCTGCGCCCGTCCGCACCCGCTGCTCGAGCGCGAGCAGCGAGCGCTTCACCTCAAGCCCGCCGGCGTAGCCCGTGAGATCACCGCTCGCGCCGATCACGCGGTGGCACGGCACGATGATCGAGATCGGGTTGCGGCCGTTCGCGGCACCGACGGCGCGCGCCTTGCGCGGATCGCCGAGGCGCCGGGCCTGCTCGCCATAGCTGATCGTCTCGCCGTAGGGGATCTCGCGGAGGACCTGCCAGACGGCCTGCTGGAAGTCGGTGCCCTCAGGGTCGAGCGGCAGGTCGAACGTCGTGCGCTCGCCCGCGAAGTACTCGTCGAGCTGGCGCGCTGCCTCGGTGATCACGGGATGCTCCGGATCCTCGTGGAGCGGACCTGAGAGCGGGACGCGCCCGTCGCGCTCGCCCGCGGTCAGCGCCGCGCGAAGCCCATGGTCGGAGGCGATCAAGGTCAGCGTCCCGACGGGGCTCGGGATGGTGGCGGTGGCGATCTTCATGGGGGTAGCATCGCGCACCGGCGAGCGGCTTGCTAGCGGAAATCGGACGTGCGATTGGCGGCCGCCGCAAAGAACGGTGCCTGGCACTTTTATTGGCGCTCGTCACGCCAGGCGGCCGAGGCGGAGGCCCACGAACCAGTCGAAGGTGCCCTCGACGTGGCGCTCGGTCGCGGCGCGGGCAACCGGCGCGTCGCCCTGCGCGATCGCGTCCACGATCGGCCCGTGGCCGGCCTGGGAGGCGGCACGGGCGAGCCGCGGGCCGGGCACGAAGCGCAGCACGTCGCCAACCTCGGTCTGCAGCGCCGCCTCGGCCGCGACGAGGCGGCGCGAGCCGCTCGCCTCGGCGACCGCGAGATGGAAGCGCGCGTCGCAGAGCCGGAAGGCGGCGACGTCGGCTACGGCCCCAACGGTCGCGGCGTCGGCCTCGCGCAGCTCGGCGATCGAGCGATCCGTCGCGCGCTCGGCCGCGAGCGCGGCGGCCTCCCCCGAGATCGCGCGCCGCCAGTCGGTCAGCTCGCGCAGCTGCGCGCGCGACGGCGGCTCGACGCCGGGCACGAGCACCGCGGGCGGATCCGTCCGCACGAAGCTGCCGCCGCCGCGCCCCCGGCGCGTCTCGACGACGCCGGCCTCGCGCAGGATCGCGAGCGCCGAGCGCAGCGTCATCGGCGCCACTCCGAGCTGCGCGGCGAGCTCCGGCTCGGCCGGCAGCCGCTCGCCCGCGGCCAGCACGCCGCTGCCGACCGCCTCGCCGAGCCGGCGGACGATCTGCTCGACCGCGCCCTCGGTCGCAAGCGGCGAGAAGACGACATCTCTGGCCCGGATCGTCATCCGTAGAGTGGGATCATGCCGCGGGCGCTCAAGGTCGGGGGCCTCGGCATCGGGGTGGCGCTGATCGCGGCCGTCGTGCTTGGGGCGCTGTTCGACGTGAAGCCGTACGTCGTGCCTTCGATCTCGATGGCGCCGGCGATCGAGCGCGGCGATCGCGTGCTCTCGGTCGGTGGCTCCGTCGAGCGCGGCGACATCGTCACCGTGCGGCCGAACGGCGAGAACCTGGCGGTCTTCGCCACGACCAAGACGATCTCGTCGCGCACGTTCGTGAAACGGCTGATCGGGCTGCCCGGCGAGCTCGTCGGAGCGCACGCGGGCCGCGTCTTCATCTGCGCGGCCGCGGTCACCGCCGCCGAGAACGGCGCCGCGCAGGGCTGCCGGTTCCCCCGCGAGCCGTACGCGATCGGGCGCACGCTGCCGTTCACGATGCGCATCCCGCGCGATCGCTACCTCGTGCTCGGCGACAACCGCGAGCTATCTGAGGACTCGCGCTCGTGGGGGACGGTCTTGCGCTCGCAGATCGGGCGCCGGGTCGTCTTCCGCTACTGGCCGCCGGCGCGCATCGGGATCCCTTGATTCTCATAACCTCTACATGATAGAACTTTGCACATGACGCAGCTGGACCCGACTCCCGAGCAGATCGAGCAGTACCGCCGAGACGGCTTCCTCGTGATCGAGGACTGGCTCAGCGCCGACGAGGTCGAGCGCACGCGCGAGCGCTTCCACCGCTGCTTCCAGCACGAGTGGGCGACTGGCGTCGCCCCGGACGAGGTCAACTACACGCCCGGGGTGACGCCGCCCGAGAAGACGCGCCAGCTCTGCAACGTCTGGAAGGCCGACCCCGTGCTCGCCAAGATCACGCTCGCCGAGCGCAACGCGCGCTTCGCCGCGAAGCTCGCGGGCGAGCCCGGCATGCGACTGATGCAGGACAACATGATCTGGAAGCCGCCGTCGGGCAAGGCGCTGCTCGCACACCAGGACGCGGCCTACGAGGAGTTCCTCGACCAGCCGAACATGACGACGTGCTGGATGGCGCTCGACGACACGGCAGCCGACACGGGCACGATCTTCTACGTGCGCGGCTCGAACCACTGGGGCCGTCTGCCGACGGGAGACACGTTCCACGACCCGGACGACTGGCTCGCGTGGATGCGCTCGGTCAAGCCCGACGACGTCGAGGCCGAGCTCGTGCCGATCGAGGTGCCGGCCGGCGGCTGCGCGTTCCATGACGGCTGGTGCTTCCACGGCTCGCCGCCGAACGAGCGCGCCGACGCGGAGCGCCGCTCGATCATCAGCCACATGATCTCGACGACGACCCGCTGGCACGCGAAGCACCGCCACCCGCTCTACTCTCGCTACATGCGGCCGGGCACGCTCGAGATGGACGAGGCCTTCTTCCCGATCATGTGGCGCGAGGACGGCTACCGCACGGCATACATCGACGAGCACTTCGCCGCCGCGTGAGCGAGCTCGCAGCGCAGGCGGCCCGCAACCTCGACCCCGACGTCGTCTCGCGGCTGCGCGACCGCATCGCCGAGGCGGGCGTCGAGACGATCTACTACCAGTTCGTCTCGCTGAACGGACGCGTGCTCGGCAAGCTCGCGCCCGCCGCGCATCTCGAGCGCAACCTCGCGAAGGGCGTGCAGTTCCACGGCTCGGCGATCGCCGACCTGACGACGAGCCGCCACGGCGTGCTCTTCGGGGCCGGCCCCGAGGGCGAGGAGTTCGTCGCGCTGCCCGATCACGAGACGTTCTGCGTGCTGCCCTGGGATCCGCGCTTCGGCCGCTTCTTCTGCCGTCTCTATCGCCGCGGTGACCGGCGCGAGCTCGCCGGGACGCCGCTCCCGACGGATCCGCGTGGGACGCTGATCGACGCGCACGCGGCGTTCCGGTCGGCCACGGGGCTGCAGCTGAAGTCGGGCTGCGAGCCAGAGATGACGTGGCTCGGCGAGTCGATCGACGTCGCCTCGCGCCCGAACATGTCGACGGCCTACAACCTCGGTGCGCTCGAGACGGTCCGGCCCGTCGTCGCGCGCCTGCTCGCCTACGCAGGCGCGATGGGGCTCGAGATGATCGAGGGCGACTACGAGGACTCGGGCCAGATCGAGCTCAACTTCCAGTTCGACGACTGCCTCGCGACGTGCGACCGCCTGACGACGTACCGGCAGATCTGCGCGCAGGTCGCGCGCGAGCTCGGCGTCACGGCGACGTTCATGCCGAAGCCGACGGTGGGCCTGATGGCGAACGGCTGCCACCACAACCTCTCGCTCTGGAAGGGCGACGAGAACGTCTTCGCGGATGCCGGCGTGAGCGAGCTCCACCTCTCGCAGACGGCACGCCACGCGCTCGGCGGTGTGCTCGAGCATGCTCCCGGCGCGATGGCGATCATGGCGTCGACGGTCAACTCCTACGCGCGCTTCTGGGATGCCGGCCAGTTCGCGCCCGCGCTCTCGAACTGGGGCTTCGACAACCGCACCTGCGCGGTGCGCGTGAGCGGCGTCGGGCGCCTCGAGTTCAAGCTGCCGGACGCGGCCGTCAACCCCTACCTCTCGCACACGGCGCTGCTCGCGATGATGCGCGACGGCCTCGAGCGCGGGCTCGACCCGGGCGAGCCGCAGGCCGGCAGCGTCTACGACGGCGCGCCCGGTGGCGAGCTGCCGCGCACGCTCGGCGACGCGCTCGCAGCGTTCGCCCGGGATCCGCTGCTACAGGGCGCGTTTGCGCCCGAGCTGACGGAGCTCTACGCCGACTACAAGCGCGACGAGTGGGAGCAGTTCTGCGGCGCCGTGACGGACTGGCACCGCGAGATGTACCTGAGGATCTTGCCATGACGATCGAGGCAGGCGTGCTCACGCTGTGCTGCTCCGACCTCGCCGCACCTCCGCTCTTCTGGACCGATCCCGACCGCACGCGCCACGGCTACGAGCCGGAGGCCGCGCAGGCGGTCGCGGATGCGCTCGGCCTGCGATTGCGCTGGATCTTCAGGCAGTGGTCGGAGTTCCGCCCGGCGCTCGAGACAGGGGAGTGCGACGGGATCTGGTGCGGCTCCGCGATCACGCCCGAGCGGCGGCTCGTGTTCGGCTACAGCACGCCGTACGCGATCTTCGGCGAGGGCGTCGTCGTGCGCGCCGACGACCCTGCGGCGTCGGCGGCCGACCTTCGCGGCCGCCGCGTGGGAGCGATCGAGGAGAGCACGAACATGCGCCTCGCCGAGTCGTTCGCCGGCGTCGAGACGGTCGCCTTCAGCGGCGACTCGGACGACGTCTTCGGCGACATGCTGGACGCGCTCCGTGCGGGAGCCGTCGACGCGATCGTCGACGACGAGCCGGCGTTCCTCGACGTCGAGCGAAACCACCCCGGCATCCGGCTCGCCTTCAGCGTGTCCACGGGGCAGCGCTGGGGCTGCGCGATGCGGCCCGGCGACGAGGCAACGCGCGAGCTCGTCGACCGCGGCCTCGCGGGCGCCGACCTGCGCCCGGTCTGGGAGCGCACGCTCCCCGGCCTCGCCTACCCCCTTTGATCGCCCCTGCGCGTCGCGACGACGAGCAGCGCCGCGAGCACGAGGCCGCAGCCGAGCACGGTCAGGATCGACGGCTGCTCGCCGAGCACCGCGACGCCGAGGACCGCGGCGACGACCGGCTCGAGCAGCACGATCGTGGTCGCGGTCGCCGTTCCGATGCGCGCGAGACCGCGGAAGAAGAGGACGTAGGCGAGGGCGGTCGGGATCGCACCGAGGTAGAGCGCCGTCGCGAGGCCGCCGGGCGATGCGACCCAGCCCGGTGAGCTCGCGAGCAGGACCGGCACGAGCAGGATCGCCGCCGTCCCAAAGCTTGCCCCCGCGACCGCTGCGGGGCTCGCGCCGCGTGAGAGCATCGTCTTGCTCGTGACCGCGTAGCCCGCATAGCCGACGCCGGAGAGCAGCGCGAGCGCGACGCCGAGCGGCGGCGCACCTCCGGACGGACCGACGATCAGCGCGCCGCCGATGATCGCGAGGAGCGTGGCGACGGCCCAGCGACGGTCGGGCCAGGGCTCACCGAAGAGCCGGCCGAGCACGCCGGCGAAGAGCGGCCCCGAGCCGATCGTGACGATCGTGCCGACGGCGACGCCAGCCCGGTCGAGGGCGGCGAAGAACGCGAGCTGGTAGGTGGCGATCAGGACGCCGGTGACGAGCACCCTCCTGACGGCGAGACCGGCGCGCGGGGCGCGCGTCGCGAGCATCCAGCCGACGAGCAGCGCCCCGCCGATGATCAGGCGCGCGGAGCCGACCCCGAGCGACGGCGCGTCGGGGGCGCCGAGCGCACGGGCCGTCCCGGTCGTGCCGAAGAGCGTCGCGGCCACGGCGAGCAGGACCAGTGGCCGGTGCACGCGTCGATTGTTGCACAATCAATGCGTCAGCCATGGAAGCTCGAACAGAATGCCTCGCGGCGCCTGACGGCGTCTCCCTGACGTCTGGGGCGGGGTAGCCGCGTGCGGTTGCGGTTTGTTTAGGGGCCCCGGGCCGGCGGTCACCCCCCCCCCAAGCGAGCAGCGTGTACAACGCGG
>JANLRV010000051.1:0-7556 GCA_031361905.1 Actinomycetes bacterium
TGCCACCGAGCGTCGCCCGGCGCGCCTGCCCGTGCACGCGCGTCACGCCATACTCGCGCCCCGACAGCAGCTTCGTCGCGAAGTTGCCGAGCGTGCAGATCAAGCGCGGTTGCACGGCGGCGATCTGCGCGTGGAGCTTGCCCTCGCAGGCTGCGATCTCCTCGGGTTGCGGGTCGCGGTTGCCGGGCGGCCGGCACTTCAGGACGTTCGCGATGTAGCAGTCGGCGCGCGTCAGGGCGATCGTCTCGAGCAGCTCGTCGAGCAGCTTGCCGGCCTGTCCGACGAACGGCACGCCGCGCTGGTCCTCGTGCAGGCCCGGCGCCTCGCCGACGAACATCAGCTCGGCTTGGGGATTGCCGTCACCGACGACGACCGTCGTGCGGGTCTGCGAGAGCGCGCAATCGGTGCAACCGGCCCAGATCGCCGTCAGCTCAGCGAGCGTCGCCATCGTGACGCTCTCAGTGACGGCAGCCGCAGCCGCCACCGCAGCAGCCGCCGCCACCCCCGCTCGGGCGCGCCACCGGCATGTCACCGCCGACGCTCTTCGCGCTGAAGCGCGAGAACAGCTTCTCGACCTCGTCCGACGTGCAGTCGGGGCACGCGATCGTCGTGCCCGAGCTCGAGACGAGCTCCTCGAACCGGTGGCTGCAGGACCGGCAGGCGTACTCGTAGATCGGCATGGCGCGATCGTATCGCGTGCGAACGCGATACGATGGGCGGCGAGGACTCCATCCGCACGGAGGGGTACCGACAGCCATGAGCGATCACCTGTTTCGCGTGATCGGCCCCGGACGGGCCGGTTCGACCATCGCAGCGCGCCTTCGCGGGCGCGGCTGTCGCGTCGTGCTCGCACGCGAGCCCGGTCCCGGCGACGTCGTGCTGCTGGCCGTGCCCGACCGCGCGATCGCCGAGGTCGCGGCGACCGTCGAGCCCGGACCGTGGGTCGGACACCTCAGCGGCGCGACCCGGCTCAACGCGCTCGCGCCGCACGGCGCGCGCCGCTTCGCCCTGCACCCGCTGATGACGCTCCGTGTCGACGGCGACCCGGCGCAGCTCGACGGGGCGTTCGCCGCGATCGGCGGCGCCTCGGCAGATGCCGTCGAGCTCGCGCGCGAGCTCGCGGGCCTGCTCGGCGTGACGCCGTTCGAGCTGTCCGACCGCGACCGGGCGCGCTACCACGCGGCGGCCTGCATCGCCGGCAACTTCCTCTCGACGATCTACGCGACGGCGACGCGGCTCGACGAGGCGATCGGCATCCGGGAGGCGAAGCGCGCGCTCTACCCCCTGATGCGCGCGACGCTCGAGAACGCGCGCGCCGACGCCGACGGCTTCGCGCTGACCGGGCCGATCGCCCGCGGCGACGAGGCGACCGTCGCGGCGCACCTCGCGGCGCTCGAGGACGACCCCGCCGCGGCCGAGCTCTACCGCGTGCTCGCCCGCGCCACCGAGAAGCTGGCACGAGCGTGATCGTAACGGAATCGATCGCCGCGCTCGAGGGGGCGCTCACGCGCCCTGCGACGACCGCGCTCGTGCCGACGATGGGGGCGCTGCACGCCGGTCATCGCGCGCTCCTCGACGCCGCCCGGGCGGACAACGAGCGGGTCGTCATGTCGCTCTTCGTGAACCCGTCGCAGTTCGGCGCGGGCGAGGATCTCGACCGCTACCCGCGTCCGCTCGAGGCCGACCTCGCGATCGCCGGCATCGCCGGAGTGGACGTCGTCTTCGCGCCCTCGGCAAGCGAGATCTACCCGGCGGGCTTCGCCACGGCCGTCGACCCGGGACCGCTCGCAGATGAGCTGTGCGGCGCCAGCCGCCCCGGGCATTTCGCCGCGGTGGCCACGATCGTGACGAAGCTCTTCGGCCTGGTGCGGCCGCAGACGGCCTACTTCGGCGCGAAGGACTACCAGCAGCTGACGATCGTGAGGCGGACCGCCGTCGATCTGAGCCTCGGCGTGGCCGTCGTCGGCGTGCCCACCGTGCGCGAGCCCGACGGCCTGGCGCTCAGCTCCCGGAACGTCTTCCTCTCCCCCGCCGAGCGCGCGCAGGCGAGCACGCTCTCGGCGGGCCTGCGCGCCGCCGCCGCGCTCTACGGCGCGGGCGAGCGGGAGGCCCGCGCGCTCATCCGCGCCTGCCGCACCGAGCTCGCCGTCGAGCCCGAATACCTCGAGCTTCGCGATCGCGAGCTCGGCCCGTACGCCCCCGACCGACCGGCCGTTCTGCTCGCCGCGAGCCAGTTCGGCACCACGCGCCTGATCGACAACATCCTGCTCGAAGCCGGAGGAACCCCGTGAGCACCCGTCCCCGCACGGCCCAGCCCGGCACGCCCGGACCGGGCAAGCTCGCGCTCCCCGAGCTCGCGCGCATGAAACACGACCACGAGCCGATCGTGATGGTGACCGCGTACGACTACCCGTCCGGCCGCATCGCCGAGGCCGCGGGCGTCGACCTCGTGCTCGTCGGCGACTCGGCCGCGATGACCGTGCTCGGCCACTCCTCGACGGTCCCCGTGACCATGGAGGAGATGCTGATGCTGACGGCGGCGGTCACGCGCGGCTGCCGCCAGCCGATCGTGATTGGCGACCTACCGTTCATGAGCTACCAGGTCAGCGACGAGGACGCGCTGCGCGCCGCGGGACGTTTTCTCAAGGAGGCGGGCGCCGACGCCGTCAAGCTCGAGGGCGCCGGTCCGGTGCTCGCCCGCGTCCGCGCGCTGGCGGGAGCCGGAATCGCCGTGATGGGCCATCTCGGTCTGACGCCGCAGACGGCGACCGCGCTCGGTGGCATGAAGGCCCAGGGGCGCTCGGCGGAGACCGCGGCCCGGCTGATCCATGACGCGCACGCCGTCGAGGCCGCCGGCGCGTTCGCGCTCGTGCTCGAGTGCGTGCCGGGTCCGATCGCCGCGCACATCTCGCGCGAGCTGACGATCCCGACGATCGGGATTGGCGCCGGGCCGGACTGCGATGGCCAGGTGCTCGTGTTCCATGACCTGCTCGGGCTCTACGAGGGCCAGTCGCCCCGCTTCGTCAAGCAGTACGCAGATCTCAGCACGCTCGCGGTCGACGCGATCGCACGCTACGCCGCCGACGTCCGCGAGCATCGCTTCCCCGAGCCGAAGCACGGCTATGCCATCGCCGACGACGAGCTGGCCCGCTTCTACGAGCTGATCGGCGGACACGACGAAGGGGTGCTGTGACGCGGGACGAGCTCGCGGCGCGGCTCGACGAGGTCCAGCTGATCGACGTGCGCTCCGCCGAGGAGTTCTCCGGCAGCGCCGGCTACCCGTGCGACCCGCGTCAGGGACACATCGAAGGCGCGCTCCACCTGGACTGGACCGAGCTCGTCGAGACCGACGACCCGCGCGCCGTGCTGGTGGCGCGCGGAATCGATCTCGCGCGGCCGATCGTGTGCTACTGCCACTCGGGCCAGCGATCGGCCCACGTCGTCGCCGCGCTGCGGGCGTGCGGCGTGGCGACGGCCGAGAACTACGACGGCAGCTGGCACGAGTGGTCGCGGGGCGACCCAGGCTGACGTCGACCGACGCGAGCGCGCTTGGCTGGCAGACTGCAGGCATGTACCTCCATACGTGCTACCGCGTGCTCGATCCCGAGAAGTCCATCGCCTTCTACACGGAGTGCCTCGGGCTGAAGCTGGTCCGATCGAGCCCGATCCGAGACGAGGCCACGAACTACTTCTTCGCCTTCGAGGGCGACACCGAGCCGTGGCTCGAGCTGACCCACAACCACGACCGCACCGAGCCGTACGAGATCGGCACCGGCTACGGCCACATCGCGCTCGCCGTGCCGAGCATCGATGCCGCGCTCGCCGAGCTCGCCGAGAAGGGCGTGCAGCCTGAGCGCGCCCCCTACCTCGTCGGCACGACGCGGATCTGCTTCGTGCGCGACCCCGACGGCTACCGGGTCGAGCTGGTCGAGCGCCCGTAGATCCCTCGATCGGGGGCGTTGACAGAGCGCCCGTCATCCACATAGATGAGAGATGTCGGCGCAGCGCCGGCTTTCCTCGCTCCCTCGGTTTCGCGGCCGGCTTCACCCGGCCCGACGACCACGCGGGTGTCGCCGTCTGCCCGGGGCGGCACCCGCGGGAGTCAGGACGCGCCGCACGGCACGACGCGGCTCAGATCGACGTCGCCGGCTGCCTGACGCCGCCCAGCACGCCGCGCAGGAACTGGCCGGTGAACGACTCCTCCACCCCCGCGATCTGCTCGGGCGTGCCCGAGGCGATCACGAACCCGCCGCCCGAGCCTCCCTCGGGGCCGAGATCGATCACCCAGTCGGCCTGCTTGATCACGTCGAGGTTGTGCTCGATCACGAGCACCGTGTTGCCCGCATCGACGAGGCGCTGGAGCACCTCGAGCAGCTTCGCGACGTCGGCGATGTGCAGCCCGGTGGTCGGCTCGTCGAGGATGTAGAGCGTGCGGCCGGTCGCCACCTTCGAGAGCTCGGCCGCGAGCTTGACGCGCTGTGCCTCGCCGCCCGAGAGCGTTGTCGCCGGCTGCCCGAGCTTGACGTAGTCGAGCCCGACATCGTGCAGCGTCTGCAGGCGCCGGCGCAGCTTCGGCTCCTTGGAGAAGAACTGCAGGGCCTCCTCCACCGACATCTCGAGCACGTCCGAGATCGTCTTCGCCTTGTAGCGGACCTCGAGCGTCTCGCGGTTGTAGCGCTTGCCCTTGCAGACCTCGCACGGGACGTAGACGTCCGGCAGGAAGTGCATCTCGATCTTGATCATGCCGTCGCCCGCGCAGGTCTCGCAGCGCCCGCCCTTGACGTTGAACGAGAAGCGGCCGGGCGTGTAGCCGCGCGTGCGACCATCGGCGGTCAGCGAGTAGAGCTCGCGGACCCGGCTGAAGAGGTCGGTGTAGGTGGCGGGGTTCGAGCGCGGCGTGCGTCCGATCGGCGCCTGGTCGATCTCGATCACCTTGTCGAACGCCTCGAGACCCTCGATCGCACGGTGGGCGCCCGGCTTCATGCGGGCCCGGTGAAGCCGGTTTGCGAGCGCGCGGTAGATCACGTCGTTGACGAGCGTGGACTTGCCCGAACCGGACACGCCGGTGACCGCGACGAAGCGCCCGACCGGGAGCTCTACATCGATGTCCTGGAGGTTGTTCTCGCGCACGCCGAGCACGCGCAGCACGGGGGTCTCGCCCTCGCGACGCTCCGGCACCGGGATCGAGCGCCGGCCCGAGAGATAGGCGCCGGTGATCGAGTCCTCGGTTGCGGCCACATCGTCGACGCTGCCGGCGGCGACGACTCGGCCACCGTGCACTCCGGCCCCCGGGCCCATGTCGATCAGCCAGTCGGACGCGCGCATCGTCTCCTCGTCGTGCTCAACGACGATCACGGTGTTGCCGATGTCGCGCAGCCGCTCGAGCGTCCCGATCAGCTTCGCGTTGTCGCGCTGGTGCAGGCCGATCGACGGCTCGTCGAGGATGTAGAGGACGCCGACGAGGCTCGAGCCGATCTGCGTCGCCAGGCGGATGCGCTGCGCCTCGCCCCCGGAGAGCGTGCGCGCCGAGCGGTCGAGCGTAAGGTAGCCGACGCCGACCTCGTCGAGGAACGTGAGGCGCTCCACGATCTCGCGGATCACGCGCTCGCCGATCAGGCGCTCGGTCTCGCTCAGCTGGATCTTGCCGAACAGCCCGAGCGCCTCGCCGACCGACCGTCGCGTGACCCGGTCGATGTTCTCGCCGTTGATTGTCACCGCGAGCACCTCGGGCTTCAGCCGCGCCCCGCCGCAGGCGTTGCACGGGCGCATCGACATGTAGCTCTCGATGCGCTCCCGCATCGCAGCCGAGGACGTCTCGCGGTAGCGGCGGGTGAGATCGGCGAGGACGCCGTCGAACGCGACCATGTACGACCGCTTGCGCCCGAAGCGGTTCTTGTAGGTGACGTAGACCTTCTCGCCGCGCGTCCCGTTGAGGAAGAGATCGCGCTGCTCGTCCGTCAGGCTCGCCCACGGCTCGTCGAGCGGGATCTCCCAGCGCTCGGCGATCGCGCCGATCACCTGCTCGAACCAGCTCGAGCCCGAGACGTTCCACGGCGCCAGCGCGCCCTTCGCGATCGAGAGGTCGCCATCGGGCACGATCAGCTCGGGGTCGAGCTCGAGCGCCGCACCGAGACCGGTGCAGGCGGGGCAGGCCCCGTGCGGGGAGTTGAACGAGAACACGCGCGGCGCGAGCTCGGCGAGCGAGACCCCGTGCTCGGGACACGCGAACTTCTCGGAGTACGTCCGCGTCTCGCCATCGACGATCGAGATCTGCACGAGGCCCTCGGCGAGCCGCACGGCGGTCTCGATCGAGTCGGTCAGCCGGCGCCTCAGGTCCTCCTTGAGCACGAGCCGATCGACGACCGCGGAGATGTCGTGCTTGAACTTCTTCTCGAGCGGCGGCACCTCCTCGAGCAGGTACGTCTCGCCGTCGACGCGCACGCGTGTGAAACCCTCGCCGCGGAGATGCTCGAAGACGTCGCGGAACTCGCCCTTGCGACCGCGCACGATCGGGGCGTCGACCGTGAACCGGGTGCCCTCGGGGAGCGCCAGCACCTGATCGACGATCTGCTCGGCCGACTGGCCCGCGATCTCGCGCCCGCAGGTCGGGCAGTGGGGCTTGCCGATGCGCGCGTAGAGCAGGCGGAGGTAGTCGTAGATCTCGGTGACCGTGCCGACCGTCGAGCGCGGGTTGCGCGAGGTCGTCTTCTGATCGATCGAGATCGCAGGCGAGAGACCCTCGATCGAATCGACATCGGGCTTCTCCATCTGCCCCAGGAACTGGCGCGCGTAGGCCGAGAGCGACTCGACGTAGCGCCGCTGCCCTTCGGCGTAGAGCGTGTCGAACGCGAGGGATGACTTGCCCGACCCCGAAAGTCCCGTGATGCACACGAGTCGGCCACGCGGAAGCCGGACGGTGACGTCCTTCAGGTTGTGCTCGCGGGCACCGTGGATGATGATCTCGTCTGGCATCTTCGAAAGAGGTATACGAACAGGTGTTCGGTAAGCATACCGAGCCGTCGCACGGCAGCCCGTCATCCGAGCCCCCTCGGGCAGCCTATGCGGTGCCGGACGCCGCTGCGGACTCGCTGCTGTACGAGAGCCGCCCCCACCCCGCGGCGCTCGCTCCCGCCCTCTCCTGCGCGATCGCCTCGGTGGCGATCGCCGCCGCCGGCGTCGCCCTGCTCGCGCAGAGCTCGGCGCCGACGGCCGTGCGCGCCGTCTTCGATCTGATGCTCGTCGCGGTCGGGATCCGCTTCGTCGTGGTCGCGATCCGCTCGACCTGGCGCTGGGAGCGCAGCGTCCTCCGTGTCACTGCGACGGCCGTCGTGATGCGCCAGCGTCCGCACGAGATGACGCTCCCCCTCGCGCGCGTGCGCGGGCTGAAGGTGCAGCAGGGCCTGGCCGGCCGGCTGCTCGGCTACGGCACGCTCGTCGTCGACGACGGAAACCGTGAGCGCAAGATCCGCTGCGTGCCCGACCCGGACCGGGTCGGCTCGCTGATCCTGCAGGCCCGCAGCTGATCAGTTCGGCGGGCGGCCGCGTCTGCGACCGCC
>JANLRV010000087.1:0-1679 GCA_031361905.1 Actinomycetes bacterium
GGCTCGCCTGCAGGCGAGCCCCGACCGTGCGCGCTCGCTCGCGACCTTCTATCCTGCCGGCGTGACCTCGCGTCTCTCGTGCATTCAGCTTCGCGTCTCGTCGTCGCAAGACGACAACCTGGCGAACGCCGAGCGCCTCGTGCGGCAAGCCGCCGGGCTCGGCGCCGAGATCGCCGTGCTGCCCGAGCGCTGGGACGTGTTCGGCCCCTCCGCCGAGCTCCGTGAGGGCGCGCAGGTGCTCGACGGCGACCGGCTCGGCGTGGTGCAGGGGTGGGCGCGCGAGCTGGGCATGGCGATCGTGGCGGGATCCGTCGCCGAGCGCATCGCGGGCGACGATCGCCTGCGCAACACCAGCGTCGCCTTCGATCGCGACGGCCGGCGTGCCGGGGTCTATCGGAAGATCCACCAGTTCGACGTCGACATCGAGGGCCAGCGGGTGCGCGAGTCGGACACCGACGCACCCGGAACCGCGGGCGTGATCGCGAAGCTCGCGGGCCTCGAGGTCGGGCTCTCGATCTGCTACGACCTGCGCTTCCCCGAGCTGTACCGCGCCTATGCGATCGCCGGCGCGACGGTCGTGACCGTGCCTGCGGCGTTCCTCGAGCGGACCGGGCGGGATCACTGGGAGGTGCTTCTGCGGGCGCGAGCGATCGAGAACCAGTGCTTCGTCGTCGCGGCCAACCAGCATGGCGCCCTGCCGGCCGGCTTCACCGCCTACGGGCGCTCGCTGATCGCCGATCCGTGGGGCACGGTGCTCGCGCAGGCCGCCGACGGAGAGCGCGTGATCGTGGCCGACTGCGACCACGAGGCTCTCGCCCGTGTTCGCGCGCACCTTCCGGCGCTCGCGCACCGTCGCCCGGCCGCGTACGTCGTCTCCTCGGCGTGATCCTCGACACCGTCCTCTTGGACGTCGACTTCACGCTCGTGCGACCGCGGGCCGTCTTCGACGCGGCCGGGTACGTCGAGCTCGGTGCTCGATTCGGCGCCACTCTCGACGCCGATCGCTATGAGGTCGCGCGCCACCACGCCTTGCACGTCTGGGAGCGGAGCTCGCTCGAGCACGCGAGCGACGAGCACGCCCGCTTCGCGCGCGAGATCGTGCGCGGCATGGGCGCGAGCGAGCTCGAGGCCGGCGAGATCGGCGCCGTCGCCGAGGCGGAGTGGAGCAACCCGGCGAACTTCGCGCTGTTCGACGATGCGCCGCCCGTGCTGGCCGCGCTGCGACGTCTGGGCCTTGCGATCGGCCTCCTCTCGAACACGAGCCGCGATCTCACGACGTTCGCGGCGGCGCTCGGAATCGAGGCCGACTTCGTGCTCTCGTCACGTGAGCACGGCCGCGTCAAGCCGTGCCCGACGATCTTCTCCGCGGCGATCGCGCGAGCGGGCACGACCGCTGCCCGCGCGCTGATGGTGGGTGACAGCGTGCGCGACGACATCGCGGGCGCCGGAGCGGTGGGCCTGCGAGCGGTGCTCGTCGATCGCACCGATCGCCACCCCGATCACGAGGGCGAGCGCATCCGCACCCTCGCCGAGCTGCCACCGCTGCTCTAAGAAGCTCTAACAGAATGATTCGTTAGTGACTGGCGAGCGGCTCGCAAGGCTGGGTGGTGATCGCCTTGCAGCGGCTCCTGGACCGAACGGAACCGCAAGAGGCGATCACCACCCAGGCGCCAGCGAGA
>JANLRV010000089.1:0-8396 GCA_031361905.1 Actinomycetes bacterium
GATGGCGGGGGCGAGGAGGCGCGGCATGGCTGGCGGGCAGCGATCCGCCCGCTCTCAACCTAGTTGACTGGTTCCGATCCCTCGGGGGTTCTGGGGTGTGTCTCGGCTGGTTCTGGCGTTCTGCTCGCCGCGAGTCGGCCCTCGACGCTGCTCGAGAGGCGATGCGGCGAGTCTGGGCCGTCTCGCGGCGAGCGTCACTCCGGGGTTTCCGGGCTTGTCGTTGCGTCTCTGCAGCGCCTGCGCCCGGAAACCTCGGCAGAACGCAACGATCCAGCGCCCAGAACTCCCGACGAATCGGAATCACTCATCTAGTTGACGCCGGTTCTCAGCTCGACAGCGCGCTGTCAGTGATCACCGGGAGCTCCTCGGTCACATCGCCCGCGGCGACGGGCGGCGACTCCGGCCGCGCGTGGAAGAACGAGGCGCCGAGCGCGCCCAGCAGGCAGAAGCAGCCGGCCACGACGAAGGCCGCCGCGACGCTGACGCGCGCGGCGATCACCGAGCCGAGCACCGCGCCGCCGGTCAGCACGAAGGTCATGATCGCGAGGAAGAACGCATAGACGTGCGTGCGCTTCTCCTCCGGCAGCCGGTTGAAGATCTGGAAGTTGCGAGTGAAGGCGATCTCGTTGAGGAAGCCGATCACGGCGAAGAGCAGGAACGCGTAGCGGACGCCGTGATGCCGCGCGAGCGCGAAGCAGGCGAGGCCCAGGGCGATCAAGCTCGAGACGTAGACGAGCCCGGGGTGGTCGCGCGAGGCGCGCGTCGCGTAGAGCGCACCGACGATGCCGCCGAACGCGGCGAGCGCGAACAGGAACGACGTCTCGCGCTGGCTCGCGCCGTACTGCTGGCGCGCGAGCACGACCTCCGTCGCGTTCATCAGCCCGACGCCAACGCCGGCGACGACCCAGCCGAAGAAGACCGAGAGCAGGAGGCGCGACTCGCGCACATAGCCGATCGCCGTGCGGAGGCTGCGCGAGACGTCGACGTCGCGCTTGCCCGGGATCGCCCGCAGCCGCCTGATGCCGGCCAGGAGCACGGCCGAGGCGAAGAACGAGAGCGAGTTGATCGCGAACATCGGCGAGCTGCCGACGATCGGCAGCAAGCTGCCCGCGACCGCGTAGCCGCCCAGGAACCCGCCCGTCTCGGCCGCGCCCTGGAAGCCGGTGGCCTGGTCGCGATCCGCCTCGTCGACGATGTCGGCGAGCCGCCCCAGGACCATCGGGCGGAAGAGGCCGCTCGCGATCCCCGCGATCAACGCGAGACCGACGACGCCGATCGGCTCGCGCACGAAGATCATCGCGAGAAAGATGAGGCCGCGCACGACGTCGGCCAGGATCATCGTCGTGTAGGGCCGCAGGCGGCGGATGCGCGCCGCGAAAAACAGCCCGAGGATCGCCATCGGGCCAACGTCGGCGACCGTGATCGCGCCCACCCAGAGCGCCGAGTGCGTGTCGTCGTACATCCGCAGCGCGAGCGCCACGGCAGACGCCCAGGTGCCGATCAGCGAGAGGAACGTCGCCAGCGAGTACCGCGCGAAATCGGCTTGCCGAAGAAGCCGCATCGCTCGATCGTAGCGAGCGCGAGGAGCGCCCACCCCACCCGCACGAGTGAGCTTCCTACCCCCCGAGCGCTCGGCGCAGAAGGGCGATTCCACCGAGCGACGCCACGAGCACGCCCACCGCGAAGAACGCCAGGCCGAGCGCGAACGCGTCCTCGCGCGTCACGCCGACCCCGGCCAGCACGACCACGAAGGTCGCCTCGCGGAGGCCGATCCCGTTCAGCGAGACCGGGACGATCGTGACCAGGAAGAGCACGGGACAGAGCACGAAGAGCGACCAGACCGAGAGCGGCAGCGACATCCCGTGGGCGAGCGCCGCGATCGAGAGCACGCGGGCCGACTGCGCGACGATGCCGAGCGCGAAGACCCACGCGAGCGCGAGGTGCTTCGCGCGGTAGGCGTGGATCGCGGCGGTCAGCGATCGCAGCGGCAGGCGGGCGACGAGCGGGCGTGCGGTGTGGGAGAGCAAGAGCCAGGCGGCGAGCGCCGATCCTCCGAGCACCCCGGCGAGCACGAGCGTTGCGATGCCCCGGCCGATTCCACCGCCGCCCGCGGCGACGCCGACGACCGCGAGCACGCCGAGCGCGGCGAGGCCGACGAGGCGGTCGACGAGCACGGTCGACCAGGCCTCGGCGGTGTCCCCGGTGCGGCGCGCGAGGTCGATCGCGCGCACGGCGTCGCCCCCGACGGCCGTCGGCAGCACCTGTCCGAGCAGGAGCGCGATCAGGTACGTCTCGCAGAGCCATCCGAAGCCTGGCTGACGGCGCCCGCGCGCGACGAGCAAGACGCGCCAGCGCTCCACCATCACGAGCGTCGCAAAGCCCGTCGCGAGCAGCGAGAGCAGGAACCAGCGAGGGCTGATCCCGGCGAGCGCGTCGGCGACACGGTCGAGGTCGGCCTGCCAGAGCACCGCCGTGATCAGCGCGGCCGAGAGGCCCACCTGGAGCGCGATCTTGGCCGGTCGCGTCACGCTGCGAAGTGCGCGTGCAGCCGTCGCAGCGCGCGCACGACGTCGTCCACGTCCGAGACCTCGTGCGCGGGCGAGAGCGGCAGCGAGAGCACCTCCGTGCCGGCGCGCTCGGCGACCGGCAGCGCCCCCGTGGGCGTCTCGCGCGCGAACCACGTGAGCCGGTGGACCGGCAGGAAGTGCAGGCCCGAGCCGATGCCCTCGTGGCCGAGGCCGTCGGCGTAGGCATCGCGATCGGCGCCGGCCTCGGCGGTATCGATGCGGACCACGTAGAGGTGCCAGCCGTGCACCGAGCCGGTCCCCAGCCGGCGGCCGATCGGCACGATCCCCCTGATGCCCTCGAGCCCCTCGTCGTAGCGGGCTGCGAGCTCGACCCGCCGCGCGTGGTGCTCGTCGATGCGGTGCAGCTGGCCCAGCGCGACGCCGGCGTGCAGGTCCGAGAGGTTGAGCTTGTAGCCGGGCTCGATCACGTCGTAGGCGCCGGGTCCCTTGCGCTCGTAGCGCTTCCAGGAATCGCGGGTGAGCCCGTGCAGGCGCAGCGAGCGAACCCGCTCGGCGACGGCCTCGTCACGCAGCGTGAGCATGCCGCCCTCGCCCGCCGCGAGGTTCTTGTTGGCATAGAAGCTGAAGCAGGTGATATCGCCGATCGAGCCGACCTTGGCCCCACCGTCGGCGCGCGTCTCGACCGCGTGCGCGGCGTCCTCGACGAGCAGCAGGCCGTGCCGCTCGCAGATCTCGGTCAGGCGCGCCATGTCGCACGCGTGCCCGGCGAAGTGCACCGGCAGGAGCGCGCGCGTGCGCGGCGTGATCGCGGCCTCGACCGCGGCCGGGTCAACGCACAGCGTGAGCGGGTCGACGTCGCAGAACACGGGCCGCGCGCCCGCGCTGACTATCACGTTCGCCGTCGCCGGCCAGGTCAGGGGCGTCGTGATCACCTCGTCGCCATCGCCGAGCCGGAGCGCGCGCAGCGCGAGGTACATCGCCGCCGTCGCGCTCGAGACCGCGAGCGCGAACGGGGCACCCGCGAAGTCGGCGAACTCGCGCTCGAGCTGCGCGACGAACGGGCCGGATGTGAGCCAGCCGGTGTCGAGCGAGCGCAGCACGTTGGCGCGCTCCTCCGCACCGAGCAGCGGCGGCGCGAAGTCGAGCCTCCGCTGCCCGCGGATCGGCTCGCCGCCCGCGACTGCGGGCACGTGATCGAGCGCTGCCATGCGCACAAGGATAGGCAGGCGGCGCGCAGCGTCGGAACACCCGCTTTCCCGGACCCCGCCGAGCGCTAGGTGGAGAGCGGCCGCGGGACCCGGCCGGCCGCGAGCACCGCGAGGTACACCTTGGCGACCTCCTCGAGCGCGATCGCGAGGCCGAGCGCCTGCTCGAGATCCCGTCCGACCGTGACCGCGCCGTGGCTCTCGAGCAGCACCGCCGAGCCGTCGCCGAGCGCGCGCGCCGCCTCGACGCCGAGCTCGGGCGTCCCGGTCATGCGGAATGGGGCGACGGGAATCGCCCCGCCGATGATCACGGCGGCCTCGACCAGGAACGGCGGTATCGGCTCGCCGATCGCCGCTGCGGCCGTCGCGGCCGTCGAGTGCGTGTGCACGACCGCGCCGACGTCGGGTCGCGCGCGGTAGATCTCGAGGTGGACGGCGCGCTCGCTCGACGGCGCGCGCGCACCGGCAACGGTCACACCAGCAGGGTCGAGCACGACGATGTCGTCGGCTCGCAGCGAGGCGTACGCGAGCCCGCTCGGGGTGATCGCGATGCGATCGCCGCTGCGCGCGCTGACGTTTCCGGCGGTGCCATGCGTCAGCCCGGCCGCGATCATGCGGCGAGCGGCATCGCAGACATCTGAGCGAAGGTGCGTTGTCACGCAGCGATCTTACGGTGCCGTTAGGCGACGCGCGGCTGCACGGCCTGCTCCGCCTCGAGATCGACCACGAGGTGGGTGAGCGGGAGGTCGAAGCGCTCGCGCGCCTGCTCGACGACGCGCTTCTCGAGCCAGTTCGAGCGCTCCGGCGGGTGCGTCGCGATCAGCAGCTCGTCGGCCGCGAACTGGCGCAGGCCGTCCTCGATCGCGAGCAGCGGATCGGCGTCGCCGATCTGGCCGGTCGCCTCGACGCCGGCGCGATGCAGGCTCTCCATCGTCGCGTCGAGCCGTGCCAGCGCCTCGTCGATCCCCTTCGTCTTGTCGCTCATGATGAAGTGCAGCCGCGTGCTGAGGGCCGGGCAGACGAGGAAGATCTCGCACGCGCCCGTCGCCCCGCGGATCGCAAGCTCGCTGCGCAGGCGCTCTCCGGGCAGCGTCTCGTTCGCGATCACGAGAATGCGACGGGGTCGTCCTTCGGTCGCGGGCATCGTCTGCTCCTCTCGGTTGTGAGACGTGCTCGACCGCAGTGTGACATTCCGCACATGTGAATTCCATGAGCGTTCTCTGAGCGGTGCGCTCGGAAGCTCTCACAGAATGCTTCGCGATGTCTGGCGGCGTCTCACTGGCGCCTGGACGGTGATCGCCTCTTGCGGTTCCGTTCGGTACAGGAGCCGCTGCAAGGCGATCCCCGCCCAGGCTTGCGAGCCACTCGCCAGCCATTCACGAATCATTCCGTGAGAGCTTCTAACGCATGACGAAGCGGATCGTCTCGCACGCACGTGCTGCGGCGAGCAGCGCCTCGTCGCGTGTCGCCCCGGTGGCGAGCACGAATCCGGCGCGATCGGCACCACGCGCCACCTGCGGCAGCAGGTCGCCGGGCTCGCGGTAGACGTACGCGAGCTGCACCCCGGGGAGCGCGCGCGCCTCCTCGATCCCCTCGATCCGAACGAGGCGTCCCGGCGGCGCCAGCAAGAAGCGAACGACGCCGCCGGACGGGCTCTTCGCAAGAATCGGCGGCGGCTCCTCCCCGATCGCGGCGCGAACGGCGAGCTCCGACAGGCGCACGCCGGTCGTGAGGGCGCACAGCTCGCCATCGTGGCCACCACCGAGGCGGGCTGCGACCTCCATCACGCGCGGCCCGTCAGGGGACAGCACGATCTGCACGTAAGAGGGGCCGCGCTCGATCCCGAGCGCGAGGGTCGCGAGACGAGCGGCCTCGATCGCCGCAGTCACCGGGTGCACGCTCGGCGTGATGTGCGCGGTGGCCACACCGAAGGCGTCGGAGCGCTCGCGGTCGGCGACCATCACGGCGTGGAACTCGCCGCGGCTGACGAAGGCATTGACCGTCACCTCCGGCCCCTCGACCAGCTCCTCGACGAGCGCCGCGCCGTCGCGCGAGGCTGCGCGGGCCCGTGCGAGCGCGGCGACGAGATCGCCACCGGCCTCGACGCGTGCGAGCCCGCGCTGCCCCTGTGCCGCGACCGGCTTGACGACGACGGCGCCCTCCGAGGGACGGCTGCCGTCCGAGCTCCAGGCCGGCTGCGGCACGCCGGCGGCGGCGAACGCGAGCCGCTGCGCCAGCTTGTCGGTCGCGCGGGCCGCCGTCGCCGGATCGAGCGGGTGCGGCAGCCCGAGCTGCGCTGCCACGTCGGCGGCAATCCGGACCGGGCCGTCGGTGCCTGCGGCGATGATGCCGACCGCGTCATAGCGCCGCGCGAGGGCGCTGATCGCGACGCGGTTCATCGTCGACACGTCGTGATGGTGGACCGGGAGCCCGAGCCTGATGCAGAACGCCCGGGGGTCGCTGTCGCAGCCGATCGAGACGAGGTCGAGGCCAGTCGCCGCGAGGTACGCGCCGAGCTGCGCCGACCCCGCGCCGAGGACGATCAGCGTCCGGCGACGAATGCCGCCCACCAGGCGGGATTCTCGGAGTACCAGCGGATCGTCCGCTCGAGCCCCGCGTCGAAGGTCGTTCGGGCGCGGAAGCCGAGCAGGCGCTCGGCCTTCTCGGTCGAGCCGATGTGCCGGTCGACCTGCCCGAGCCGGTCGTCGATGTGCGTGATCAGCGAGTGCGGCTTGTCGAGCGCGTCGCAGATCCGCTCGGCGATCTCGCGCACGCCGATGTCGACGCCCGTCGCGACGTTGATCACCTCGCCCTGCACCAGCTCCAGCGGGGCGTCGATCGCGGCGGCGATCGCCTCGCAGTTGTCGATCACATAGAGCCAGTCGCGGCTCGCGCCACCCGATCCGTGAACGGTCAAGGGCTCGTCGCGCAGCGCCGCGGTGATGAAGCGCGGGACGACCTTCTCGGGGTGCTGGTAGGGGCCATAGTTGTTGAACGGCCTGATGATCACCGCCGGCGTGTCGTAGGTCGCGACGTAGCTGTAGACGAGCCGGTCGCCGCCCGCCTTCGTCGCCGCGTACGGTGAGCGGGGGTTGAGCGGGTGCTCCTCGTCCATCGGATCGCGCTCGGCGGTGCCGTAGACCTCGCTCGAGCTGATCAGAATGAAGCGCTCGACCGGGTGGCGCCGCGCGGCGTCGAGCAGCACCTGGGTGCCCTCGACGTTGGTCGTCACGAACTCGCTCGCGCCGTCCTCGATCGACTTCTGAACGTGCGACTCGGCTGCCGCGTTGACGATCACGTCGACCGACGACACGAGCTCGTCGACGTGGCTCGCGTCGCGGATGTCCCCCTCGACGAAACGTAGCCGCTCGTGGTCGAGGATGTCGGTCAGGTTGCTGACGCTGCCGGCATACGTCAGCGCGTCCATGATCACGACCTCGTGGTCGGTCTGCGCGAGCAGGTAGCGACAGAGGTTGGAGCTGATGAAGCCGGCGCCGCCGGTCACGAGCACCCGGCTCATTCGAGCACCTCCTGGATCACGTAGAGGGGCTGGCGCTCGACATCCCGCTGGATGCGGGTGACGTACTCGCCGAGCAGCGCGAGCATGAAGCCTTGCACGCTCAGCACGAGCAGCACGAGCGAGGCGAGCAGCGTCGGGCCGGGGAAGTTGTCGCGAGCGAGCCAGAAGATCACGCCGTAGACCGCGAGCGCGACGCTCGCGAGGCCCGTGACGAAGCCCATCAGCGCACCGGCGTACTGGATCGGCTGCGGCCAGAAGCCGGTCAAGACGTGCAGCGCGAGGCGGATCAGCCGCATCGTCGAGTAGCGCGAGCGCTGGCCCTCGCGGGCGTGGTGTTGCAGCTCGACCTCGTGTACGGAGGCGCCGGTCGAGAGCACGAGCGCCTTCGTGAACTTCTGTCGCCCGATGCGGTGGATCACGGGCTCGAGCGCCTCGCGGCGATAGGCGTTGAAGGCGCAGCCATAGTCGGAGATCTGCACGTGCGTGATCCGGCGCAGCATCCCGTTGATCGCGCGCGAGGGGAGCTTGCGGCTCATCAGGGCATCGGCGCGCCCGGCGCGACGGCCCGAGGCGACCTCGACGCCGTGCTCGTCGAGCGCCGCGACGAGCTTGGGGATGTCGGTCGGATCGTTCTGCAGGTCGCCGTCCATCGTCACCACGATCGGAGCGCGGGAGGCGTGGATGCCGGCGGCCATCGCGGGGTGCTGGCCGAAGTTGCGCTTCAGCAAGACGACGCGGAGGCGGCGATCGCGCGCGTGCAGCTCGCGGAGAATGCGAGGGCTCGCGTCGCTGGAGCCGTCGTCGACGAGCACCGCCTCCCAGCTGCGATCCCAGCTTGCCAGCGTTGCGAGCAGGCGGTCGACGAGCTCGACGAGGTTCCGCTCCTCGTTGAACACCGTGATCACGATCGAGACATCGGGCCGTGCAGCTGCCTCGCCGGCCGGCACCGGCGCGAGCGTTGCCTGAGTGCTCTCGGCCGAAGACACCGCCGTCGAGGGTACCAGGAGTGCGAGTGCGGGCCCGTAACCGCACTCACGAGAAACCACAGTGCCTGACCCGAATGGGGTCAGACCCACATCAGTTTTTTCAAACCGCGCACCGGAGCTCCAACCGCAGCCGCCCCTCGGCGCGCGGCGAGAGATC
>JANLRV010000114.1:0-10430 GCA_031361905.1 Actinomycetes bacterium
GAGGTCGCCGAGCTGCGTGAGGATCCGCAGCGCGAGCGCGACGGCCTCGCCGTCTCCCCCGGCGGCCATCGCGCGCTCCTCCCGTGTCAGCTGCACGCTGCCATTCGATCATGCGCGCCCGGCGGCGGTGTCAGCATCCAAGTAGGTTTTGCAATGCAAACTAGTTGACGTCCGGTGCACGCCTGCTCTATGGTTTGCAGTGCAAACGAGTTTGAGAGGAGCGATCATGGATCGAGCGGCGCTCGAATCGGCGGCGACCACCTACCCGCACCTGCGGGGCCTCTTCGCGATCCCCGCCGGGGCGCTGATGGCGGCCTCGGGGGCCTACAACCAGGGCTGGGGCCCGTTCGGACGCGTCTGGGGGTTCCTCGGCTGCGTCGCCCTGGTCGCGCTCGTCGCGCTCGGCATCCAGCGCTACTACCGCGACACCTACGGCAGCGTCACGCTGAGCGGGCGCGCGCAGGCGAGGATGGCGGTCGTCGTCGCGGTCAGCGTGGCCGCGTTCCTCGGCGTGAACGTGCTGCTCGGGTCGACCGACCACCCGATCAGCGTGCTCTCCGTCTCCTTCGGCGCGGTGCTGCTCGTCAACTACGCGGCCTACGTGGGCCTGAGGGTCCACCACGTCGCAATCGCGGGCGCTCTGATGATCGCGGGCCTCCTGCCGGTCTGGGGCGACGCCGACTCGAGCCGCGACTCGTACGCGCTGATCGCGATGGGAGCGGCCTCGGCCGCGATCGGGATCGCCGACCACCGGCTGCTCGCACGCATGCTCCGCCCCGGCACGCCCGAGCTCGGCGGCGGCGATGTCCGGGCATAGCGACGAGCTCGTGCTCGATCGCCTGATCCACGAGCCGAGCCGGCTCGCCATCCTGACGGTCCTCAGCTCGGTGCAGGCAGCGGATTTCGTCTTCCTGCAGCGGGTCACGGGCCTGACGAACGGCAACCTCTCGAGCCACCTCTCGAAGCTCGAGGAGGCCGGGCTCGTGCGGATCGAGAAGCGCTTCGTGCGCAAGAAGCCGAACACGCGAGCCGAGCTGACGGCCGAGGGTACGAAGCGGATCGCACGTCACTGGGCGCAGCTCGAGCGCCTCCGGCAGCTCTTCGAGGAGCACGTCGCCGAGGAGCAGGTCTAGCGGATCCGGGCGGCGACCTCGCGCGCGAACAGCTCGCGCACGCTGACGTCCTCGATGCGCACGAGGGCGTCGGCGAAGAAGCCGTCGACGAGCATCCGCTCGGCATCCGCGCGCGGCAGGCCGCGCGCCATCAGGAAGAAGAGCAGCTCCTGATCGACCTTGCTGATCGTCGCGGCGTGCGTGCAGCGCACGTCGTTCGCGGCGATCTCGAGGCCGGGGATCGAGTCCGCGTGCGCCCGCGGCGAGAGCAGCAGGTTGCGGTTCTCCTGAAACGCGTCGGTCTTCTGGGCGCCCTCGTCGACCTTGATGATGCCGCGCCAGACCGAGCGGGAGCGATCCCGCAGCGCGCCCTTGTAGTAGAGGTTCGAGACCGCGTGTGGCGCGGCGTGCTCCTGGCTCGTGTCGAGATCGAGATGCTGCGTGCCCGAGAGCACGGAGACGCCGGTGACCTGGACGGTCGAGCCCGGCCCGTTCAGGCGTGCCTCCTGGCGCGCCTTGCCGAGCTTGCCGCCGAGCGCGAGCGAGGCCCAGCGCAGCGTGGCGTCCTTCGAGATCTCGGCGCGCGCCGAGGTGAAGTGGTAGCTCTCGAGGTGCAGGTTCTGGGCCGTCACGTACTCGACGATGGCACCCTCGCCGAGCACCAGCTCGACGGCCCCGTTGAGGTAGCCGGGCGCGCCGGGCGCGTACTCCTCGACGAGCGTCAGCCTCGCGCCCGCCTCCACGACGACGAGCATCCGCCAGGTCGTCGAGGCCGACGACTCGGGGATCTCGACCGCCACGTGCAGCGGCTTCGGCACCTCGACGCCGGCGGGCACATAGACGAGCGCGCCGCCGCTCCAGGTCGCGGCGTTCTCGGCGAGAAAGCGATCGCGCAGCGGCATCACCGTGCCGAGGTGCTCGGCGACGATCGGCAGGCCGTCCTGCTCCTCGAGCACGTCGAGCCGCACGCCCAGAGCCGCGACGGCGGCGTCGAGCTCCACGTGGACGACGGACGAGCCGCGCTGCACGAGCCGGCCGCTCACGTCGGCGTCGGCGAGCAGCAGGCCGGCGGGCAGCCCGGGTGCTCCGTCGAGCGGCGTGAAGGCCGAGAAGTCGATTCCGCGCAGCGACGTGAACCGCCAGTTCTCGTCCTTCAACGTGGGCAGGGGCGTCACCTCGAGCGCCGCGCGGGCGTCCGCACGGCGCTCGGTCAACCACGCAGCCGTCATCCGACCGAGCCCTCCATCTGCAGCTGGATCAGGCGGTTCAGCTCGACGGCGTACTCGAGCGGGAGCTCCTTCGTGATCGGCTCGACGAAGCCGGCGACGATCATCGCGGCCGCCTCGGCCTCGTTCAGCCCCCGGCTCTGGAGGTAGAAGAGCTGCTCCTCGCCGATCTTCGAGACGGTTGCCTCGTGCCCGATGTCGACGTTGTCGTTGCCGATGTTGATGTACGGGTACGTGTCCGTCTTCGAGTGCTCGTCGAGCAGCAGCGCGTCGCAGACGACCTTCGACTTGGAGCGCTCGGCGTTCTTCGCGACCTTGAGCATGCCGCGGTAGGACGAGCGGCCGCCGTTGCGCGAGATCGACTTCGACGTGACGACGCTCGTCGTGTCCGGTGCGAGGTGCGTGATCTTCGCGCCCGCGTCCTGGTGCTGACCCTCGCCGGCGAAGGCGATCGAGAGCACCTCGCCGTGCGCGCCGCGACCCTTCAGGATCACGGCCGGGTACTTCATCGTGAGCTTCGAGCCGAGGTTGCCGTCGACCCACTCCATCGTCGCGTTCTCCTCGGCGATCGCGCGCTTGGTGACGAGGTTGTAGACGTTCGACGACCAGTTCTGGATCGTCGAGTAGCGGCAGCGCGCGCCCTTCTTGACGAGGATCTCGACGACGGCGGAGTGCAGCGAGTTGGACGAGTAGGTCGGGGCCGTGCAGCCCTCGACGTAGTGCACGTAGGCGTCCTCGTCGACGATGATCAGCGTCCGCTCGAACTGGCCCATGTTCTGCGCGTTGATGCGGAAGTAGGCCTGCAGCGGCAGCTCGATCTTGACGCCCTTCGGCACGTAGATGAACGAGCCGCCCGACCACACGGCAGAGTTGAGCGCCGCGAACTTGTTGTCGGTCGGCGGGATGATCGTGGCCCAGTGCTCCCGGAACAGGTCGGGGTGCTTCTTGAGCGCCTGATCGGTGTCGAGGAAGAGCACGCCCTGATCCTCCAGCTCCTTCTGCAGCGAGTGGTAGATCACCTCGGACTCGTACTGTGCGCCGACGCCGGCGAGCGACATCTTCTCGGCCTCGGGGATGCCGAGCCGGTCGAACGTGTTCTTGATGTCCTCGGGGACGTCGTCCCACGAGCGCGCGCTCTCCTCGGAGGGCTTGAGGTAGTAGAAGATGCTGTCGAAGTCGATCTCGTTGAGATTGCCGCCCCACTGGGGCATCGGCATCTTGAGGAACTGCTCGTACGACTTCAGGCGGAAGTCGAGCATCCACTCGGGCTCGCTCTTGTGTGCGCTGATCTCGCGCACGATGTCGGCATCGAGCCCGCGCCGCGTCTTGAAGACGGGCTTCTCGGGATCGGAGAAGCCGTACTGGTACTCGCCGACTGGGATCTCGGTGGCGCTCATGCGGCACTCCCTTGTGGCATGAAGGCCGCATACCCGTCCTGCTCGAGCACGTGCGCGAGCTCCGGCCCGCCGGAGCGGACGATGCGGCCGTCGATGAGGATGTGAACGTGGTCGGGCTTGACGTAGTCGAGGATCCGCTGGTAATGCGTGATCACGAGCACGGCGAGGTCGGGTCCGGCGAGGGTGTTGACGCCCTCGGAGACGACCCGCAGCGCGTCGATGTCGAGCCCGGAGTCGGTCTCGTCGAGGATCGCGAGCTCGGGCTTGAGCATCGCGAGCTGGAGGATCTCGATGCGCTTCTTCTCGCCGCCCGAGAACCCCTCGTTGAGATAGCGCGACGACATCGAGCGGTCGACCTTGAGCAGGTCCATCGCGAACTTCAGCTTCTCGCCGAACTCCTTCGCGCGGATCGGGTTGTCGACGCCGTCCGGGCCGCCCTTGCGATGCGCGTTGAGCGCCTGGCGCAGGAAGTTCGTGACGGTCACGCCCGGGATCGCATGGGGATACTGGAAGGCCAGGAACATGCCGGCCCGCGAGCGCTCATCGGGCTCCATCTCGAGCACGTCCTGCCCCTTGAAGGTGACGGATCCGCCCGTGACCTCGTAGGCCGGGTGGCCCATCAGCACGTTCGAGAGCGTCGACTTCCCCGAGCCGTTCGGCCCCATGATGGCGTGAATCTCACCCTTGGAGATCTCGAGATCGATCCCCTTGAGGATCTCCTTGCCGTCGATCTCGGCTCGAAGGCCCTTGATGACTAGATCGCTCACTTCGAGACGTGCCTTTCCCTACGCGTTTTCGGCTGACCTAAACTCTCTGCCAGTCTAGCGCGCCACGACGCGAGCCGTCGACCGGTGACCGGCGCCGTAACGGAAGCCTCACGTGGGCTCTACGGCTGGTCTGCAGGCGCGATCGTGCGGCGGCACGAGTCGCCGGGCGCATCGCCGAGGAACTGGCCGATGCGTGCGAGCAGCCGGTTCGAGAGATGATGCTCGAGCAGCGCGGCCTCCTGATCGGCGGCGACGCGGTCGAACCCGAGCGTCTGCTCGAGGTAGCTCGAGATCAGGCGGTGCCGGCGGCGTTGCCGCTGCGCGATCAGGATCCCCGCGTGCGTCAGCTGCGCGCCGCGGTACGGCTGGTAGGTGACCAGGCCGAGCGCCTTCAGGCGACGCAGCATCTCGGTGACCGAGGGCGCCGCGAGCGCGAGCGCGTCGGCGATCGACTGGGTGCCGACGGGGCGGTCGCCTCCGCCGAGCTCGTGGATCACCGTCACGTAGGTCTCTGCGGTCGTCGAGATCGGCGTCTGGGCGACCTGCAGCTGCGTTGTCTCGGTGGTGATCGCCATCTTCGTCACGATCATAGCTCGGCCGCCGTGAGAACCGATCTTCGGCCGACCCCGAACGGCAGATGCTCAACGTCGTCTATCCTGAAAGCACCATGCCCCTCGGAATCGGTCCTGGCGAGCTCGTCATCGTCCTCCTCATCGCCTTGCTCGTGCTGGGCCCCAAGAAGCTGCCCGAGGTCGGGCGCTCGCTCGGCAAGGGGTTGCGGGAGTTCAAGGAAGGCATCAACGAGGACGACGTCGCCGACGCTGCGACCGCCGAGGAGGACGTGCGCGACCTGCCGCCGGCCGTGCCGGCGCCGGAGGCCGCGGTTCCACCGGCTGCCGCACCGGCCGTCGAGGAGACCGACTCGCCGCTGCCCGAGGCCGAGCCCGCGACGGCCTTGCCCGACGCCAAGTAGCGCCCGCGCGACATGCTCGGACTGATCGCCAGCCTGGTGCGGGTTCGCCGCCTCGACTTCGGCGAGGAGGCATCGCTCGTCCAGCACCTGGACGAGCTGCGCCGCCGGCTGATGATCGTGCTGTTCGTCTCGGGGATCGTCTTCCTCGTGGCGTTCTGGCGCAGGGACGACATCTTCACGCTGCTCAACGACGCGCTGGCGCCGGATCTCCGCAAGCAGAAGCTGCTCACGACCGAGATCGGGGAGGCCTTCACGATCTCGCTCACGATCGCGTTCTACGCGACCCTGCTGATCACGCTGCCGCTCTTCATCTACCAGATCTATGCGTTCATCATCCCGGCGGCGAGCGCGGAAGTGGCGCGCAAGCTGCGGCCGATGCTGTTCTTCGTGCCGCTGCTCTTCACGGTCGGCGTGGTCTTCGGCTACTTCTTCATCATCGGTCCGGCGACCGGCTTCCTCTTCGGCTTCAGCGGCGGCGAGTTCGACGAGCGACCGCGCGCGAAGAGCGTCTACCCGCTCGAGGCCATGATCATGTTCGTGATGGGTGCGGTCTTCGAGATGCCCGCGGCCGTCTGGGTGCTCTCGCGCGTCGGCATCGTCAACGCGGGCATGATGCGCCGCAATCGCCGCGTCGCGATCGTGATCATGGCGGTGCTCGCCGCCGCGCTGCCGACGACCGACATCGTCTCGATGCTGCTCGAGCTGGGCACGATCCTCGCGCTCTACGAGATCTCGATCTTCGTCGCGGCCGGCGCGGGCAAGGTCCGCGACGAGGCGCGCGCCGATGCAGCGAGCGACTGACCATCAGGTAGCGTTGGAGACGGCATGATCATCTGGATTCGCAACCGCCGAGGCTGGATCCTCGTCGTCTTCGTCGTGCTGATCGTCGTCTTCGCGGGCGGCTTCCTGATCGGCGGCGTCGGCTCGGGCAACAACTACTCGCTCGGCGACATCCTCAACAAGAACGGCGGGGGCTCCACGACCGCCGCGCAGAGCGAGGACGTCACGACGCTGCGCGCGAAGGTCAAGGCGAACCCGAAGGACGCCGCCTCGTGGAGCAAGCTCGCGGACGCGTACCTCGCCTCGGCGAGCGATGCCGGCAAGGCGGCGAGCGCGCTGACCACGTACCTCGCGCTCAAGCCCGGCAATGCCGACGCGATGCGCCGGCTCGCGACGGCCTACGTCGGCGCGTACCAGTACGAGGCCCAGATCGCCCAGGGCTACCAGCAGCAGTCGAGCTCGCTGCCGGGTCTCGACAGCGGCACGTTCGGGGGCACGGGCGTGCTCTCGAGCCTCACGACCGATGCGCTGCAGGCGGCTCAGGCCAATCAGTCGCGCGCCAAGCAGACCGAGCTGCTCGCCAAGGCCAAGCCGTACCAGACGCGCGCGTCGAAGTACGTCAAGCAGGCGGTCGCCTCCTATGCGGCGATCGTCGCGGCGCCCGGTTTCGCGAAGTCCGACAGCCCGGCCTCGACGCTCTTCCAGTACGGCCAGGTCGCCGAGGCCGCGAGCGACACCGCGACCGCGATCAAGGCCTACGAGCAGTTCATCAAGCTCGCGCCCGAGGATCCGTCTGCGGCCGCCGTGAAGCAGCGCATCAAGCAGCTGAAGGCCGCGTCGAGCGCGAACGTGACCACGCAGACGCAGTGATCGAGCTCGCGCAGGACGGTCGCATCGCGACGCTGACGCTGACGGACGCGCTCGACTTCCACGCCGTCGAAGAGCTCGCGACCGTGCTCGAGGGGATCGACGCGAGCGCGGTCGATCGCGTGATCGTCGAGCTCGCGAAGGGCGGCGTGTTCGACGACGGCGCGGTCGGCGTGCTCGTCCGCACGGGCGCCCGCCTGCGCGCCGCGGGTGCGCGCCTCGTGCTCTGCGGGATGGACGCGCGCGCCGCCGAAGCGCTGCGCGCGATCGGAGCAGATCGCGTCGTGGCCCTCGCCGAGAGCCGCGACGACGCCCTCGTTCCCTGAGCTAGAATCCCGCCTCGGGGCCGATAGCTCAGCTGGTAGAGCAGGGGACTCTTAATCCCAAGGTCGTAGGTTCGATCCCTACTCGGCCCATTCATAGAACCTCCTGCTCCGAGGCGAATAGTCGGAGTGCAGGGCGCAGATTCGAGAAGCGAAGAGCAGCGGGTGTCACGCAAGGTGTCACCGCGAGGACGAGGGAGGCGTGCTTCGTCTGTCTATTGCTATTCGCACCGCGTAGGGCCAAACTTGATGGGTTGTGACGCAGCCGCGCGTAGGGGTCGGTGCCATCGTGGCCGGCCTTCGAGTGGAGTCGCTCATCGCCGAGAGTGCGACAGGCGCGGTCTTCCTCGCCACGGACGCGGAGGGCAATCCTGTGGCGATAAAGGTGCTCAGTGCTGAGCTCGCCGCCGACGAGCGGTTTCGCCGACGCTTTCTTCGCGAGTCGGAGCTCGCCGCGAGCCTCCATCACCCGCACATTGTCCCGACCCTGTCCTCCGGCGAGGAGGACGGCGTCCTCTATCTCGTAATGGCCTACGTTGACGGCCAGGACGTGCGCGAGCTGCTGAGACGCGAAGGCCGACTTGAGCCCGCGCGCGCCCTAGTCCTCGTCGGCCAGGTCGCAAGCGCACTCGACGCGGCTCATGCCGGGGGGCTCGTCCACCGTGACGTGAAGCCCGGGAACATCCTCGTCGAGGGCGGGCCAGGCGACGAGCGCGCGTACATTTGCGACTTCGGGCTGGCGCGACACCTGTCGTCACCGAGCAGCCTGACCGGCGACCGAGGTTTCGTCGGCACTGTCGACTACATTCCCCCGGAACAGATCGAGGGCGGTGAGATCGACGGGCGCGCCGATGTCTACTCGCTCGGCTGCGTCCTGTACGAATGCCTTACCGGCGCGCGACCGTTCGATCGAGAGACCGAGCTCTCGGTCGTTTTCGCCCACCTCAACGAGCCACCGCCTAGTCTTTCAACCCTCGGCATTTCCCTTCCCGATGCGTTCGACGACGTGTTCGCCACCGCACTTGCAAAGGCGCCAGACGACAGGTTCGCGACCTGCGGCGAGCTCGTCGAGGCAGCTAACGCCGCGCTGCAGGGAAAGGTGCTCGCCCGCCGCAGCGCCCGGCGCGGGCGGGGCATGCTGACGGTCACCGCAGCGCTCGTCATCGCAGGCACTGCGAGCGTCGGCGTGCTCGCCACGAGAAACGACTCGACGTCAGCCGGCCCGCCGCAGATCACACAGACTTCAATCGCGGGCGCGAAGCTCGGGCTCACTGCGGCCGCGTACAACAAGCTCTTCGGCGGACCGGATCTGGCCGTCGACCAACGGCAGGGAAGTCTCACCCAGAAGGATAAGCCCGCGGTCGTCTCCACCGGCTACCCGACACTTGTCTTCCTGCGCCAGAAGGTGGCGGTCTTCTTCCCCGATGGGTGGAACTCGAACGCCAAGATCATCGTCACCTGGAACAAGGACTACAGGACGGCGACCGGGATCGGGCCCTGCTCGACGATCGCCGAGATGAAGAAGGCGTACGGCAAGGGGGTCAAGGCCGACTTCTTCGGGAAGGTGCCCGATGGCCAGTTCATGTACTCGGCACCGAAGAACCTCCTCTTTTCCGCCTTCCCTGCCCCTGGCTCGGCGACCGGCACGCCGCCTTCAAAGTACGTGACCGCGATCGGGCTTTACAACGGCAGCACTCCACACGCGGACGAAAGCGGCGGAGCGCACCCGTTGGCGGGGTTTGTGACCGGCAACGAAACGCCCCACTGCAGCTGACCGTCAGCTCGCGTCCACCTCGATCGACCAACTGAAGCGCGTGCGGTTCTCACGCGACGCGAGCCCGCCGGGTCGCGGGCCACCGTGGACGAGCAGTGTCGGGGCTCGGCTCTCCTCGACGAGCGAGCGCCTGACCAGGCCGATCCCGTCGACGCGCCAGCGCTCCGGGAGTCCCGCGACGACCACGCTCGCGCCCTCGACGGCAGCAATGAGCTTGGCCAGCGACGGCTCGATCAGGAGCGGCTCGGTCTCGGTCCCCACGACCTTCTGCACCGCCAGCGACGCGTCCGCGAGAAGACGACTGGCGTCGCGGCGTCCGAGGCGTGGATCGGACGACGTTCCGACGAGTCGGAGCGGCACCCCCAGGGAGCGTGCCAGCCAAGCCGCCAGCTCCAGCGCCGCCCAGTCGTGCTGTCCCCCGCCGAACGGGATAAACACCCCTCCTCCGGAGATCCCTGCTCGAGCGCTTTCTGCGAGCACGGCAACGTCGGCTGGTGAGCGCTCGAGGATCTCCGCCACAGCGTCGCCGAAGCTGCCCGTGGCCTGATCGAGCGAGGCGTCGAGCAGCACGAGGTCGACGTCGTGGCTCCTTGCCAGCCGGACGACGTCGTCGGCAGGTGCGCCTGTCGTGAACACGGCCGTACGTGCGTCAAACCCCAGCATCGAGCGTCGGGAGTTCAACGCCGCGACCGCACGACCAAGATCGCGCTCGTCCTTGAGCAGGCGAGCAATAACCACGTCCCGTCCCGGGAGCGTGGCGAGAGGCTTGGCAAGCGCAACCAAGGTGTCGAGCCGCAAGTCGTCGTCCGAGGGGATCACGAGGAGCGTGTGCGCAGGTTCGCCGACCGGTGATGCCTTTGGGCGCTGAAGGTCGAGCGCCGGATCCTGTGTCAGGATCGCGCGCTCGAGCTCGCGGAGTTCCGGCGTGGGCTCGAGGCCGAAGCCCGCGACGAGGGCGTCGCGTGCTTGGCGGAAGGTATCGAGCGCCTCGGCCTGTCTCCCCGAGCGGTAGAGGGCGAGCATCAGCTGGCTGCGTAGGAGCTCGCGCAGCGGATGTTCCGCTGCAAGCTCCTCGAGTTCCGCGACGAGCTCGCGGTGGCGACCCAGGGCGAGCTCCGCCTCGATTCGCCGCTCGAGCGCGGCGAGCCGGATCTCCTCGAACCGCTCGATCGCAATTCGGGCGAAGCTCTCGTCGGCAAGGTCGGCGAGCG
>JANLRV010000247.1:0-6076 GCA_031361905.1 Actinomycetes bacterium
ATGCCCAAAGATGCAGCCATGCGCATCCTCGCCGTCTCCGGCAGCCTTCAGGCTCGCTCCTCGAACACGGCGCTGATCGACGCCGCCATCGCCGCGGCGCCGCCCGGCGTCGACGTCGCCGTCTTCGAGGGCCTCGCGTCGCTGCCGGCCTACAACTCCGACCTCGACGTCGACCCGCTACCTGCGACCGTGGCCGACTGGCGCTCGCTGCTCGCCGCCGCCGACGGCGTGCTGATCGCGTGCCCCGAGTTCGGGCACGCGCTCCCCGGCAGCCTCAAGAACGCGATCGACTGGGTGATCAGCTCGGGCGAGCTCGTCGGCAAGCCGGTCGCAGTGACCTGCGCGGGCGCGGGGCCCGGGCGCGGGGCTCAGGGGGTCGCCTCGCTCGTCGCCGTGCTGCAAGCGGTCGACGCGCGGGTCGTCGGCGGGGAGCCGATCGTGCGCGGCGCGCTCGGGCCGGATGGCGAGATCGCCGATCCTGCCGCGCTTGCGGCGATCGCTGGCCTGGTCGCGGAGCTCGCCGGCTACTAGAACGGCTGGCGCGGCACCGGATCGCCGCTGCCGCCCGCCAGGAAGTCGAGGTCGGCTCCCAGGTCGGCCTGCTGCACGTGCTCGCTGTAGAGCCACACCCAGCCGCGGTCGGAGTGCGGCGGCGGGGGCGTCCAGGCCGCTCTGCGCCGCTCGATCTCGGCCTCGTCGACGAGCATGTCGAGGCGCCGGCCGGGGACGTCGAGGCGGATGCGATCGCCCGTCGCGACGAGCGCGAGCGGGCCGCCGATCGCCGACTCGGGCGCGATGTGCAGGATCACGGTGCCGTACGAGGTGCCGCTCATGCGCGCGTCGGAGATGCGCACCATGTCCTCGACGCCCTCCTCGAGCAGGCGGCGCGGCAGCGGCAGGTTGCCGAGCTCGGGCATTCCGGGATAGCCGCGGGGTCCCGAGTAGCGCAGCACCAGTACGTCATCGGCCGTCGCCTCGGGGGCGCCGCCGTCGGCCCACTCGGTGTACTCCTCGATCGAGTCGAAGACGCGCGCGGTGCCCTCGTGCGTGAAGAAGCGCGGCGACGCGGCCGACTGCTTCAGCACGGCGCCGTCGGGGCAGAGGTTCCCGTGCAGCACGGCGATGCCCGAGCCGACCGGCTTGAACGGCTGCTGCATCGTGCGGATCACCTCGCGGTCGTGGCACGGCGCCACTCCTGCGCCGGCGCCGAGCGTGCGGCCGCTGACCGTCAGCGCGTCGCGGTGCAGCAGGTCGCCGAGCTCGTTGATCACGACCGCGAGCCCGCCCGCGTAGTAGAAGTCCTCCATCAGGAAGCGGCCGCTCGGCATCATGTCGACGAGCGTCGGGATCTCGCGCACGAGCGAGTCAAACTCGTCGAGCACGAGCGGCACGCCGATCCGCCGCGCGAGCGCGAGCAGGTGGATCACGGCGTTCGTCGAGCCGCCCAGCGCGGCGTTCACGCGGATCGCGTTCTCGAAGGCCTCGCGGGTGAGGATCTGCGACGGACGCAGGTCCTCGCGCACGAGCTCGACCGCGCGTGCGCCGGTGGCGTGCGCGATCACGCCGCGGCGTGCGTCGACGGCGGGGATCTCGGCCGCGCCGTGCAGCTGCATGCCGAGCGCCTCGGAGACGCACGCCATCGTCGAGGCCGTGCCCATCGTCATGCAGTGCCCGTGGCTGCGCGACATGCCGCCCTCGGCCTCGGCCAGGTCGGCCTCGGAGATGCGCCCCGCGCGGAAGTCCTCGGTGAGCTTCCAGACCGACGTGCCCGAGCCGATCGTCTCGCCGCGGAAGCGGCCGTTCAGCATCGGCCCGCCGGTCAGCAGGATCGCGGGCAGGTCGACGCTGGCGGCGCCCATCAGGTAGGCCGGCGTCGTCTTGTCGCAGCCGGTCAGCAGCACCACGGCGTCGATCGGGTTGCCGCGCAGCGACTCCTCGAGGTCGATCGAGACGAGGTTTCGCAGGAGCATCGAGGAGGGGCGGATGAGCGTCTCGCCGAGCGAGGTCGTGGGGAACTCGAGCGGCACGCCGCCCGCCTGCCAGACGCCGCGCTTGACGTGCTCGGCGAGCTGTCGCAGGTGCACGTTGCAGGGCGTCAGCTCAGACCACGTGCTCGCGATCCCGATGATCGGACGGCCGCGGAACGAGTCGTCGGGCAGCCCGTCGTTCTTCATCCACGCGCGGCTGACGAAGCCGGTCTTGTCGTGCGTGCCGAACCAGCCCGCGCTGCGCAGCGGCCGCTCGCCGGAGGTCACGAGACGGGGTGGCGGGTGCGCGCGCCGGCGAGAGGGGTCATGCGGCGTACTGAAGCAGACGCGGCGCGGCCGAGCTAGCCGGTGACGCCGGCCGAGCGGTGCTCGACCGGATCGCCCGCCGTGACCCTGACGCTCGCGCGGCCCTGTGCGTCGGCCGCGTTCTGGGCGGTCGCGACCGCGGCGTTCGCCGATGGCCCGAGGCGCGCGGTCGCGTCGACGCGGATCGACACGGTGACCGTCTTGCGCCCACCCGGCTCGAGCGTGCCGAGCGCGAAGCAGGCGTTTCCTCGGACGAAGCGCGCGCGTGCCGGGTTGCGCTGAAACGTCATCTCGTCCGGGAGCACGTCGCAGACCTGCACGTGCCGCGCGTTCGCCGTGCCGGTGTTCCGGACGGTCACCGTGAACGTCACGGCAGCGCCGGCCTTGACGGTCGCAGACCCGGCCGTCGTCGTCACCGCGAGCGTCGGCGCGCCGGTCTCGGGGAGGTAGATCCCTGCGTCCCAGTCGCCGTCGTGCTGGCCGTCGGCGAGCACGATCGGCCTCGTCAGGCCCGAGACGGGATCGGCGTCGCTCGCGTTCGTGCGGCCGGTGCCTCGAGCGCCCCGCTTCGTCAGCTCGTAGCCGTCGGGCAGCGTGGTACGGTCGAACTCGATCGCGTAGGTGCCGGCCAGGAGGTCGTCGAAGCTGTAGGCGCCGGTGCCGTTCGTGGTGGTGCGGGCGAGCTCCTGTCCCGCCGCGTCCCGCAGGATCACGGTCATGCTCGGGACCCCGTCCTCGTCGACGTCCTGGCGGCCGTTGTGGTTGTCGTCGAACCAGACGGCGTCGCCGAGGCTGGCCTTGGCGGGATCGATCGCCACTGCGTGCGCGGGGCCGGCCAGCGAGAGCAGCGCGACGAGGCTCGCGGCCGCGACGGACGTGCGGCGGACCCTTCCTCGTCGGTGCGACTCGGACATCGATGACCTGCTTCTCGGAACGGCGCCGGAAACATGGCGCTATCCAAGAGATAGCTGCAGATCGCGCGAAATGCGCGATTCGCGGCGAGAAATCGCCGTGTCGAGCCTCAGTACCCGCGCGCGCGCTCGACCAGGTGCAGCGGCGTGCGGCCGTCGTGCACGCGGTCGAGGTTCTCGATGATCACCGGCACGCAGCCCTCCACCGTCGAGGGCGCCGCCACATGCGGCATCACGGTCACGCCAGGGTGGCGCCAGAACGGATGCTCGGCCGGCAGCGGCTCGGGCTCGAAGACGTCGAGGTAGGCGTGGCGCACGTGCCCGGCGTCGAGCGCCGCGAGCAGGTCGGCGTCGACGACGTGCCCGCCGCGGGCGAGGTTGATCACGACCGCTCCGGCCGGCAGCTGCGCGAGCACGGCGGCGTCGATGATCCCGCGCGTCGCGGGCGTCAGCGGCAGCAGGTTGACGAGGATCTCGCTGCGGCCGAGCATCGTCGAGAGGCCGTCCGGCCCGCTCGCGAGCGGCACCCTCGCGCCCGCGTGCGGTGAGCGGCTCCAGGCGGTCACGTCGAAGCCGACGGCGACGAGCTGGTCTGCGACGGTGCGCCCGAGCTCGCCGAAGCCGAGCACGCCGATCCGCCGGTCGCGAGCGAGGCGGGGCGGCAGCTGTCTCCAGGTCGCCGTCTGCTGCTGCAGGCGGTAGGCGTCGTGCAGGCGGTGCGCGGCGAGCACGTGCGCGAGCGCGGCCTCGCGCATCAGCGCGACCATGCCGGGGTCGACCATGCGCGCGAGCGGCACGCTGACCGGCACGCGCGGGTCGGCGAGCAGCGAGTCGATCCCCATCCAGAGCGACTGGATCAGCCTCGCGCCCGGGTACGCGGCGAGGGCCTCCGAGCGATCGGCCGCCAACACGACGACGTCGACGAGCGCCGGGTCGTCGATCTCGCCGGGCTCGAGGAAGCGGTGGGACGAGCCGGCCGCGCGAAGCGCCTCGAGCCAGCGGCCGGGGGAGTGCTCGGACGGGCAGAACGCGACGAGGAGGCCGTCGGTCATGCGGGAGCGTTCGCCGTCTGTGACCACAGCGCCTGCAAGGGGACCGCCCAGAGGCGGTCGCCGAGCGGGATCGTCGACGCGCCGGTCGTGAGCACGACCCCGCAGCGGAAGCTCGCGCCCGCACGATCGCGCAGCGATGCGAGCGCGACGGCATCGCGCTCGGAGACGGTCGCAGACGACTTCGCCTCGATTGCGACGATCTCTCCCGAACGGGCCTCGAGAAGCAGGTCGACCTCGCCGAGGCGACGGGACTGATCCCGGTAGTGGAATGCGCGCGGGGCGCCAGATTGCAGCAACGAGGCGTGCCGCAAGATCTCGCCCAGCGCGAAGGTCTCGAAGGCCTTTCCCGTCGCCTCGTCATCGATCGCCAGGCGAGCCTCGTCGAACCCGAGGAGCGAGCAGAAGAGCCCGCTGTCGTTCAAGACGACCTTCGGAGCATGGATCTCGCGTCGCGAGAGCCCCGGCGTCCAGGCGGGCAGGCGGGTCGTGATCGAGAGGATCTCGAGGATGTCGAGATAGCGCAAGATGGTGCGCCGATCGAGCTCCACCCGGGTCGCGAGCGTGTCGACCGAGAGCGGAACGCCGGTGCGAGCGGCGAGCAGGGTCAGCAGCCGGGGGAGCGACCTCAGGGCGCTGCCGCCGCCGAGCCGCTCGGTCTCGCCGAGCAGCACGCCGCCGACGTATGCGTCAAACCAGCGAGCGCGCACGGCCTGCGGGAGCAGGCGCGCCTCGGGAAAGCCGCCCGCCGCGATCGCCGCCGCGTACGCCGAGCGCCCGACCGGCGCGGCTTCGATTCGCGGTGGCATGTTCTCGAAGAGCGAGGCCACGATCGAGGGCGGGGTGCCGGCGATCTCGCTCTGGGCGAGCGGCCACAGCGGCACGGTGACGATCCGCCCGGGCAGCAGGTCGAGCACTCCCGAGACGCCGCGCAGCTGGGCCGAGCCGGTCAGCAGGTAGCGTCCGGGCCGCGTGTCCTCGTCCAGGCGCTGCTTGATCGCGAGGATCAGCTCGGGCGCGCGCTGCACCTCGTCGATCACGGCAGGCATGCCGAGCTGCGCGAGAAACCCGGCGGCGTCGCGTCCCGCGGCGGCGCGCACGGTCGCGTCGTCCAGCGTCACGATCGGGACCGGTCCCGTGCCGGCGCCGAAACCGCCGGCCGCGATCCCGCGCGCCAGGGTGGTCTTGCCCGTCTGCCGTGCTCCGACGACGAGAACCGCGCGCACCGAGGCGCACAGGAGCTCGACGTCGGCGGCGGCGTGGCGGGCGAGAGTATGTTGCAGATCAGACATTGGTCCTGCTGCAGATCTTACATTGATCGTGTTGCAGATCCAGCATTCAGCATGTCAAGACCGATGCGCGCCCGATCGTCCATCCGCGCGCCTTGCATCGAGCGCAGTCGATCGATCGATCGTGCGTGTAGTGTCGAGCCATGTTCCACCACCGCATGCCGCGCTACGAGATCCTCTCGCCCGAGCAGCTCGACGAGATCGATCTCGGCTGGCGGCGGATCGTCTCCGAGCTCGGCATCCGCTTCGACCACCCCGAGGCGCTCGCGATCCTCGCAGCTGCCGGCCAGCGCATCGACGGCGACATCGTCTACTTCGATCCCGACTTCGTCGCCGAGAAGGTCGCAGGGGCGCCGAGCCAGTTCACGCTGCGCGGGCGCAACCCCGCGCGGCAGATGATCGTCGGCGGCGACCAGATGGCGTTCCTGCCCGTCTCGGGGCCGCCGTTCGTCCGTCGCGGCAACGAGCGGCGCGACGCGACGTTCGCCGACCACGCCGATCTCTGCAAGCTGACGCAGCACTTCGACGAGATC
>JANLRV010000252.1:0-8857 GCA_031361905.1 Actinomycetes bacterium
CCGTCGTAGAGCGCGCGATCGTGGTGCTCGAGCTGCACGAAGCGGCCGTCCGCGTAGCGGGCGGCGCTCCTCGCGTCGTGCAGCAGGATCAGCGCGAGCAGGCCGAGCGCCTCCGGCTCGTCGGGCATCAGGCGCGCGACAAGCCGCGCGAGCCGGGTCGCCTCGACCACGAGCTCGGCGCGGATCGGCTCGTCTCCCGCGGTCGCCGCGTGGCCCTCGGTGAAGATCAGGTAGAGCACTGCGAGCACCGCGGCGAGGCGCTCGGGGAGCTCGCGGTCGGGCGGCAGCTCGAACGGCTCGGCGGCCGCGCGGATGGTCCGCTTGGCCCGCACGATCCGCTGCTGGATCGCCGCCTCGTCGGCCAGCAGCGCCCGCGCGACCTCGTCGATCGTCAGGCCGCCGACGAGCCGCAGCGTGAGCGCGACCTGAGCCTGCGCCGAGAGCTCGGGGTGGCAGCAGGTGAAGATCAGCCGCAGCCGCTCGTCCGGCACCGACGAGTCGGGCACGCGCGGGGCGCTCGCCGCGGTCCAGCGATCGTGCACGGCGGCCTCGGCGAGCTTCGCCCGGCCGACGCGCTCGCGGCGCAGCCGGTCGAGCGCGCGGTTTCTCGCCGTGGTGACGATCCAGGCGCCCGGCTCGGGCGGCACGCCGTCGAGCGGCCAGCGCACGAGGGCGACTGCGAACGCCTCCTGCACGCACTCCTCGGCGAGCGTCAGGTCACCGAAGCTGCGCGAGAGGACGCCGACCGCCCGCGGGAACCACTCGCGGTAGATCCTGCCGGCGACCTCTCGCGCGTCCACGGTCACATCTCGGCGACGGGGCGCACCTCGATCGTGCCCCAGCGCGCGCTGGGCACGCGAGCTGCGGCCGCGATCGCCTGCTCCTCGCTGTCTACCTCGACCAGGTAGTAGCCGCCGAGCTGCTCGCGCGTCTCGGCGTAGGGACCGTCCGAGACGACCTGCTGGCCGTCGCGGACGCGCACGAGCTTCGCCTGCGGCGACGGCACGAGCGGCGCGCCGGCTCGCATGATGCCCTCGTCGCGGATCGCGCCGGTGTAGGTGAAGTACTCGCCCATCACGGCGCTCTGATCGGCCTCGCTCATCGCGGCCCAGGCGGACGGGTCATCGTGGATCAGGATCAGGTATTGCATGGCGCTCCTCCCATGGGTTGTCGATGGTAGGACGAACGGCGATCCCGCGTATCGACATCGGCGGATGGCAACGACCCGGCGCGCTGGCCGACACACTCGTTCGGCGAGACCGCGCTCGCGGTCGAGCGCGCTACTTGACCGTGAAGCCGGTGAACTGGCCCGCCTTGTAGTGGCCGGGCAGGTTGCAGAAGAGCACGTACTTGCCGGCCTTGAGCGTCAGCGTCAGCTTGCCGCTCTTGCCGGGCTTGATGCCCGAGATCTCGCCGAGCGAGCCCTTCTCGCTGGCCGAGCTGCCGGTGCCTGCGAGCGACCCGGGCGCCTTGTTGGTCTTGAGCACGATCATCTCGTGCGCGACCTTGCCGAGGTTTTTCATGGTGAACGTGACCTTGCCGGCCTTCACCGACTTGACGGAGGGGACGAGCGTGAACTCCTTCGCCGTCACGCTGACGCTCGCATTCGTGCCGCCGCCGGACGCGAGCGGGACGACGACGAACGCCGCGAGCATTACCGGTACGAGCACTGCCTTGCGCATGTGAGTTCCTTGAGCGTTGACCCACATAGGAGTACCGGCCCGTGCCGAGGACCACATCGGCGCAGACACCGACGCGCACTACGGGAACTCCCGCGGCGGGTGCGCCTACGCGCGCACAGAGACACGCGCGGATGCGATGCCGAAGCGGGCGTGCTTGACGACGCCGTGGACGGCGATCGGCGCGGCGGCCTTGACGGGGCCGGTCGCAGCGAGCGTCGCCGAGCGGCTCGCCTGGCGCGCCGGAGCATCGTCGCGCAGCAGCTCGGCCGCGCCGAGCATCGCCACCAGGATCACGGTGACGAGGATCGCGAGCGTGCGGACGGAGATGCCGAAGGTGTCGGCGAGCAGGCCGGGCGGCGTCAGCTCGTGGGTGAGGGCCTGGCGGTGCATCGACGCCACCGTGCATCCGTCAGCAGCGCGCGTCTATCCCTCTGGCGGGGTATCTGATCAGCGGGCGCAGAGACGCCGCGTCCACGCGTCGAGCGCCTCGAGGTGGCCGCGGATCACCCCGGCCGTCATCTCGTCGGTGAGCTTGCCGGTCTCGTCGAAGCGGGTGTGGACCTGGTTGATGATGACCTCGGGCTTGTTGACGGGAAGCATCTCGAGGAAGACCATCACCTGCCGCAGGTGGTACTGCATGCGGGCCGTGCCGACGATGCCCGGCGAGGCGCCCATCACGCTCGCCGGCTTGCCCTTGAACGGCTGGTCGGCGCCGCGCGAGGCCCAGTCGATCGCGTTCTTGAGCACGCCGGGAATCGAGTAGTTGTACTCCGGCGAGACGAACAGCACGGCATCCGCGCGAGCGATCGCCTCACGCAGCGCGACGACCGAGGCCGGGTAGCCCTCGGCACCGAGCAGATCCTGGTCGTAGAGCGGGATCTCGCGCAGGTCGGGATGCTCGGCGATCGTCATCCCGTTGGGCGCGAGCTCGCGGGCGGCCCGCAGCACGAGGCGGTTGTAAGAGGCCTCGCGCAGGCTTCCAAGCAGCGGGAGGACGGTGATCGGATTCATCGGGGCAGGCTAGGGCTTTTCAGCCGCCGAGGCCGAGGAGCGTCGTGCCGAAGGCCGCGAGGCCGATTCCGAGCCACTGGTGCCAGCGCGGGCGCTCGGCCAGCAGGAGCACGCCGAGCAGCGCCGAGACGACGGCGAACTGCGCGCCCGTGACCGAGGCGACGCTGCTCGGCCCCCTCGCCTGAGCCGCGGCGAAGACCACCATCGCGGCGGCGTCCAGCACGCCCGCCGTGAGCGCGAGGCTCCGCGCCGAGCGCGGCAGCTCGAGCGTCCCGCCGCGCGCGGCCAGAACCGTCAGCGGCACGAGCGCGGCAATGCCGATGACCGCCGCCGTGAGCAAGGGGCCAGCCTGCTCGATCTTGCCGTAGAGCACGAACTGGATGGCGAACAGGACGGCCGCGGCCGACGCGGCGAGCGCACCCCGCGAGACGCGACGGCCGCCGGGCGACGCGGCGAGCACCGCCCCGGCCGTGCCAAGCGCCAGCCCGGCCACGAGCAGGCCGCCGAGATGCTCGCCGAGGCCGACCGCGATCAGCGCCGCGATCCCGCCCTCGAGCCCGACGATCGGCGAGACGACCGAGAGCGAGCCGACCCGCAGCGCGTGCACGAACGCGAGGAATCCGACGGAGAGCAGGAGCCCACCCCCTGCGGCGCGCGCGTAGTCTGCGATCGGAGCGCCCAGCGGATCGTCGAAGACGAGCGCGAGCGGAACGGTCAGCACGACCTGCACGCCCAAGATCCAGGTGATCATCACGACGGATGAAACGTCGTGGCCGACACGGGCGACGAACAGGTTCGCGACGGCCCACGCGAGCGCGGCCGCGAGCCCGAGGATGACCGTGATGACCACCTCCGCATCTTCGATCACGCGCAGCTTCGGCGCGCCGGTGCTCGTCGTGCCGGCACACGATCTGAATCCCTCGATCGAGGGACTCGTGTCGCCCGGCGGGGGCATAGCGTCCGAGACGCAAGACCTAACGGGAGGGCACGTGATGACGGAGGAACGCACGGTCTCAACGCGCAGACGCCTGCTCGCACGCATGGGCGTCGTGCTCGGCGGAGGCGCGACCGCTGCTCTGGCAATGGGCGCCGACGAAGCCGAGGCGCACGGACGCCACTCGCCGCACGACTGCGGCAGCGACGACGACGCCGGCGGTGCCGGCGCGGGCGGCGGAAGCGGGAGCGGCTCGGGAAGCACGACCCGCACGCTGAGCCTGGTCGGGTCCGACTGGCACGCCCGGCCGGTGACGACGCCGGGGTCGCTTCCGGTTCCCGGCTCTCCGACGACGACGGTCGGCAACCTCGCGCTGCCCGATGGGACGCCGGACGGCGTGTTCAACTCGTATCCGCTCGCGGGCGACGTCGCCCTCCATCGCTTCGACCTCAACGACGGCACGCTCTACGGCCTCGGGCCGGCCGACGCCGACAACGAGACCGTGCGCGCGATCACGGGCGGCACGCTCGCCTACGCCCGCGCGACCGGCACCTACCTCGCCGTTCAGAACCCGATCGAGACCGGTGGCGACGGCACCGCCAGCTTCACGATCACGCTCTCCCTACCGGCCTAAGGAGCACTCATGGCTATCGACTACTTCCTCAGGATCGAGGGCGTCACCGGCGAGAGCCGCGACCGGATCCACCTCAACGAGATCGAGGTCGACTCGTTCAGCATCGCCGAGACGGAGCAGATCGTGACCGACGGGGGCTCGGGCGCCTCGACCGTCGGCCGGGTCACCTTCAGCGGCTTCGACGTCGTGGCGCGCACGAGCTCGGCCTCGCCGCCGCTCTTCGTCGCCTGCGCGACGGGCAAGCACTTCGTGAGCGCGGTGCTGACCGGCGTGCGATCCGGCAAGGCGCCGCACCCGTTCCTCGTCTGGACCCTCAGCGAGGTGCTCGTCACGGGCTTCCAGCAGAGCGGCAGCGCCGATGGGACATTCGATCAATTCACGCTGCAGTTCAACAAGATCCGCATCGTCTACACGCCGCAGAAGGACGACGGCAGCGCGGGCATCGCGGTGGTCGGCGAGTTCGACCGCAAGGCCGGAAAGTAGCCGCCGAAAAGTGTCTGGCACTTTCGGGGTCAGACACTTTTCGGGTCAGGCACCTTCGGGGTCAGGCACTTTCGGGGTCTGACCCCAGAGGCGCGACTTGACGTAAGGAAAGTTTCCTTACTACACTCGGCGGGTGCTCCTCCCCGCCATTCCGTCGCTCCTCAAGGACCTCAACGAGCGGCGCGTGTTCGAGCTGATCCGCGCGGAACACCCCCTCTCCCGCGCGGAGATCGCACGCAGGGCCGGCATCTCGAAGCCGACCGCCTCGCTCGCCCTGCAGTCGCTGCTGGACGCTCACCTCGTGCGCGAGGCGCCCGGCTCGAGCCGGGCGCGGCTCGTCGAGCCCGAGCCCGACGCCGCCTTCGTGCTGACGCTCGACATCGGCGCGCGCTTCCTGCGCGGCGCCGTCGCGAACATCGTCGGCGACGTGCTGGCCCGCCGCGATCTCGCGATCGACGGCCTCAGCGCGGCTCAGATCGTCGCCCGCGCCGCCGAGCTGCGCGACGAGCTCGTCGCGCTCGCCGGGATCCCGCGGCTCGAGCTCGCGGTCGCGGGCGCGCCGGGAGTGCTCGACCCCGCGAGCGGGCGGCTGCAGCTGGCCGCCGCGATCGAGGGGCTCGACGGCTTCGCGATCGCCGACGAGCTCGAGCGCGCGCTCGACCTGCCCGTGCTCGTCGAGAACGACATCAACCTGGCCGCGCTGGGCGAGCAGTGGCGTGGCGTCGGTGCCGACGTCGACGACTTCGCCTTCCTCTCGATCGGCACCGGCCTGGGCGCCGGGATCGTGCTGCGCGGCGAGCTGCACCGCGGCCATCGCGGAGCGGCCGGCGAGCTCGACTTCGCGGTCGAGGGCGGCCTCGAGTCGCCTCACGATCCCTCGACCCCGGGGTTGCTGCACCTCGTCGAGGAGCTCGCTGCGGCGCGGGCCGCGCCGACCGGGCTGATCGCGCCGTACGAGGCGAGAGCCGTCTTCGACGCCGCACGCGCAGGCGACCCGCTCGCCCGCCTCGCGGTCGAGCGCGAGGGCGAGCGGATCGCGCGCTACGTCGCGCCGATCGCGGCCGTCGTCGACGTCGAGCTGATCGTGCTCGGCGGCGGCATCGGCCGAAACGGCGACCTCCTGATCGAGCCGATGCGGCGCACGCTCGCCGCGGCCGTCCCCTTCCCCCCTCGCATCGAGGTCTCGGCCCTCGGCAACGAGTCGGTGCTGACCGGCGCCCTCGCCGTCGCGCTGCGCGAGGCCGTCGACACCGTCTTCGCCCGCTCGAGATCCCGCTCTCACGTCGAACCGAACACGACTCTCCTGGAAAGGACCATCCGATGACACGCCTCCTGGCAGCCGCGATCGGAGCCGCCGCGCTCGCGATCGCGATGACCGTGAGCTCGGCCGGCGCCGAGACCCACAAGCCCGTCAAGCTCGAGTTCTGGAGCCCGTTCTCGACGAAGCGCGAGATCTCGAACTACCAGGCGGCGTTCAAGGGCTTCCAGAAGAAGTACCCGTGGATCACGGTGCACGGCGTGGGCAACATCAAGGACGAGAAGCTGACGGCCGCGATCCACGCGGGCAACGCGCCCGACGCGGTGCTCTCGTTCTCGCCGAACAACGTCGGCACGTTCTGCTCGACGGGCGCGTTCCAGTCGCTCAACGACCGGATCAAGAAGGACAAGCTCGACCTCAGCCAGTTCCCGAAGGCGACCACGGCCTACACGGGCTATCAGGGGAACCAGTGCGCGCTGCCCGCGCTCGCCGACGCAAACGGCCTCTACTACAACACCGCGCTGTTCAAGAAGGCCGGCATCGCCGGGCCGCCGAAGACGCTCACCGAGCTGTTCGCCGACGCCAAGAAGCTGACGGTGAAGAACTCCGACGGGTCGCTCAAGGTCGTCGGCATCAACCCCTTCATGGGCCACTACGAGGCGTTCTCGGACGCGCTCCGGATCGCCTTCGGCGCGCCCTGGTTCGACTCGTCCGGCAAGCCCGTGCTCGGCAAGGACCCGCGCTGGACGGCGCTCGTCACCTGGCAGAAGAAGCTCGTCGACTGGTACGGCTACGACAACCTCGTCAAGTTCAACGCCGCGTCGCAGGACGAGTTCGGCCCGCAGAACGACTTCGAGGCCGGCCGCGTCGCGATGCAGTACGACGGCGAGTGGCGCACCGCCTTCATCGCCGACGAGGCAAAGGCGCTGAAGTACGCGACGGCGCCCTTCCCGGCGGCCGATAACGCGCCCGGCCAGTACGGAGCCTCCGCCGTGGCCGGCAACATCGTCGGCATCCCGAAGGGCAGCAAACACGCCGAGGAGGCGTGGCTCCTGATCAAGTTCCTCGCCACCGACACCGACTCGCTCGTCGCGCAGTCGCTCTCGCTGCACAACCTGCCGACGACGAAGGCCTCGCTGAAGAAGACCGCGGCGGCCGGTGCCGACCCGCGCTTCGCGGTGTTCTTCAAGATCTTCAACAACCCGAAGTCGCAGTTCAATCCGATCACGCCGATCGGCCAGCAGTACGGCGACGACCTGACCGCGTTCTTCACGAAGTGGCAGGCCGGCTCGATCAAGAACGCCGCCAAGGGCCTCGCCGACGTCGACAAGCAGATCGCCGGGCAGCTCGCCCAGGCCGGCGGTTCCGGCGCTCCGTGACCACAGCCGCGACACCGCTTCCGAGGGCCCGCCTGCGTCAGCGCAGGCGGGCCCGCAGGCGCACGTGGGGCCTCGCCCTCTTGTTCCTCTCGCCGTGGCTCTGCGGCTTTGCGCTGTTCGTCGCGTACCCGATGGTGGCGAGCCTCTACTGGTCGTTCACGCACTACGACGCGCTCGGCTCGCCGCGCTGGATCGGCACCGCCAACTACAAGTACATGTTCGGGCTCTCGGAGAACAGCGACCCGACGTTCTGGCCGGCGGTCAGGAACACGCTCTACCTGGTCGTCTTCGGCGTGCCCGCCCGGCTCGCCTTCGCGCTCCTGACGGCGCTGCTCCTGACCGCGCCACGGCGCGGGATCAAGCTCTACCGCACGCTCTACTACCTTCCGACGATGGCGCCGCCCGTCGTCGCCGCGCTCGCCTTCGTCTACATCCTCAACCCGGCGCTCGGCCCGGTCGACCGCCTGCTCGGGGGCATGGGCATCGGCCGGCCCGACTGGTTCTTCTCGCCCGACTGGTCGAAGCCGTCGGTGATCCTGCTCAGCCTGTGGGGCGTCGGCGACGCGATGATCATCTTCCTCGCCGGCCTGCTCGACGTGCCGAAGAGCCTGCACGAGGCGGCCTGGATCGACGGCGCGAACTCGTTCCGGCGCTTCGTCCACGTGACGCTGCCGTCGCTCTCACCGGTGATCTTCTTCTCGCTCGTGATCGGCATGATCACCGCGTTCCAGTCGTTCACCGAGGCCTACGTCGCAGGCACCGCCGTGACGAGCCAGCAGGCCGGGCAGGCGCAGATCCTGGGCGAGCCGCAGGGCTCGCTGCTGCTCTACCCGCTGAAGCTCTACGACGAGGCCTTCCACTACTTCCACACGGGCTACGCCTCGGCGATGGCGTGGGTGCTGTTCGGCGCGACGATGATGTGCACGCTCGTCTTGATCAAGACCTCTGAGCGCTGGGTGCACTACGCGGGAGTGGCCCGATGAGCACGCTCGCGGTGGGCTCTCGCCGGCGCAAGCTGCTGTACGCGATCGCGCAGCACTCCCTGCTGATCTGCGTCGGCCTCTTCTTCGCCGCCCCGATCGTCTTCATCGTGCTCTCGTCGCTGATGAACAAGACGCAGTCGCCCGGCACGAACCTCTGGCCGCACCCGTTCCGGATCGAGAACTTCTCGGACGTCTTCTCGAGCGTGCGTCTGCTGCGCTTCACCTGGAACACCACGCTGATCGCGACGCTCTCGTCGGCCGGCGTCGTCGTCAGCTGCGTGCCGGCCGCCTACGCCCTCGCGCGCCTGCGTTTCCCCGGGCGCGGCCTGCTCTTCGTGCTCGTGCTGAGCACGATGATGCTGCCGTTCCAGGTCACCGTGATCCCGATCTACGTGCTCTTCAGCGAGATCGGCTGGATCGGCTCGCTGAAGCCGCTCTGGGTGCCGAGCTTCTTCGGCGACGCGTTCTCGATCTTCCTGCTGCGGCAGTTCTT
>JANLRV010000038.1:0-3618 GCA_031361905.1 Actinomycetes bacterium
GCGTCGGCGGTGATCACCGTGCTTGCGCGGTGATCAGGCCGCAGCAGCGAGACGAGGCGGTCCTCCTCGATCGGCACGCCGAAATGGAGCGTGCGCCCCCCGCTCCAGGCACCGAGCGCGACGTGCGAGAGGTCAGCCATCGTCTGCAGTCTCGCCGATCACGACGAGATGCCGCTGCCGCTTGCCCTTGCGCAACATCACGTAGCGGCCGTGCAGCAGATCGCTCGCCGCGAGCTCGCGCGGCTCTGAGATGCGCTCGTCGTTGACCGAGATGCCTCCTCCCGCGATGCTGCGACGCGCATCGCCGTTCGAGCTCGCGAGACCCGTCTCGACGAGCAGCGCGACGAGCTCGCCGAGCGCCGGGGACGTCGTCATCGGGATCTCGCCCGCGAGCGCTGCGAGCTCGTCTGCCGAGAGCTCCCGGGCCCCGCGCGTGAACCCCTGCGACGCGCCGTCCGCCTCGCGCGCGGCGGACTCGCCGTGGATCAGGCCGACCATCTCGCGCGCCAGGCGCTTCTGGCCGTCACGCCGCTCGGGCGCTCGGGCATGGGCCTCGGCGATCGCCTTCGCCTCGTCGACCGGCAGCAGCGTGAGGCGCAGCAGCATCATCTCGACGTCGGCATCGTCGACGTTGACGAAGTACTGGTAGAGCGCGTACGGCGTCGTCAGCTCGGGATCGAGCCAGACGGAGCCGTCGGCCGTCTTGCCGAACTTCTGTCCGTCGGCGCGCGTCAGGAGCGGCACGGTGAGGCCATGCGCGCCGGCGGACGAGCGGCGGCGGATCAGGTCGACCCCGGCCGTGATGTTGCCCCACTGGTCGGCGCCGCCGGCCTGCAGCTCGCACCCCTCGGCACCGTGCAGGTGCCAGAAGTCGAACGCCTGCAAGAGCATGTAGCTGAACTCCGTGAACGACAGCCCACCGGCATCGAGACGGCTCTTGATCGAGTCCTTCGCGAGCATCACGTTGACGGGCACGTGTTTGCCGACATCGCGCAGGAAGTCGAGCACCGAGACGTCGCGCGTCCAGTCGTAGTTGTTGACGAGCCGCGCCTGCGCTGGACCCGGCTCGAAGTCGAGGAACGCGGCGAGCTGCCCGCGGATGCGCTCGACGTTGTAGGCGAGCGTCTCGGCGTCGAGCAGGTTGCGCTCCGCGGAGCGCCCGCCCGGATCGCCGACCATCCCGGTCGCACCGCCGGCGAGGGCGATCGGCACGTGGCCGTGCTGCTGGAAGCGGCGCAGCAGGAGGAGCGGCACGAGGTGACCGATGTGAAGGCTCGGGCCGGTCGGGTCGAAGCCGACGTAGAGCGTGATCGGGCCGGCCTCGAGCCGCGCACGCAGCGCGTCGAGGTCGGTCGAGTCGTGGATCAGTCCCCGGGCCTCGAGCTCACCGATGATCGCGGATCCGCTCATGCGCGAATGGTGACAGGCGCGCGCCGGCCGCGATACGCTCGCAGTCGGAAAACGGAACCGGGGACCGAGGAGAACACGATGGCGCTCGTCTCGATGCGACAGCTGCTCGACGAGGCCGCGAAGGGCGGCTACGGCGTCGGCGCGTTCAACGTCAACAACATGGAGCAGATCCAGGCGATCATGGAAGCGGCGCGAGACACACAGTCGCCCGTGATCATCCAGGCCTCCCGCGGCGCGCGCTCGTACACGAACGACCGCTTCCTCTGGCACCTGATGCAGGCCGCCGTCGAGCTCTATCCCGAGATCCCGGTCGCGTTGCACCTCGACCACGGCAACGAGCCGGCGACGTGCATCTCGGCGATCGACCTCGGCTTCACGAGCGTGATGATGGACGGGTCGCTGATGCCCGACGGCAAGAGCGTCGCGTCGTTCGAGCACAACGTGGCGGTCACCAGCGAGGTCGTCGCCTACGCGCATGCGCGCGGCGTCACCGTCGAGGGCGAGCTCGGCACGCTCGGCGGGATCGAGGACGGCCACGGCTCCGGAGAGGTGCATCTGACCGACCCGGATCAGGCGGTGGAGTTCGTCACGGAGACGGGCATCGACGCGCTCGCCGTCGCGATCGGAACCTCGCACGGCGCCTACAAGTTCAGCAAGAAGCCGGACGGCGAGGTGCTCGCGATGGGTCTGATCGACGAGATCCACGAGAAGCTGCCGACGACGCATCTCGTGATGCACGGCTCGTCGAGCGTCCCGCAGGAGCTCGTCGCCCAGATCAACCAGTACGGCGGCAAGCTGAAGCCGGCCTGGGGCGTTCCGGTCGAGGAGATCCAGCGCGGCATCCGCAACGGCGTCCGCAAGATCAACGTCGACACCGACTCGCGCCTCGCGGTCACCGCCGCGATCCGCAAGGTCTTCGCCGAGGAGCCCGAGAAGTTCGACCCGCGCGACTATCTGAAGCCCGCTCGGGCCGGCATGCAGAAGATCATCGCCGAGCGCATGGTTCAGTTCGGCCAGGCCGGGCACGCAGGCGACTACGCGTCGCGCACGCTCGCCGAGATGCAAGCGGGATACGCGAGCTGAGCTCGCTTCCGACCGGATCAGCAGGCCTCACCTCCCGGGCGATGCCGGCCCGTCACGTGGCGCTCGCCGTCCTCGTCGCCGCCGTGTGGGGCGTCAACTTCGTGGTCATCCGCGTCGGCCTCGACCACTTTCCGCCGTTGCTCTTCTCGGCGCTGCGATTCTTCTTCACGGCGTTCCCGCTCGTCTTCGTCCTCGGCCCGCCGCGCGTTCCCTGGCGATTCGTGGTCGCCATCGGCCTCTCGCTCGGCCTCGCGAAGTTCAGCCTGCTCTTCATCGGCATCGACATGGGCATGCCGGCGGGCCTCTCCTCGCTCGTGCTGCAGATGCAGGCGATCTTCACGATCGCGATCAGCGTCGCCGTGCTCGGCGAGCGCCCGCGGCGCGAGCAGCTGATCGGAGGGGCGATCGCGGTCTGCGGGCTCGTCGCGATCGGCATCGACCGCGCGACCACGGCGCCGCTCGTGCCGTTCCTGCTCGTCGTCGGCGCAGGGCTCTGCTGGGGCATCGCCAACACGGTCACGCGGATGTCGAAGGCGCCGGATCCGCTGCGGCTGATCGTCTGGATGAGCGTGATCCCGCCGCTGCCGCTGCTCGGCCTCTCGCTCGCGAGCGACGGGCCGGACGAGATCGAGCGCACGCTGCGGGCGATCGACGCGACCGCGCTCGGCGCGCTCGCGTTCGTGGTCATCGCCGCCACGCTGTTCGGCTTCACCGCCTGGAACTGGCTCTTGCAGCGGCATCCGGCGAGCACGGTGGCGCCCTCACGCTGCTCGTGCCGATCTTCGGGATCGCGTCCGCCTTCGCGTTCCTGGACGAGCGCCCGAGCGTCGTCGAGCTGATCGGCGCCGCGGTCGTGATCGCCGGCGTGCTGATCGGGCTCGGCCGCCGGCCGTCGATCTCACTCCTGCGAGCGAGCCCGGATCGCGCGCGGTGACCACGTCGCGAGCCGGCGCGGGGCGTAGCGTTGAGCCTGCATGAGCGAATCGACCTCCAGCCGACGCCTGCGCCGGCGCTCGCGGCGGGCTGCTGCCGGCCACGCTCCAGGCGCTCGGCCGCACCGAGGCCGCGTGAGACACGTGGGTGGTGTGTGGGGGGGGGGGGGGGCGCCCCCCCCCCACCCCCCCC
>JANLRV010000061.1:0-9415 GCA_031361905.1 Actinomycetes bacterium
CGCCTGCGACAGCGCAGCCCGTCCTGACGGCCACCAGCAGGCCCGCCACGAACCCAGCACACGGTGGATCCAGGCTAAGCGATCGTCAGCTCGATCCCCATGTCGGCGCGCCAGCGCGCGGCGACGCCTCCGCTTCCCGCGAGCAGGTGCGCCGCTGCGAGCCGCGGCGGCATGCTGCGGTCGCAGGCGAGCTGGGCGATCGCCGCGGCGACCTTCGGCGCTGAGAACGACGTTCCGCTCCAGGTCGACCAGCCCTCGAAGTCGTAGCTCCCGCTCGGATCGTCCTCGAGTCCGCCCTTCCACCAGACGTGGGCACCGAGCACATCGACGCCGCCGGTACAGCAGTCGACCCAGCTGCCGAAGTTCGAGAACCCGGCGCGGGGCGGCGGAGTCGCGCCCCCGGTGTCGTCGACCGCACCGACGCAGATCACGCGGCGGAATGCCCCGGGCCAGTGGGGGATCGCGGTGTTCATGTTGCCGGCCGAGGCGACGACCGCGGTCTCGGCCGGCAGCGCGTTGAGCGCGAGCGCGAGCAGCAGCGGAGGCCGGTTGCGGTGCGTCATGCCTGCGATCGAGAGGTTGATCACGCCGAACTTCGGTCCCATCGTGCGCAGCGTGTGCGCGATCTCCCACTCGGTGTAGAGCGCGAACAGGCCACGCTGCCCGATCGAGGTGATGCGGGCGCAGGCCGCACGCTCGGCGATCACGCTGCAGACGAGGTTGCCGTGTCCCGCCATCATGTCGAGCAGGCCGTCTCCGTCGCGATCGACGTCGTCTTGCGGGACGGGCTCGAGGGCGTGGGTCGAGGGATTGATCCACTCGCCCTGCACCGAGGTGACCCGGCCGGCCAGCACCGGGTGCGGGATCGTGCCCGAGTCGAGCACCGCAACCTCGATTGGGCAATCGGAGAGCGGCGGGAGCTCGACCTTGGCCCGGGCGGGCTTGGGCGGCTCGGCCGGGCAGCCGTGCATGTTGGGGCTACCGAAGAAGACGTGATTCGGGCCGATTTCCAGCGGCTCGGAATGAGCTCGCGCGAGCCGCTCGACCACTGCGAACGGCGTCTCCTCGCCGTGCAGACGCCAGAGCTGCGTGCCCTCACGCCCCTCGGTTGCCGGCTCTCCGACCTCGCGCAGCTCGCGCGCAAGCGACTCGGCTGCGTGATCGGACACGAGCAGCTCGCCACGGCGCGCGAGCGCGAGTCCGCCGCCTTTGGTGGCGTCCGCGATGATGTCGGGGTCGGCGAGTGCGCGCTTCGTGGTCGAATCCATGGATCTCCCCTATCTCGAGTGCCAGCCACCCGTACGTGGTAAATGATGCATGCGCCGCCCCCATTGATACCGACGGATCCATCTGAGGCGTTGATCCGCGCCGAAGCGGCCTATGACCGCGTGCAGGCCGACCCCCGTGAAGCGCTCCGGGACGGCCTCAGGGCCGAGGCGCTCGCGCGCGCCGGCTGTGACCTCCGCGCGCTTGCCGCCTCGTTTCGCGCGCAGGGCTATGCGCATGCCCGGCTCGGAGCACCGCGTCGGGCGATTCCCTTGCTGCGTGCGGCGATCGAGACGGCGGAGCGAGCGCACGACCGAAGGCTTCGCGGGCTCGCGCGTGTCTCGCATTCCTCGGCGCTGCTCGACGCCGGGCGCCTGCCCGCGGCGCGTCGGGAGTTCGACCGCGCGCTGGCGGATCTCGCCGGGGTCGATGCGGCGAGGTGCGAGAACCTGCGTCTCGTGATCGCACTGGGATCGGGGGACGTGGGAGAGGCCGTCGACTCGGTCGCGAGCGCGATCGAGACGCTCGACGCAGCCGACGACGTGCTCTGGTCGTCCCGGCTGCGCTTCAACCGCGCGGTCGCGCTCGTCGAGCTCGGCCGGCTCGACGAGGCCGAGGGGGAGCTCGCGATCGCGCAGCGAGGCTACGATCGCCTCGGTCTCGCACAGGCCGTGCTCGACTGCGACGCGGCGCGGGCGCGTCTCGAGCTGCGGCGTGGCGCGCTCCCGCGCGCGCTCTTCTTGCTCGACGCGCATGATCGCAAGGCCGCCGAGCTCGGACTGCCGTTCAGCTGGTCGCTGCTGACTCGTGGTGAGGTGCTGATCGAGGCGGGGCTGCGAGCCGATGCCGCGATCGTGATCCGGCTCGCGCACGAGGGCCTCGCAGACGGCGGGAACACCGCCGGTGCGACGGAGGCGCTCGTGCAGCTCGCTCGCACGGTCTCGGCGAGCGGCGACCGAGCTGCGGCCGTGCGCGCTGCACGTGCGGCGGAGCGCGCGTTGCGCCAGGAGCGCCGCCCCGTGCGAGCTGCCGAGGCCGCGTGTCTGATCGCGCGCGCCGAGCTCGATGCCGGCCAGGGTCGCGCCGCGCGACGCCGCGCACTGCGCGCGGCGCGCGTCTACGAGGGCGCCGGGTGGGTCGGCGAGGCCCGCGCCGCCCGGGTGCTCGCCGCTCGCTGCGCTGCGGTGGCCGGGGCGTTCTCGCTCGCACGTGCGGACCTCGCCGGCGCCCGCACCCTCCACCGCCGCGGCGGCGTGGCGCCGCAGGTCGAGGAGCTGCTCGTCGAGGCCGAGCTCGCGCGTGGCAGGGGCGACCCCGCCGCGAGCCGTCGCCACGTGATCCGCGGCCTTCGCCTGCTGGACGAGCACCGCGCGACGCTCGGCGCCACGGAGCTCCGGTCGAGCGTGTCGGGCCTGGGCGAGGATCTCGCGACGCTCGGACAGAGGCTCGCGGTCGAGCGGGCGAGCGCGTGGCAGCTCCTCAGCGTGACAGAGCGCTGGCGTGCCGGCGCGCTTCGCCTGCGGCCGGTCAGCCCGCCGGACGACGAGGCCCTCGCTGCCGATCTCGTCGCGCTCCGCACGACCGTCGGCGAGGTGGAGGCCGCGGCAGTCGCCGGCCGGCCGCACGCGCGTCTGCTCGCTCGCCAGGCGCAGCTTGAGCAGGCAATCCGCCGCAAGGCGATGCACAGCCGGGGCGACGGCGCCGCCGCGATCGGGTCGCTCGATCGCGTCCGCCTGCTCGAGCAGCTTGGTGATCGCATGCTCGTGGAGTACGTCGCGCTCGATGGCGAGCTCTGGGCCGTTACCGCGGCGGAGGGTCGCCTCCGACTCCACCGGCTCGCGCCGCTCGCCGCGGTCGAGGTCGCGGTCGCGTCTCTGCGCTTCGGTCTCGCGCGACAGGCGCGCGGGCTTGGACGTCCCGGGCGTGCCGAGGGGGCGGCGGCGACTGCGGCGGTCGAGCTCGAGCGGCTGATCGTCGGACCGATCGGTCTGCAGGCCGGAGATCGCGAGCTCGTGATCGTCCCGACCGGGAGCCTGCATGCAGTCCCCTGGGCATCGCTGCCGATCGGAGTCCGGCGCCCGCTCTCGCTCTCTCCGTCCGTGCAGCTCTGGCTCGACGCCGCTGCGGGCGGTGGCGACGGCCGAGCGGTCTTCTGCGCCGGCCCGCGCCTGACCGAGGTTCGCGGCGAGGTGCGCGAGCTCGCCGGGGCCTACCCAGGCGCCGTCGTGCTCGAAGGTGCCGCTGCGACCGCGGCGGCCACCAGCGCTGCCCTCGACGGCGCGACGCTCGCCCATCTCGCCTGTCACGGCCGGTTCCGAGCCGACAACCCGCTCTTCTCGTCGCTCGAGCTGGCCGACGGCCCGCTGACGGTGCTCGACATCGAGCGGTTGCAGCGCGCGCCGGAGACGATCGTGCTCTCGGCCTGCGACGTCGCGCTCTCCGACACGCAGCCCGGCGACGAGCTGCGCGGCTTCGCGGCCGCCCTCCTCGCGATGGGCGCGCGCACGATCATCGCGAGCGTGATCCCGGTTCCCGACGAGGCCACGCGAAGCCTCATGCGGAGGCTCTACGGAGAGCTCACCGCCGGCCGGCCGCCGAGCCAGGCGCTGGCGCTGGCTCAGGCTGCGGCGGGCTCCGGCTCTGCTGCCGGGTTCGTCTGCATCGGCCGCGGCTGATCGCGATGTATCACGGCGCCGCCGGCGTGCTCCTCTCACCGTGATGCCCGTGAGCAACCTCCAGGGGGAGACGATGCGCCGTGTTCCGCGGCAGTGCCTTCGGGCGCCGCGGCGGGCATGGCGCTCAGGGCGCTGCAACTGCCTGCCCGGCAGACGGATACATGCTGACCATCGCCTGGTACGGTGGACCGCATGTCAGGGGACCTTCGTGGCCGGGCAGGCTGATCTCGGCGCACTCGTCCGCGCTGCCGGAGAGGGCCACCAGGCGGCCTGGGACGAGCTCGTCGATCGCTTTTCGGGACTGCTCTGGGCCGTCGCCCGCGGATACCGGCTCGGCCACGCCGATGCCGAAGATGTCGTGCAGACGTGCTGGCTTCGCCTCGCGGAGCACCTCGGGCGCATCGAGCACCCTGATCGCCTCGGCGGCTGGCTCGCCACGACGGCGCGCAACGAGTGCCTCGGCGTGCTTCGGCGGGGCACGCGTGAGCTGATGGTCGAGGACGACGAGAAGCTCGGCGGGAGCACCGAACACGATGCGACGGCCGGCCTCGTCGAGCAAGAGCGCGGAACCGTTCTGTGGAGCGCGTTCGCGCGCCTCGACGAGCGCTGCCAGCTGCTCCTGCGCGTGCTGATGGCCGACGAGCCGCCGAGCTATCAAGCCGTCTCGGAGTCGCTCGACATGCCGATCGGCGCGATCGGCCCGACGCGCCAGCGCTGTCTCGACAAGCTGCGGAGGCTGCTCCCAGTCTCGGAGATCAACCTGGAAGGGGCGACATGAGCACCTCGGACGAGCTGCTACAGGCCGAGCTCCGGTCTGCGATCGAGCAGCACGATCCCGTCCCACCGGCGGCGATCGAGGCCGCGCGCGCCGCGTTCGCGTGGCGCACGTTCGACGCGGAGGTGGCCGAGCTGCTGTTCGACTCGGCGCGCGATGACGTGATCGCGGCGGTGCGGGGAAGCGGGAGCGATCGCCTGCTCTCGTTCGAGGGCGATGAGCTCGCGGTCGAGCTGGGCGTCACGGGTCTCGGCGAGCAGCGCACGCTGACCGGCCAGATCGACCCGCCCGCGCGCATGAGCGTCGAGGTCCGCTCGCTCGAGGGCTCGACGATGCTCGAGACCGATGGTCTCGGCCGGTTCTCCTTCGGCATCGCGACCGGCCCCGTCAGCCTGCGCGTGCTGCGCGGCGACGGACCGCCGCTGCAGACGCCCTGGACTCTGATCTAGCCGGGGAGCACGCGCACGCGCAGCTTGATGCGCAGCGCGACGAAGAGCGCGCCGGTGTTGCCGTTCTCGCAGGTCTGCTCGGCCACGAAGGCATGCTGGCCGACCGCGAGGCCGCGCCCGAGGCGGAGGTGCAGCGAGAACCGGCCCTTGCCGTCGAGCAGCGCCCGTGCGCGGACCTTGCCGTCGACGGCGATCACGACGCGCGGCTTGCAGAACTCGATCTGCTGCCAGCCCGACCCCGTCACGAGCACGGGCTGAGCACGCCGGAACGAGCTCGGCTGCACGCGCACGGTCGCGGTCGTCACCGTCGCCGGATGTGCCGCGATCATCGAGGCTGCTTCGCGATTGCCATGCGCTCAGTATCGCGCGTTCCGCGGCGGATGGATACCCTCTGCCGATGACGCTCGATCCCGCCCGCGTGGTCGCCCAGCTGCGAGAGCTGCAACGGCTCACCGGCAACGACGACGGTGCGCAGCGCGTCGCCTGGACGGATACCTGGAACGACGCGCGCGCCTGGCTCGCGGGCCTGCTCGACGATCTTCCGCTCGCGGTCGAGCGCGACGAGGCGGGAAACGACTGGTGGACGCTGCGCGGCGACTCCGAGCAGGAGCTTCTGATCGGCGGTCACATCGACTCGGTTCCGAACGGCGGCTGGCTTGACGGGTGCCTCAACGTCGTGGCAGGCGCCGAGGTGGTGCGCCGCATCGCCTCGGCCGGGCGGCCACCCGTCACGGTGCGGCTCGTCAACTGGGCCGACGAGGAGGGCGCTCGCTTCGGCCGCAGCCTGCTCGGCTCGAGCGCTGCGGGTGGCTCGCTGACCGATCTCGCGGAGCTGCGCGAGCTGCGTGACCGCGACGGCATCTCGCTGCCCGAGGCGCTCGCGCGTTGCGGCGTCGAGCTCGAGCACGCGGGCGAGGCGCGCCGGCAGCTCGCACGTGCACGGGCCTACCTCGAGCTGCACATCGAGCAAGGCCCCGTGCTCGAGGCGCTCGGCCTGCCGCTCGGCGCCGTGCTCGGCACGTTCGGCGTCGAGCGCCACCGCATCACCTGGCGGGGACAGGCAGCGCACTCGGGATCGACGCCGATGGATCAGCGGCACGACGCGCTCGCCGGGGCCGCCAGGCTCGAGCTCGAGCTGCGCGGGATCGCCGCCGCGGTGGGCGGTGGCGCCGTCTGCACGAGCGGCGACGTTCGCTGCGCGCCGGGAATCGTCACCTCGGTCGTCGAGACGGCGGTGCAGCTGCTCGACCAGCGCCACCTCGATGCGACCGCGCTCGCGCGGCTCCTGGAGCTCGCGCGCACCGCCGCCGATCGCTTCGCGGCCGAGGAGCGCATCAGCGTCGGCTGGGAGCGCATCTGGGGCATCGAGCCGATCCCGTTCGATGCGACGCTGATCGATCTCGCAGACGACGCGATCCGCGAGGTCTGTGGCACCTCCCACCGACTGCCGAGCGGACCCCTGCACGACGCGGCCGAGGTTGCTCGCGCCGGCGTGCCGACCGCGATGCTGTTCGTGCAGAGCCTGCGCGGGCTCTCGCACACCCGCGTCGAGGACACGCTCGAGGAGCACCTCGAGCTCTCCGTGCGCGCGCTCGACCTGCTCGCCGACAAGACGATGGAATGGATGTGCCGCCCGTGAGCATGAGCTTCGGAGTGACCGTGCTCCCCGATCCGCCGCACGCCCGGCTCGTCGAGCTGCTCGTGCTCGCCGAGCGGCACGGCTTCGAGTACGGCTGGACCTACGACTCGCACCTCCTCTGGCAGGACTCGTTCCCCCTGCTCGCGCTGGCGGCGGCGCAGACGAGCCGGATCAAGCTCGGCCACTGCGTGACGAATCCGGGCACGCGCGACCCCACGGTGGTCGCATCGAGCTACGCGACGCTGCACGACATCTCCGACGGCCGCATGGTGATGGGCATCGGGCGCGGCGACTCGGCGCGCCGCACGATCGGACAGCAGCCCGTCCGCGTGGCCGAGTTCGAGCGTGCGATCGCGATGATCCGCGAGCTGATGAACGGGCGCAAGGTCGAGTGGAACGACCTCGAGCTCGAGCTCAAATGGGTGCGCCCGGAGCTGCCCGAGATCCCGATGTGGGTCGCGGGCTACGGCCCGAAGGCGCTCGCCGTCGCCGGGCGCGTGTCGGACGGCGTGATCATCCAGCTCGCCGATCCCGTGATCATCGAGTGGATTATGGCCACGGCGCGCGCTGCGGCGGAGGCGGCGGGCCGCGACCCGGAGGCGCTCGAGTGCATCGTCTGCGCGCCCAGCCACATCTCCGACGATCTCGCGCACGCACGAGACCAGGTGCGCTGGTTCCCGGCGATGGTCTCGAACCACGTGATGGATCTGATCGAGCGCTACGGCTTCGATGGTGACATCCCGAGCGAGCTGACCGAGTACGTCAAGGTCCGACGGGGCTACGATTACGCTGACCACTCGCGCGTGGGCGCGAAGCACGGCGAGTTCGTCACCGACGAGATCTGCGACCGATTCTGCGTGCTCGGCACGCCCGAGCAGGCCGTCGCGAAGCTGAGGGAGCTCGAGCGGGTCGGCGTCGGCCAGTTCAACGTCTATCTGATGACGGAGAACCAGGAGGCCACGCTCGCCGCCTACGGCGACGCGATCATTCCCGAGCTGCGGGCCTGACCCGGACGGGTGCCGTGAGGGAGGGGGAGCGCCGGAGCGTCCCGCGGGGTAGCCCGAGGGCGGCTCCAACGCTCACCCCTGAGACGACGCGAATTGCGTAGTTGTCAGGAGGCGGGATCGCGCACGAGCTCCATCGTCGAGCAGTGGATTCCGCCGCCGCCCTTCTGGACCTCGTCGTAGGGGATCGTGATGACCTCGACGCCGCGTTTCTCAAGCACCTCGACCGCCCGCGACCAGCCCTCGCTCATGAGGATCCGGCCCGGTGAGAGCGCCAGCGAGTTGATCGCCCACTCCTCGCCGGGCGGGCAGACGATGGGCTCGATGCCGAGCTCGCGCAGGCGCTCGACGAACCAGTACGGCACGCCCATCGGGTCGATCAGCGCCTTGTCGACATCGACCATCCCGAGGTGGCCGTCGATGTGGATCGAGTAGGACGGGAGCGGCACGATCAGCAGCTCGATCCCGATCGTGTGGAGCAGCTGCTCGAGCTGCCGTGCGCTCTCGGCGTTGCAGCGGAAGGACGTGCCGTAGACCGCGACCCGCGGCGTCAGCTTGCAGAAGCTGCCGCCCTCGAGCAGCCCCGTGCCCATGATCGTGCCGAGGATCGGCATGCCGAGCCCGCCGATCGTCTGTGTCACGAGGCGCTCCTCGCCGCGTCGCTTGGCAGGGTGGAGCCGCCCGACGATCGCGCCGCCCGGCACCGTCACGAGCGGGTCGCGCGTGTAGACCGACGACGTCAGGTGCGGCGGGCCGTCGCCCTCGATCTCGATGACCTCGACGCCCTCCTGCTCCAGTGCGGCGATCAGGCCGTCGTGCTGGGCGTGCACGCTCGCGAGGTCGGGCGCATCGCGCGACTCCCAGTACCACATGCCGTCGGGGTCGACGAGCGCATGGGCGTCCTCGTTCCAGTGCTCGGCGCTCATCCCGGCGTACTCGGAGTCCCGCGGCCGCCGCACGAGCACCGTGCGCAGCGGCCCGACCTCGTCCCAGGAGCCCCACATGCGTCCCCACGTGTGCTTCTGCTCGACGGCCGCGTGGAACGGCGTGCCGTCGTCGCCGCGCAGAAGAGTCAGGTGGTACCACTGCGGGTAGAGGGAATCGGTCATGGCGAGACGCTACCAGCCGGTCGGAGCGCTCGGACGGCGAATCGCGAGGTCAGCTGCCGCTGGGCTCGCAGCCGCGGCCGTCATGGTCGGCGTCGAGGCGGTACGGGTCGAGCTTGCGCTTGACGAGGTGCACGCCGTTCGGATACAGCCTGCGAACGGCCGGACAGTCCATGTCGGCGCGGACCGGAAGGCAAGGCCGGTAGGCCGCGTGACAGCGTTTCGCCGGCTCTGCGGCTGCCGGAGACGGAAGGCCGACAGCGACCAACGCCAGCAAGATCGAGGCAGTCCGCACATGCGGAGTGTCGCAGGTCGAGCAGCCGGATCGACTCGCGGCGCCGGCTCGGCGAGTCGCACCGTCAGCAGCCGGGTTTAGACGCAACTAAGGGGTCCGACCCCATTGGGTCAGACCCCGTAGTTTCGTCTAAACCCGGCTGCTGTAGGTGCGCCTCGTCGAGCCGGCGCCGCGGGTCGATCCGGCTGGTCGACCGGCGACACTCC
>JANLRV010000072.1:0-21451 GCA_031361905.1 Actinomycetes bacterium
GACCCCGAGCTATCCAGGTGAATAGCTCGGGGTCTGACCCCGGGCTATGCACGCGAGCTCAGAGCGTCTGGATGATCCGAGCCGCTGCTTCTTCCAGCCGCTCATCGGGCGCCGTCAACGCGAGCCGCACGTAGCCCTCGCCGTGCGGGCCGTACGCCACGCCCGGGCCGACGACAACGCTCTGCTCCGCCAGCAGGCGCTCCGCGTAGCCAAGCGAGGTGGCGCCCTCAGGCACCGGCATCCAGACGTACAGGGCGCCCTTCGGCCACACGAGCGGCACGCCCGCGCCCTCGAGCGCCGAGCACAGCAGGTCTCGCCGGCGTTCGTAGAGCGGCCGTAGCTCGGCCGTGAATGACGGAACGAGAGCGAGCGCCGTGACTGCCGCGCGCTGGAGCGCAGCCCACATGCCCGAATCGATGTGCGTCTTCAGCAAGCGGAGGCGCGCGAGCATCTCCGCGTTCCCGACCGCGAATGCGAGTCGCCAGCCCGGCAGCGAGAGCGCCTTCGAGAGCGAGTACAGCTCGATTCCGGCCTCGAGCGCACCGGGCGCCGCAAGGAAGCTCGGAGCCACGATGCCGTCGTACGTCAGCTCGGCGTACGCATTGTCGTGACAGATCGGCACACCCCGGTCGAGTCCGAATGCCGCAAGGTTGTCGAAGAACACAGAGTCGGCGACCGCGCCCGTCGGGTTGTTCGGATAGCTGCAGATCAACAGGTTCGCGCGCGACACCTCGGCCGCGGGGATGCCCGCGAGGTCCGGGAGAAAGCCATGCTCGAGGGTCAGCGGAAGGCCGACCGCCTCGGCACCCGCGAGCGCGGGACCTCCGCGGTAGACGGGATAGCCGGGGTCCCCGACGAGCGCGACGTCGCCTTCGTCGAGCTGCGCCATGCTCAGATGAGCGAGGCCCTCCTTGGCTCCGAGCAGCGGGAGCACCTCGCGCTCCGGGTCCAACGTGACGCCGAACCGCTGAAGGTAGTAGGTCGCGACCGCCTCGCGCAGGAGCCCGAGGCCGTGGTTCGTGGGGTAGCCGTGGGTGTCCTCGCGCCGCACCGCGGCGAACAGCGCCTCGCGGAGCTCGTCCGACGGCGTCGTGTCCGGGTCGCCGATCCCGAGTGCGATCACGTCCTCACCTCGGGCGCGCGCCTCGGCCGTCAGCCTTATGAGCCGTGCGGAGAGGTACTCCGGGAGCGCCTCGGCCCGCCGCGACCCCCTCACGAAGCGCCTTCGAGGCGCGCCACAAACGCCTGGTCCAAGGCCGCCACGAAGACGCGCTCGGCCTCCCCGGTGAGCGTGATCTCGAGCTCGTCCGAGACCGCGACCTCGACCACCCCACCTGGCATCTCGACCTCCACCGGCGACTCACAGCGGCCGTCGACGATCGCCGCAACCGCAACCGCGCACGCTCCCGAGCCGCACGCCTGGGTCTCTCCCACGCCTCGCTCCCAGACGCGCATGCGGACGCGATGGCGATCGATCACAGCGAACGCCTCGACGTTCGCACGCTCGGGAAAGCGCGGGTGGTGTTCCAAGCGCGGGCCCTCAGACGCCAGCGGGAACCGGTCCGGCTCGTCGACCGCGATCACGCAATGCGGGTTTCCGGTCGAGACGAACCGATAGTCGACGCCCGGATCGGCCGTCGAGCGGTCTTCCTGCCGGCACGCGAGCGCCGCGCGCCCGAGCGTGACGCTGATCCGCCCGCCGCCGTCGATCGACGCGCTCCCGTCCGTCGCAGCGTGCACGCTCAGGGTGCGCCTGCCGAGAGACTCCGCCGCGTACGCGACGGCGATCCGCGTGCCGTTGCCGGAGACCTCGGCGATCGAGCCATCGGCGTTGTGCACGGTCACCGCCACGTCCGGCGCGTCGCCGAGCTCCAGCTCGAGGACGCCATCGGCACCGAGCCCCAGCGCCGGGTTGCACAGCAGGCGGACCCGTTCAGGCGTCAGCGGCCACGGCAGCGAGCTCCGCTCGCAGACGAGAAAGTGATTTCCGAGCGCCTGCCATTTCTGCAACTCCACGGTCAGAGCGTATCGCTCGTCCGAGCCGTCTCCGAGAGGAAGCGCATCAGGTTCTCCGCGACCTCCGCGACCGCCGCGCCATCGACCCACTCGCCGGTCTGATGAGCTTGGGAGGGCTCACCAGGCCCGTAGTTCACAGCCGGGATGCCACGCGCCGCGAGCGTCGCGACATCTGTCCAGGCCTGCTTCGGAAGCACCGGAATGCCTGTCAGGGAGAGGAACGCCCCCAATCTCGGGTCGTTGAGCGCCGGCATCGCCGGCGGGCTCTCATCGAGCCAGCGGATGGAACCAGCCGTGCCGACCGTAGCCTCGATCTCAGATCGCACCGCGCTCGCTGCCCGACCGGGTGCGAACCGGGCGTTCAGGCCAAGCGTGAAGCGGTCGGGGATCACGTTGCGCGCGATGCCACCGTGAGCCTCGGTGACAGACAGCGTGTCGAAGAACTCCAGCCCCTCGACCGTGACGGCACGGTACGCCTGCGCGCTGACGCGCTCCAAGAACGGGACGGCCGCCAGCACCGCATTCTCGCCCTCCCAGGGACGCGCGCTGTGCGCCGTCTTTCCATGGAAAGTCACGTCGGCGTTGAGCACTCCGACGCAGCCGGCGTGGATCGTGCCGCTCGTCGGCTCGCCCACGAACGCGAACGGCGGTCGTCCGAGGATCTCCGATCGGTCGAGCACTTCGTGAATCCCATTCTCACGGTTCGGACCCTCCTCGCGGTCGTAGAACACCGCGACGACCGGCACGCCGTCGACGGCGCAGCGCGCGAGCACGGCGAGCATCACGGCATCGCCACCCTTCATGTCCGCCGCTCCGCGGCCGATCACGCGGGTCCCGCTCACGCTCGTCGAATGGCCCTCCCACGGGGGCACGGTGTCGAGGTGGCCGACTATCGCGATTGCCGGCGCTTCGATGCTCCCGACACGTGCCAGGACCGCGTTCCCAAGGCGCTCGACGAGCACTCCCGGGAGCGCGCGGCACCGTCCCTCGACGTCGTCGGCGATCACCCGCTCGTCGCCGGTGACGCTCGGGATGCGAACGAGCTCGTGCGTCAGGACGGCGAGCGCGACAGGATCAAACATCGAGGAGAGCGAGCAGATGATCGGCATTGCGCTCGGCTCCCTGCGAGCCGGCGAGCACGACGGCCCCGCGAATCTTCCGCGCCCACGTCTCCTGGCGGCGTGCGTACTGGCGGGTCCTGAGCACGATCTCGTCTTCGCACGCGGCGAGCGACATCCTGCCTTCCGCGACGGCAACGAGCTCGCCGAGCCCGAGGATGCGGGAAGCCGTCTTCGAGAGGCGGAGACCGGCTCGCATGACGTCCCGAACCTCATCGACCGCGCCGCCGGTCAGCATCGCCCGGGCGCGCGCCCGGATTCGCGCCTCAAGCGCGTCGCGGGGCCATTCCAGCACCGCGATCGAGGTGGGAACGCGCAGATCGTCGCTCCACAGGCGGTCATGCTCGGGCGCGAGGCTCCGCCCCACGCTTGCGAGCTCGAGCGCGCGCACCACTCGGCGACGGTCGTTCGCGTGGAGCCGCCCGGCCGCACGCGGATCCTGCTCCGCGAGGCGCGCGAGCATCTCCGCTCCGCCGATCTTCTCGTAGGTCGCGTCGAGGCTCTCGCGCAGGGCCGGCGCAACGGGCGGAGGGAGGCGGAGCTCGACGAGCGCCGCGCGCAGGTACAGCCCCGTGCCTCCGACGATCAGCGGCAGCGCTCCTCGGGCACGGACAGTGTCGATCGCGATGTGCGCGCGGGGTGCGTAGGCGCCGACTGAGCCCTCGTCGGTCAGCTCCCAGAGGCCGACGAGGTGGTGCGGGACGAGCGCCTGCTGAGAGGCCGTCGGCTGCGCGGTGAGAAGCGGCAGCCCGCGATAGAGCTGCATCGAATCGGCGATCACGATCTCGCTGGGCCGCCGCCTCGCGACCGCAAGAGCCAGCTCGGACTTCCCGCTCGCGGTAGGCCCGAAGAGCGCGAGCACGGGTGCTAGGCGACGCCGACCGGAGCTGGGACGACGCCGCGCAGCGTCTGCGAGGTCGCCGCCTCGACGCGCACGTCGACCAGGCTGCCCGGAAGGGTCGATCCCGGAAAGAGGATCGTCTTGTTCTGGCGAGTCTTCCCGCGGAGGACCGCGGCATCGGTGCGCGACACGCCTTCGACGAGGGCCTGCTGCATGGTCCCGATCAGCGCCTGGTTGCGGCGGTGCGCGTGCAGCTGGACGAGCGCCACGAGACGCTCCAACCGTTCCCCCTTGATGCCGGCATCGATCTGGTCGGGCATGCGAGCAGCGTCGGTGCCGCGCCGCGGCGAGTAGATGAAGGTGAACGCGTGGTCGAACGAGACCTCGTCGACGACTGCGAGCGTCTCGGCGAAATCCGCTTCGGTCTCTCCCGGAAAGCCGACGATGATGTCGGTTGTCAGCGCGATCCCGGGCACCTCGGCACGAAGCGTCGCCGCGAGCTCGAGATAGCGCTCCCGCGAGTACGTGCGGCGCATCTGCTTGAGGATTCGCGTGGAGCCGGATTGCATCGGCAGGTGGATGTGCTCGCAGACCGCGCTGCAGTCGCGGTGCGCAGCGATCACGTCGTCGCGCATGTCCTTCGGGTGCGGGCTCGTGTAACGGATCCGCTCGATCCCCTCGACGGCGTCGAGCAGGCGCAGGAGGTCTCCGAAGCCCATCCGCTCGGAAACGGGGAGGTCTCGCCCCCACGAGTTGACGTTCTGGCCGAGCAGGGTGAGCTCGCGCACGCCATCGGCCGCCAGTCGCTCAGCCTCCGCGAGGAGCACGGTCGCGGGCCGCGACTGCTCGCGGCCACGCACGCTCGGGACGATGCAATAGGAGCACACCGAGTTGCAGCCTTGCGAGATCTGCAGCCAGCCCTGAAACGCGCGCTCACGCCGGACCGGGAGGCTTCCCGAGAACTCGTCGAACGTGGAGAAATGGCCCCGGGCCACCTCGCCGCCTGCCTGTATGAAGGCGCCCAGCCTGCTGATGTTGCCGGGACCGTAGGCGAGATCGACGAATGGGAACTGCTCGAACAGCTCGTCCTTCATCGATTCGGACCAGCAGCCGCCGACCACGATTACCTTGGAGGGATCCTCCTCCTTCTGACGCCGGGCCTTCATCAGGTGCTGGTGAAAGCGCTCGTCCGCCTTCTCGCGAATCGTGCAGGTGTTGAAGACGATCACGTCGGCCTCGTCCTGAGAGACCGCTTCGCCGAGGCCGAGATCCTCGAGGAGGCCCTTCATCCGCTCCGAGTCGTGGACGTTCATCTGGCAGCCGAACGTGGTGACGGAGTAGCGGCGCATCGCAGTCAGTGTAGGTCGCTCTGGGTGAGCGTGAATAGCCCGGGGCCTGACCCCGGGCTATGCGCGTGAATAGCGCGGGGTCAGGCCCCGGGCTATTCACGCGAGCGGTTCTGCCCTCGCCACCCGCCCCACGAAGCCCACCGCCTCGCGCACGCCCGCGGCTCGCAGCAGGTCGATCGCGGGCAGGACGCTTCCCACCGTCCGCGGGCGGTGGGCGTCCGAGCCCAGGCTGACCGGGGCGTTTCGCCTCGCGACGGCGACCACGAGCTGCTCGACGAGCGGCCGCGCGATGCGCAGGTCGCTGCCGTTGATCTCGATCGCGACTCCCGCGCTCGCCGCGGCTTCGGCCAGCTCATCGAGGCGGTCCGCGAGGTCTCCGGGCGGCTCGAGCTTCGACGCGATCAGGCGGAGCGGATGCGTGACCACGTCGAACAGCCCGCTCTCGACGAGCGCGACGAGACGCGCGTGGTAGTCGGCCCACGCCTCGGCCGGCGAGAGCTCCTCCGTGCTCTCGAAGATCGAGCGATCACCCTTCAGCACGTGCACCGATCCCAAGACGACGTCCCACGGATGCGCCTGTGTCTGCACGCGCGTGTGCTCCGCGAGCTCCGGCTCCTCGGGCACGAAGTCGAACTCGACGCCGACCATCACCGCCACCTCCGGGTACCGCTCGCCGGCCTTGCGCGCCGCTTCCAGATAGGCCGGGGTCGTGATCCCCGGCCCCTCCGACCATCGCTCCGCGCAGCCACGCAGGTAGGTGCTCGTCGCGATCGCATCGGTGAGGTGGAAGACGTGCTCGGCGAAGGTGAACTGCCCGATCCCGGCCTGCGCGGCGGCTGCGACCATCCCGTCGGGATCGCCCGTGAGGACGAGGTGGTTGTGGTTGTCGCAGATCAGCGCGCAGTCACCGCCAACGCAGCCCGGTAGGCACCCGCGACCTCGTCACGCGTCCAGGCGTGGCAATCGACCGTGAAGAAGAACGCCTGCTCGGTCAGCGCCAGCTCGGTGAGCTCGGCGATATCCGAGTCGGCGACGCCAACCTCGCCGAGCGTCGGGAACGAGATCGCAGCGAGCAGCCGCCGGACGGCGCGAACCGCCCGGGAGCCGTCGGCGCTCCCGTCGGCCGGCTCGCCGAGCGCGTCCGCTACGCGCTCCAGACGATCCGCGCAGTCGACGCGGACCACCTCGAGGCACTCAGCCAGCACGAGGCCCACCGTGAGCCCGTGCGGGAGGTGCTTGAGACTTCCCAGGGCCTGCCCGAGCGCATGATCGGCGGCGCAGTCGGACAGGTTCATCGCGAGGCCGGCCGTCAGGCTCGCGCACGCGAGCTGGCGCCGCGCGTCGAGATCCGATCCGTCGGCAACGGCACGCTCCAGCGATCCGCCGACGTGATGCACTGCCTCGAGGCCGAACGCGATCGAGAGCGGGCTGCCGTCGGTGACCGTGCACGCCCCGATCGCCTGGGCGAGCGCGTCGACGCCCGAGTGCGATGTCGGCGCCGGCGGGAGCCCGATCGTCAGCCGGGGATCGACGAGCGCGTGCTGAGCGCGCATCAGCGGATGCCCGAATCCGACCTTCTGCCCCCGCTCGGTATCCGTCAGCACTGACGCCCCCGAGACCTCCGAGCCCGTGCCCGACGTCGTCGGACACAGCACGAGCGGCAGCCGAGGCAGCTCGACGGTCTTGCCATCCGCGTACGCGCGGACCGGCAGACCCTGATCGGCCCCGATGCGCGCCGCCTTCGCGAGATCGAGCGCGGACCCGCCGCCGATCCCGACGACGATCTCGAACGCTCCGGCGAGGATCGCAGTCGCCAGCTCGTCCGCCTGGAGGAACGTCGGCTCCCCCGGCCCCTTGACGAACTGCTCGACCTGGACGCCCGCGGCACGGCAGGCCGCCAGCGCCCGCTCGACACCGTCGTTTTTGACCACCGGCTGCTCGATCACGAGGAACGCACGCTGCACGCCGTGCTCGGCGAAGACGGCGGGGAGCTCCTGGATGACGCCATCGCCAAACGCGATCTTGACGGGAAGCTGGGAGTGGAAGGACGTGACGGCAGCGCGCATCAGATGCTCCTCGTGGTCATGACTCAATGCGCGACGTCGGTCGCGCGCGTCTCGCGAATCACGGTGATCTTGATCTGCCCCGGGTACTCCATCGACGACTCGATCTCGTGTGCGATCTCGCGCGAGAGCAGCGTCGCCGTGTCGTCGTCGATCTCGGTCGGCTTGACGATCACGCGCAGCTCCCGGCCCGCCTGCATCGCGAAGCACTTCTCGACGCCCTTCTTCGACATCGCGATGCGCTCGAGCTCCTCGAGACGCTTCGCGTAGAACTCGAGCGACTCGCCGCGGGCGCCCGGTCGCGCCGCAGAGATCGCATCCGCCGCCTGCACGAGCACCGCCTCGACGGTCTTCGGCTCGACCTCGAAGTGATGGGCCTCGATCGCGTGCACCACGGCGGTCGACTCGCGGTGCTTCTTCGAAAGCTGCGCCCCGATGATCGCGTGCGATCCCTCGACCTCGTGGGTCAGAGCCTTGCCGATGTCGTGCAGGAGCGCGGCCCGGCGCGTGGTCTTCTGCGAGGCGCCGAGCTCGGCGGCCATGATTGCCGCCACGTGGGCGACCTCCACCGAGTGGCTGAGCACGTTCTGGCCGTAGCTCGTGCGGAACTTGAGGCGTCCGAGCGTGCGGATCAGCTCCGGATGGAGCCCGGGGACCTTGGCGTCGAAGCTCGCCTGCTCGCCCGCCTTGATCACCTCTTCCTCCACCTCGCGAGTCGCCTGCGCGTGTAGCTCCTCGATCCGTGCCGGATGGATCCGCCCGTCCTGGATCAGGCGCGTCAACGTGAGACGCGCGATCTCTCGGCGCATCCCATCGAAGCTCGACAACATCACGGCGCCCGGCGTGTCGTCGATGATCACGTCGACGCCCGTGACCGCCTCGATCGCGCGGATGTTGCGGCCCTCGCGGCCGATGATGCGGCCCTTCATGTCGTCCGACGGGATCGCGACCGACGAGACCGTGGTCGCGGCCGCGTGCGCCGACGCGGTGCGCTGGATGCCGACCGAGATGATGTTGCGGACGCGGCGATCGGACTCGAGCCGCGTCTCCTCCTCGATCGTGCGGATCAGCTTCGCCATGTCGTGACGAGCCTCGTCCTCGGTGCGCTTGAGCAGGATCTCCTTGGCCTGCGCACCGGAGAGGTTCGCGATCCGCTCGAGCTCGAGCGTCTGACGCGAGACGATCTCGTCGACCTCGGCGTTGCGGACGGCGAGCGCCCGCGCCTCCTCGTCGAGCACGCCGGCGCGGGCCTCGAGCTCGTTCACGCGCGCCTCGAGGCCGCTCGCGCGGGTCTCCAGCCGCTCCTCGGCGCGAGCCACCTCGACGCGCCGGTCCTTGAGCTCGTTCTCGGCCTGCGCGCGCAGCGCGACGACCTGCTCGCGCGCCGCCACCTCGGCCTCCTTGCGCATCGTCTCGGCGTTCGCTCGCGCGCCCTCGAGCTGCTGCTTCGCCTCGCTGAGGAGTCGCTCGGCCTCGGCCCGCTGCGCGCCGGCGCCGCCACCGCGCGCCTGCAGCCCGAAGTACACCGCGAGGGCGCCGACGATCACGCCGGCGACGGCGATCGCTACCTGTGTCATGTCGTTCTCCCTGGCCGGCGTCCGAACCGGACGGCGGCCCCGTCATGCCGACGGGACCTTGTCGGCAGGTCGCGAAGCTCGGCCTCAGCGGGGCTTGCGACGTGCCGACGCGGAGCGCCGGCGCTCATTGGTGCTAGGTCGTGCAGCCACATCCTATCGACGCGCGGCGGAGTCCGGCACAGTCGACGAGCACCGCCAAGCGGACAGACCACTCCGGCGCCGTAAGGCACCGTCGGCGAGCACGAGGAGACCCGCGACGGCGCCCTCGTCGAGGCCGGAGTCAGCCGATTTCGGCGTCGGTTTCGAGCACGTCCTCGATCGTCTCGGGCAGGAAACCACGCCGCACGAGCAGCCCGAATCGTTGCGCGAGCGTGCGGCCGCGCGCGTGTCGCGAGCCGAGCAGATCCACCGCGGCCTCGCGCTCGCCGCGCTCAGCTCCGGCGACCGCATCTGCTCCATCGATGCCTAGCCGCTCGAGGTCGGCGGCGATCCGGAGCGACCCCCAGCCGGCCTCGAGCCGACGCGCGGCCAGCGACGCTGCAAGCCGCTCGTCGTCCAGGTATCCCATCCGCTCGAGGTCGCCGACGACCTCGGCGACGATCTCGGGCGGCGCCGTCGAGGCGAGCCGCTTCGTCAGCTCCGCACGTGAGCGGTCACGCTGTGCGAGGGCGCGCCCGGCCGCAGCCATGGCGCTGTCACGGGCGGCGCCCTCGCGATCGTGCACGCGCCTACTCCACCGCCGCCGCGACCGTCACGCCGTTCAGTTCCGGATCGGCGGCCACCGTCTCTTCGACCTCGGGGGCCGGTCGTGCGAGCGTGGCTCCCGGGATCACCGCGTTGTCCGTGACCGCCTGGATGCCGTTGAGGATCCCGGTGAGCGTGTCCGGGTTCTCGCGCAGGAACGCCTTGGCCTTCTCACGACCCTGGCCGAGCCGCTCATCGGCGAAGCTGAAGAACGAGCCGCTCTTCTGCACGATGCCCTTCTCGATCGCGACGTCGAGCACCGATCCCTCCCACGAGATGCCGTCACCGTAGATCACGTCGAACTCCGCCTGCCGGAACGGCGGCGCGACCTTGTTCTTGACGACCTTGACGCGCACGCGGTTGCCGTAGGCCTCAGCGCCGTCCTTGAGCGTCTCGATGCGGCGGATGTCCAGGCGCACAGAGGCGTAGAACTTGAGCGCACGCCCGCCCGGTGTGGTCTCCGGCGAGCCGAACATCACGCCGATCTTCTCACGCAGCTGGTTCGTGAACATGCAGACCGTGCCGGAGCGGTTGAGCGTGCCGGCGAGCTTGCGGAGCGCCTGGCTCATCAGCCGCGCCTGCAAGCCGACATGGCTGTCGCCCATCTCGCCCTCGAGCTCGGCTCGCGGCACGAGCGCCGCGACCGAGTCGATGCAGACGATGTCGAGCGCTCCGGAGCGAATCAGCATCTCGGCGATCTCGAGCGCCTGCTCGCCGGAATCGGGCTGCGAGACGAGCAGCTCGTCGACGTCGAGGCCGATCCGCCGCGCGTACGCCGGATCCATCGCGTGCTCAGCATCGATGAACGCGCAGACCCCTCCGAGCTTCTGCGCCTCGGCCATGATGTGGTAGCAGAGCGTCGTCTTGCCCGACGCCTCCGGCCCGAAGATCTCGACGATCCGGCCACGCGGCACCCCGCCGACCCCGAGCGCCAGATCGAGCGAGAGCGCCCCGGTCGGAATCGCCGCGACGGCCACGAGCTCCTTATCGCCCATGCGCATGACCGCGCCCTTGCCGAACTGCTTGTCGATCTGCCCGAGCGCCGACGCGAGCGCTTGCTGTCGATCGTCTGCCATTGCCTCTCCTTCTCGCGCCGAGCGCGTAGCGAACGTGTGTTCGCATGAACAGTATCGCTGCTGTCGGACGGAGGCTACCCCTCGGCCTGCACCGCATCCGTGCCGTTCTCGCACGGAACCGTCACGGCGTGTTCAGCACCACGCGCCGGACGAGCTGAAGCGCCACGGTCGTGGTCCAGCTGCGCACCTGCTCACGGTCGCCCGGCAGCTCGATTCGCAGCGGATGCTCGCCGAGCGGAGTCGAGCAGTGCACGTGGATCAGCCCGACCGGCTTCTCGGTCGAGCCCCCGCCCGGACCCGCCACGCCGGTGACCGAGAGGCCGACCTCCGCGCCCAGCGATGCCCGCACGCCGATCGCCATCTCGCGCGCGCAGGCCTCGGAGACGGCACCATCGCGGGCAAGCGTGCTCTCGGCGACACCGAGGAGATCTCGTTTGACCTCGTTCGCGTAGGCGATCACGCCGCCGAGCAGGACGTCCGACGCACCGGGAACGTTCGCAATCCGTCCGGCGACGAGCCCGGCGGTGCACGACTCGGCGCACGCGATCCGCCAGCCCCGTGCGCGCAGGAGATCGACGAGGTGCTGCTCGAGCGGCCGCTCGTCGTCGGCATAGACCGCCTCTCCGAGCAGCCGCCGCAGGCCCTCGTCGAGCCCGATCAGCCCCGCGCGCGCTGCCGGTGCGGCCCGCATCGTCACCTCGACCTCCAGCTCACGCGCGCAGATTGTCGTGATCGTCCCGCCCGCATCGCCGCCGGCCTGCTCGAACGCGTTCGCGACGCTCGACTCGCCGACGCCCGTGATGCGCAGCGTGCGCCGCTCGAGCGGCTCGGCCCGCCCGAGCACGGCGTCGAGCGCGCCCGTCGCGACGGCATCGGCCCAGATCGCGCGCAGCTCGCGCGGCGGACCCGGGAGCACGCAGACCAGGCGCGAGCCCCACGACGCGACTACCCCCGGCGCGGTGCCGGCGGGCGGGAGCACGAGCGCCCCGGCGGGCACGAGCGCCTGCTTGCGATCGCCCGCAGCGTTGATCGCCGGGTCGATCCCGCGGCGCCGCGCGTAGCCCGCCGTGATCGCGGCGATCGTGTCGTGGAGCTCGCCGTCGAGCCGGAGCTCGGCGCCGACCGTCTCGGCGACGACCGCCATCGTCAGATCGTCGTGCGTCGGGCCGAGCCCGCCGGCCGTGATCACGAGGTCGCAGTCCGCGAGCGCGCCCAGCCCTCTGGCGATCTCGTCGTGCTCGTCGCCGACGAGGACGACGCGGCGCAGCCCGACTCCCAGGCGCTCGAGCTCGCGTGCGAGGTAGCGCGTGTGCTCGTCGGCGATCAGGCCGAGCAGCAGCTCGGACCCGGTCAGGAGCAGGCCGGCGGTGGGCGGCGTCAACCGGTCTGCGGCTCGGGCGCCGTCTGCGTCAGCTGCGCCTGGTCGTGCACGTCCAGCGTGGCCCAGACGTGCTTGCCCTGCGGCTGGTACGGGCTCCCGTTGAGCGTGATCTTGATCGCCTCGACGTTGCCGAGCTCGAGCTCGAACCCCTCCCGGTCCGAGTCGCTGATCGACGTGCCGGCCTTGCAGCTCGGATCGCAGCGCCGCACCACCTTGCCGGTCGAGAGCTTGGTCACGCGCGCGTATGCGGGGGCTCCCACAATCGTGAGCACGAGGTGCACGCGCGGGACCCCGCCCGCATCCACGGGCTGGGTATCGACGGCCTTCTGCGCGAGGGGATCGACAGCCGCGGCCGTTACCTTCGGCGCGTTCGCGGTGACGGTGTGCGACGGCGAGTCGCTCGGTCCCCAGCGCCACGCCACGAAGACGAGCACCGAGAGCGCGACGACCGCGACGATCGCCACGACGAGCGCGCTCGACGACTCGCGGCGGGCCGCCTGGGGACGCTCGCGGCGACGGCGGAAGAGGTCGTCGTCGTGGCGTGTCCCGAAGCGCGAGACGTACTCGTCCACGAAGATCTGGCCGTCGAGCCCGAGGAAGTCCGCGTAGGAGCGCAGGAAGCCCTTCACGTACGTCCCGGACGGCAGGATCTCGAACTGCTCGTCCTCGAGCGCCCTCACGTACTTGGCGCGGATCTTGGTCTCGCCCTCGACCTGGTCGTGGGTAAGCTGGCGGCGCTCGCGCGCCTCGCGGAGAGTGGATCCGATCTCGAACATGGGTGAGTCGACCCGAGGGTCGTCAGCGAGCTTAGCCGAGGTCGTGCCGAGGACGCCAGGGTGGTCGCCCGTATCGCTCGCGCAGATTGCCGACGAACCAGGCGGTTCCTCCGACCACGAGGAGGGCGAAGAACGTGAACTCGAGCCGGACCGAGAGCGAGTCGGAGCTCGCGCCGACGATCCCGATCGTGGGGATCGCGGCCGCCAGCGCGCCCACGCGCGGACCAAAGCGGAAGCCGAGCGCCGCGCCGATCACGAGGTAGAGGATCGACAGCCCGCCGGCTCCCGTCGCCTTGAGGATCGCGAGCAGCACGCTCTCGGCGAGCACGCCCGCCACGAGCGCGGTCACGAACGTCCGGTTCACACCCGCAACCCTACGTCGAGAGCGTCTCGCGCCCCACCATGCGCTGTGCCTCGTCGTAGCTGACGAGCACGCGCCGCGCCTTCGAGCCCTCATATCCCGTGACGACGCCGCGCCGCTCGAGCATGTCGATCAGCCGGCCGGCACGCGTGTAGCCGACGCGCAGCTTGCGCTGCAGCAGCGAGACCGATGCGGTCTCGTGCTGGGCGACGCAGAGGATCGCATCGCTGAGCAGCTCGTCCTCGTCGGCGTCGAGCTCCTCGCTCTCGACGTCGGGGAGCGTCTCGAGCAGCTCCTCCTCGAACTTCGGCGCGGCCTGGCGACGACACTGGGCGACGACGAGGGCGATCTCCTCCTCGTCGATGTAGGCGCCCTGGACGCGCTGCAGGCGCATGCTCGAGACCGACTTGTAGAGCATGTCGCCCGACCCGAGCAGGCTCTCGGCGCCACCCTCGTCGAGGATGATCCGCGAGTCGATCTGGCTCGAGACCGCGAACGCGATCCGGCTCGGCACGTTGGCCTTGATCAGGCCGGTGATCACATCGCGCGACGGGCGCTGGGTCGCGAGCAGCAGATGGATGCCGACGGCCCGCGACTTCTGCGCGAGGCGCACGATCGCATCCTCGACCTCGCCCGGCGCGACCATCATCAGGTCGGCGAGCTCGTCGATCACGACGAGGATGTACGGCAGCTTCGGCTTGCCGTCCTTCAGCCGCAGACGGTTCATCTCGATCAGCGAGCGGGCCTTGTAGGAGCCCATCAGCTCGTACCGGCTCTCCATCTCGCGCACGACGTTGGAGAGCACGGCGGAGGCGTTCTTCATGTTCGTCACGACCGGCGTGAGCAGGTGCGGGATCGTCTCGTAGTGGTTCAGCTCGACCTTCTTCGGGTCGATCAGAATCATCTTCACCTCGTCCGGCGTGGCGCGCAGCAGGATCGACGAGAGCATCGCGTTGATGCAGCCGGACTTGCCCGAGCCCGTCGTGCCCGCGATCAGGAGATGCGGCATCCGGGTCAGATCGATGCTCACCGTGTGTCCCGCGATGTCCTTGCCGAGCCAGACGGAGAGCGGCGAGTGCCCCTCGGGCATCTGGCCGACGAGGTCGCCGAGCGCGACCAGGTTCGGCGACCGGTTGGGCACCTCGACGCCGACGGCCTGCTTGCCCGGAATCGGCGTGAGCAGACGGATCTCGGTCGACGCGAGCGCGTACGAGAGGTCGTCCTTGAGCGCGCTGAAGCGCGACAGCTTGGTGCCGGCCGCAAGCTGCAGCTCGTAGCGCGTGACCCGCGGGCCGGAGACGGTGCCGGACAGGCGCGCCTCGATGCCGTGCTCCTTGAGCGCCGCGATCAGCGTCTGCGAGACGCGCGTGGCATCGACGTCGCTGTTCGCGTTCTGGGTGCCCTTGCGGAGCACCGAGGGATCGGGGAGGACGTAGGTCGAGAGCTCGGCGGACGTGCCGAGCGGCAGCCCGTCGGTCTCGAGGGTCAGCTCGCCCGCGTCCGTCGGGTCGGCGTCGAGAACCTCGACGGGGGCCACGGGCAGCGGCGGGAACGTCAGCGGCTCGACGGGGAACTGCGCCGAGAGCGGCGTGGGCTCGGGATCCGGCGCCGTCTCCTCGAAGACGTCCGGGAAGCGCGCCTCGCCATCGAGCGGCACCGCCTCGCCCTTCCCGCGGATGCGCGGGGCGCGCACCGAGAGCGGCCTCGACGGCGTCACCGGACGCACGGTCGCGGCGACGCGCACGACGTTGTCGGCCGAGCGGCGGGCGACGTAGGCGCCCTGCCCGAGCACGGCGGCGGCCGAGGCCCCGCTCACGAGCAGCAGGCCTCCGAGCACGAGGAAGAGCGCCACCAAGAACGCGCCGGGCTCGCCCGCGACGGTGGCCGTGATCGTGTGCAGGCCGTTGCCGAAGATCCCGCCGCCGGAGCGCACGGCGGCATGCGAGAGCGAGGCCGAGCCGATCAGGCTGGCGAGCCCGAGCACGATCGCGGCGCCGCCGAAGCGGAACGGCCGGATGCGGCGCGGATCAGAGCGCAAGAGCAGGCTGACGCCGGCGGCGCAGAGCAGGATCGGCGCGGCACCCACGCCGCGGCCGAACATCTGCTCGAGCGCGTGCCGCAGCCCGCGTCCGAGCGCCGCGCCGTCGAGGCCGAGCCAGAGCACGAGCACCGAGAACGCGCCGAGTGCGACCAGCGCGAGGCCGGCGAGATCGGCGAGCTGGTGCGATTCCAGCATCGGCTGGCGCTGCGCGCGGCGCGTGGGCTTGCGCTTGGCCGCCGCGGGGCGGCGGGCCGTCGTCGGAGCACGGCGAGTCGATTGGCGTTTCGCGGCCATGCGCTGGCCTTCGCGCTGCGCCGCGCATCTCCTGCCCGGGCGCGAGGACGTTCTCCCGGAATGCCCAGAGGGGTGGATCAAGCACCCGATCCTCGCCGAATGGAGGGTGTGCAGCCCCCGGGTACCTGCGCTAGCGTGATGGACGTGCCCAACACGACTGATCCCCTCGCCCTCGATCTCACCGCCACCGCCACCGCGATCTGCGAGGGCATGCGCGACACCGTGCGCTCCCTCGGACGCCGCGGCGTCGTGCTCGGCATCTCCGGAGGCATCGACTCGAGCTGCTGCGCCGGGCTCGCCGTGCAGGCCTTCGGCCCCGCCAAGGTGATGCTCCTGCGCATGCCCGAGAAGGACGTCGGCACCTCGAGCTCCGACCTCGGGCTGACGCTCGCGCAGCACCTCGAGGCTCCCACGGTCGAGGAGAACATCTCCGAGGCGCTCGAGGGCCTGGGCTGCTACCGCCGTCGCGACGAGGCGCTCGTCGAGGTCTTTCCCGAGTACCGCCCGAGCTGGAAGCACAAGGTCGTGCGCTCGGCGCCCGGCGGCATCGTCACGTTCAAGGCCGTGGTGCAGAAGGACGACGGCTCGTTCGACGAGCGCCGCATCCCCGCCGGGGCCTACCGCAAGCTGATCGCGGCCACGAACATGAAGCAGCGCGTGCGCAAGCTGATCGAGTACACGTGGGCCGACAATCTCGGCTACGCCGTGATCGGCACGCCGAACAAGCTCGAGTACGACCAGGGGTTCTTCGTCAAGGGCGGCGACGGCCTCGCCGACGTCAAGCCGATCGCGCGCCTCTACAAGACGCAGGTCTACGCGCTCGCGAAACACCTGGGACTGCCCGACGTGATCACGAGCCGCTCGCCCACCACCGAGACCTTCAGCCTCCCGCAATCGCAGGAGGAGTTCTACTACGGGTACCCGCACGAGACGATGGATCTGATCGCGTGGGGCTTCGACTCGGGAGCCGACGCCGCTCGCGTGGCGCCGCTCGCCGGGCTCGACGCCGACGAGATCGAGCGAGCCTACGACGAGCTCCGCCGCGTCCGCGCCGCGACGGCCTACCTGCACGCGCCCGCCCATCTCGTCGACCTCGACGGGTCGCACGCCCCGGCGCACCGCTAGCCATGTGCGGGATCGCGGGGATCGTCCACACCGACCGCGATCGGCCGATCGCCGAGCAGGTCCTGCGGCGCATGGCCGCGTCGATCCAACATCGCGGGCCTGACGGCTACGGGCTCGCGCGCGGCGACGGGGCCGGGCTCGTCTCGACGCGGCTCGCGATCTTCGACATCCCGTCGAGCTGGCAGCCGATGCTCGGCGACGGCTCGGCGATGGTCTTCAACGGGGAGATCTTCAACTACCCCGAGCTGCGGGCGGAGCTCGTCTCGCAGGGCGAGTCGTTCGCGACCTCGGGTGATACGGAGGTGCTGCTGCGGCTGCTCGATCGTGTCGGCGTCGACGCGCTGCACCGCTGCAACGGCCAGTTCGTGATCGCGCACCTCGAGCGCGAGTCGCGCACGCTGACGCTCGTGCGCGATCGCTTCGGCGTGCGGCCGCTGCACTACGCCCTGCTACCTGACGGCGGCATCGTCTTCGGCTCCGAGATCAAGGCGCTCGTCGCGTCGGGCCTGGTCGAGCCGAGACTCGATCCCGCCGGGATCGACGAGACGTTCACGTGGTGGTCGCCGCGCGCGCCGCAGACCGTGTTCGCCGGCGTGCGGCAGCTCCCGCCCGGGCACGTGCTCCGCTGGCGCGACGGGCAGGTGCTGAGCGAGGGCCCGTGGTGGACGCCGTCGTACGAGCCACGACCGCTCGACGATCTCGGCGAGCTCTTGCGCGACAGCGTGCGGCTCCGGCTGCGCGCCGACGTGCCGGTCGGCGCCTACCTCTCGGGCGGCCTCGACTCGAGCCTCACGACGGCGCTTGCAGTCGAGCAGACCGACCACCAGCTGCGCACCTTCTCGGTCGCGTTCCGCGATCCGCACTTCGACGAGCGCGGGTTCCAGCAGGACGTCGCCGAGGCGCTCGGCTCGCAGCACCACGTCGTCGAGGTCGGTGCCGAGGAGATCGCCGGCGCGTTCCGCGATGTCGTCTGGCACTGCGAGACGCCGATCGTGCGCACCGCGCCGGTGCCGATGTACCTGCTGGCGCAGCGCACCCGCGAGCAGGGCATCACCGTCGTCGGCACCGGCGAGGGCGCCGACGAGCTGTTCTGGGGCTACGACCTGTTCAAGGAGGCGAAGGTGCGTGCGTTCTGCGGCCGCGAGCCCGGCTCGACGGTCCGTCCGGCGCTGCTCGACCGCCTCTATCCGTACTTCGCGCAGACGGCAGGCCGTCGTGGCGATGCCTGGCGGCGGTTCTTCCTCGACGCGGGGCCCCTCGACGACCCGCTCTTCTCGCACCAGCCGCGCTTCAACTCGACGGCGGGCGTGAAGGCGCTCTACGGCGAGGCGATGCGCGAGCAGCAGGCGGCCGCCGACCCGCTCGAGCGGGCGCGCGACGAGCTGCCGGCCGAGTTCTACCGCCTCTCGACGCTCGAGCGCGCGGCCTACCTCGAGGTGACAACGCTGCTCTCGGGCTACCTGCTCGCCGCGCAGGGCGACCGCATGGCGATGGCGCACGGCGTCGAGGGTCGCTACCCGTTCCTCGACCACCGCGTGTTCGAGCACTCGGTCTCGCTCGCGGCGGAGCAGAAGCTCTGCGGGCTGCGCGAGAAGGTCGCGCTGCGAGAGCTCGCGAAGCCACTCTTGCCGGCGGCGGTCGCCTCGCGCCCCAAGCAGCCGTATCGCTCGCCCGACGCGGCCGCGTTCTTCAACGCGCACGAGCCGGAGTGGGTCGGCGAGCTGCTCGCTCCCGAGCGGATCGCCGAGGTCGGCGTGTTCGATGCGACGGCGGTGGCCGGGCTCGTCCGCCGCTGCCGGGCCGGCAAGGCGACCGGCTTCCGCGAGAACATGATGCTCGTCGGGGTGCTCTCGACCCAGGCGCTCTACGAGGCGTTCTGCAAGACGACGCCGCGCGCGCCGCAGCTGAGCGAGCCGCGCGTTCGCATCACCCTGTCGAGGGACCCCGCGGCGGCCTGAGGGCGATACCGTTCGGGCATGCGTCGCACGCTGCTCGCCGTTCCGATCCTGGCTGTCGCCGGGCTGTTCGCCGCCGAGGCCGTGACGTCGCAGGCTGCCAACCCGCAGCTGGCTGCCTCCGTTGCCGTCGGCGCCATGCCTAGTGCCAGTCTCCTCAGTTTCACGCAGAGTGGGATCCCGATTGCGACGCTCACCGCCGGCACGTACGACATCACCATCGACGACATGGCGGTGAACCACAACGTGCACTTCTCGGGGGCAGGGGTCGACGACGGCACCTCCATCGGTGCCGCCGAGGTGAAGACCATCACGGTGACGTTCCAGGCAGGCACGTACAACTACCTGTGCCAGCAGCATCCGGGCAGCATGAGCGTGCCGTTCACCGTCGTCGCCGCACCGACGACGACCACGACGACCGCGCCGCCCCCGGCACCCCCGCCGCCGGTGACGCCTCCTCCGCCTCCGCCCACGCCCGACCCGCCGGTCGTCAAGGTCAGGGTCAAGCTCGGGCCCGCCGGGCTCACGCTCGCTCCGAGGACCGCCGTCGCGGGCGCCGCGACGATCACGCTGGCGGATCGCTCCAAGCTCGGCAACGTGCACCTCAAGGGGCCTGGCGTGAACGTCCATACCGGCGTGCGCTCGACGGTCACGCGCACCGTCGACGCGACGCTGCGACCCGGCACCTACCGGCTGACCGACGACGCGCATCCGCGCCGCAGGGCGCGCACGATGGTCGTCACGGCCTCCTGATCGACTAGCCCCAGTCGGTCTCGTCGGCGAGCTGGTGCAGGACCGCGCGCTGCGCGTCATCGCAGAGCGCGCCCTCGACGCCCGCGTCGAAGATCGAGCGGGGAGAGAGCCCCAGCGAGACGACGGCCTCGTACTCGCGTGTGAGGTCCGTGTCGAACAGCACCGGGTCGTCCGTCGAGATCGAGCAGCGGACGCCTGCCGCGACGAGCGCGGGCACCGGATGCTCGCCGAGCGACGCGTAGACGCCCGTGCGGAGGTTCGAGATCGGCGTGACGTCGAGCACGACGCCGCGTTCGACGAGCTCGCGCACGAGCGCCGGATCCTCGATCGCGCGGACGCCGTGCCGGATCCGGTCTGCGCCCAGCGCCTCGAGGGCGCCGCGAATCGAGACGGGTCCCGCGACCTCGCCGGCGTGCGGCACGGACGCGATGCCGCCCTCGCGGGCAAGCTCGAAGGCCGGCGCCCACGGCTCGGGCGGGTGTTGCGCCTCGAGCCCGCCGAGCCCCAGTCCGACGACGCCGCGGTCGCGGAAATGGATCGCCTGGCGCGCGGTCTCGAGGCCTTCCTCGAGCGTGAAGCTGCGCGGGATATCCGGCGTCAGGCGCATCTCGACGCCGAGCTCCTCGCGGGCCTGCGCGATGCCGTCGCAGTAGCCCTCGAAGACCTCGTCCCAGGCGGCGCCGCGGCGCACGGGCTCGGCGGGCGAGAAGATCGCCTCCAGGTAGACCGCGCCGTGGCGCTTCGCCTCGGCCGCGTAAGCGACCGTGATCTCGCGGAAGTCGTCTGCGTGCTGGAGCGCGCGCGTCGTCGCGATCCAGACCTCGATGAAGTGGCCGAAGTCGCGGAATCGGCACAGCTCGCGGAGCTCCTCGGCGGTCTCCGCCGGCAGCGAGACGCCGTTGCGGCGGGCGATGCGCAGCAGCAGCTCGGGCGCGACCGTCGCCTCGAGGTGCACGTGCAGCTCGATCTTGGGGAACGGCTTCACTCGGGCATGGTAGTGAGAAGCCCCCCGGACGGAGGGCTTCTTTCCCGCGGTCTCGTGGGATGATGTCCTGGTAGGCCGCGACGCGCGCGGCCAGACGACCGACCAGGAGCCGACACCACGATGAGCGTTCGCGACGACCTTCTCGCCTACATCAACGAGAACTTCATGTACCTGCAGCCCGACCGCGTGCTTGCGGACTCGGACAGCCTGCTCGAGCTCGGCGTGATCGATTCGACCGGCGTGGTCGAGCTCGTCGGCGAGGTCGAGGAGCGCTACGGCATCTCCGTCGACGATGCCGAGATCACCGAGGAGAACTTCGGCTCGCTTGCGGGGCTCGTCGCGTTCGTCGAGTCGAAGGCCGTCAAGGTCGCGTAGGAGCGAGCTGCTCGTCGTCGGTCGAGATCCCTCGATCGAGGTACCCCGGAGGGTGCGCGCCTGATTACCGTGGGAGGCGTGTACCGACTTCCCTGGCAGTTCGAGAAAGAGCACGCGTTCGCGGGTCTCCTCACGCTCGCGGTGTTGCTCGTTGCGGGCTTCGCGACCCTTCTGATCAACGTCGGCAGCGGCGGCACGCGCCTCGCCGCCGACCGGAACGGTGTCAAGAGCGCGCTCAGCGCGCAAACGACGATCCGGCTCGTGCTCGGAGCTGACGGTCGCCTGCAGATCACGCCGCGCATCCGCGGCGCGCTCAAGCCAGGCGCCTACGAGCTCCGAGTGCGTGACGGCGCCGGGAACGACTCCCTCTCGTTCTCGGGGCGGGGCTTCAGCCAGTCCACGGGCGTGACGGGCAAGGGCCTCGCCGTCTGGCGCCTGCACCTCGAGCCGGGCAGCACGTACGCGATCGAGACGAACGCGGACGTGCGGCGGCTGAAGGTCGCAGCGTCGCGTTGATGAATAGCCCGGGCCCTGACCCCGGGCTATTCACGACGCGTTCACGCGCACGCCGCGACCAGTGTCCGCGCCGCCTGACGCTAGACGTCGACGACGACGGGAAGC
>JANLRV010000080.1:0-20981 GCA_031361905.1 Actinomycetes bacterium
CGGGTCGGAGCGGTCGAGCAGGCAGCCGGCGAAGATCGTCTCGGCCAGCTTCAGCGTCCCGACGCCCTTGCCTTGCGCGGCGAGGGCCGTCGGCCACGTGCAGCGGACACGGCGAAGCTTTGAGACGTAGTGATCCGAGAAGATCCACCCGCCGAGGTGGATCTCGCAGGCCGCGTCGAAGGCCGCATCGAGCTCCTCGGAGACGCCGAGGCCGCTCGACGACGAGGGGTTCAGATTCACGCTCACCGTCGCGCCCGCGCGCCAGGCGTGCGCGGCCACCGCGGTCGCGAGCGCCTTCGCCTCGAGCGGCCCGTCGACGAGCAGGCGGGTGCCTGGCCCCACCTCCAGCGACCAGTCGCAGACGACCGCGGCGTACCGCTCGATCACAGCGCCGATGCGACTGCCTGCCAGAGACGATCGGAGCCGAAGCGCACCGGATCGTCGGTGACGAGGCCGGTCTCGGCCTCGACGCGCGCGATCTCGGCTTGCGCGGCCGCGGGGTCGGCGATCCGCCGCGTCGAGAGCGCGATCGCCGCGACCGGAGCGGGCCGCAGCGGCCGGCAGAGCAGCTCGAGCAGCTCGCGCAGCTCGCTGAACGGCAGGATCGGCGGGCCGACGCGCTCATCGAGGTCGATCCGGTCCATTCCGGCCTCGTGCACGAGCAGCAGCGCGTGCGGCGTGCAGCCGTGCAAGAGGCCGAGCGTGACGCCCGAGTAGAACGGGTGATGAAGCGCGCCCTGGCCCTCGACCACGAGCAGATCACCGCGCGTGGCTCCCTCGAGCACGAGCCGCTCGGCCGCGCCGGCGACGTAGTCGCTGATCACGTGATCGACCGCGATGCCCCAGCCGGCGATCGAGATCCCGATCTGGCCGGTGGGCACGAAGACGGCCTGCTCGCCGGCGCGGCGGGCCGCATCGACCAGCTCGAGCGCGGCGGTCATCTTGCCGACCGCGCAGTCCGTCGCGACGGTGTGCACGATCCTGACGGGCGCGTCGAAGCCCGCACCGGTCGGCGTCGAGAGGTCGGCCGGCGCGACGCGCAGGTCACGCAGCTCGCCTCCGTGCTCCCGGGCCGCTCGCACGAGATCGGGATCGGCGTTGAGCAGGTCGTGCAGGCCCGCTTCGATGTTCAGGCCGGCGCGCAGCGCCTCGAGCAACGCCGCCTTCCAGGCCGGCGGCAGCTTGCCGCCCGCCGGGGCGATGCCGATCGCGAGACAGGTGGCTCCGAGCTCGACGGCGCGCGCGACGCTCTCGACGACCGGGACGGGACGTCGCACGAACGGGACGACCTCGTTCGCGAGCCTGCCGGCCTCGGTCGAGTCGATCACCGCGCAGACATCCCGCTGGCCGTAGCGGATCAGCCCGTGCGCCGCCTTCGCATCGGAGACCCGCAGCTTGCCCTCGGCGTAGACCGCGACGCGCTCGGTCATCGCTCCTCCACTCCCAGGCCGGGTCGCTGCGAGAGCACGATGCACCCTTGCTCGAGACCGAGGCCCGAGAACGGGTCGTCGCTCAGCAGCAGGTGACCGTCGAGGTCGACGAAATCGCAGAGCGACGCGAGCTGCGCCGCGGCGGAGATTCCAAGCGAGCTCTCGATCATGCAGCCGAGCATCACGGTCAGGCCGAGCGCCCGCGCCGCGTGCACCATCCGGATCGCCTCGCGGATGCCGCCCGTCTTGTCCAGCTTGATGTTGATGCCGTCGGCGTAGCCTGCGACGTCGGCGACATCGGCCAGCGTGTGGCAGCCCTCGTCGATCACGATCGGCATGCCGGGCGCGAGCTCGCGGAGCCCGTGAAAGCTCTCCCGATCTGCAGCCGGGAACGGCTGCTCGATCAGTTCGACCCGAAACCGCCGCAGCTCGGGCAGGATCTCGCGCGCGGCCTCGAGCGTCCAGCCCTCGTTCGCGTCGACGCGGATCGGCAGCTCGCAGACGCCGCGGATCGCTTCGAGCCGCGCGAGATCGTCGGCACCGCCGACCTTGATCTTGAGCCGCCGATACCCCGCGGCGACCGCCGCGTGCGCCTTCTCGACGGTGCTGTCGATCGAGGCGATGCCGAGCGTGAAGCTCGTCTCCGGTGTGGTGCCGGCAAGGCCGAGCAGGCGCCAGGACGGCTGGCCGACGAGCTTGCCGACGAGGTCATGCAGGGCACCCTCGATCGCGCGCAGCGCGACCATCGACCCAACTGATGCACGCAGGCGACGCTCGATCTGCTCGAGCGCGAACGGATCGTCGCCGAGCAGGCTCTCCGCGCGCCGCATCTCGTCGCAGGCGCGCTCCGGCGTCTCGCCGTAGCGCTCGTCGGGAGCGCCCTCGCCGAAGCCCGTCTGCCCTCCGCTCGTGATCGCCACCCAGACGACGGTCTCGGCATCGCTCGAGCCCCGCGCGATCGTGAACGTCTCGGCAAGCGTCAGCACACGGGTGCCGCATTCCATCTGCATCCGCTGGACTCTAACGTCCGTGCGGAGGCTACGGTGTAGCCGTGCTGAGGCGCCTCTCACCGATCGCGCTGATCGTCGTCACCGGCCTCGTCTCGCTCGCCGCGATGCTCTACCCGTCTGGCGGCGCGTCGCCGATCCGCCTCGTCGAGGTGGCCAGGCTCGACGGCGCCGTCGCCGCGACGGCAGTCCCGGGCGACCCGACCCGGCTCGCGATCGCGACGCGACGCGGTGCGATCGACGTGCTGCAGGGGAGCCGGCTCGCGCCGCTCGATGACGTCTCCCGCGGCCTCGGTTCGCGCGGGCGGGTGCTCTCGCTCGCCTTCGCGCCGGACTACGTCAGCTCCGGGCTGTTCTACGTCTACGCCGTCGATGCGAAGGGGCGGCTCGCGCTCTGGCAGCGACACGTTCCCGCCGACCGGGCACGCGCCGAGCGCCGCGGCCGTCGCGTGCTCGCGATCACGGTCCCCGCCACGGTCGCCGCCGGCCAGATCGCGTTCGGTCCGGATGGGCTGCTCTGGATCGGCACGCCGGACCCGTCGGGAGCGAGCGCGCAGGACCGCGCGTCGCCCCTCGGCAAGCTCTTGCGCATCGACCCCTCGCCATCCCGCGACGGCGCGCCCTTCACGATCCCGCGCGACCAGACGAGCATCACGCCGGGCACGCTTCCCGAGGTGTTCGCGCGCGGTCTCCGCGAGCCGCGGGCGTTCACGTTCGGGAGCGCGACCGGCGCCCTCTCGCTGGTCGACCACAACGAGCTGAACCGCATCGACGCCTCGATCGCGCGCGGCGCGAACTTCGAGTGGGCGTGCAACCCCGACACGCCATGCGGCGGGTCGTTCATCCGCCCCAGCCTGCTGCTCGACGGGCCGGTCGGAGCGGTCGAGTCTCCGCCCGAGATCGGCTCCGGCACGCTCGTTGCGACGCCGACCGCCCTGCTCCTCGCCGCACCGGCGCCGGATGGGACGCCGACGGATTTCCACCGGCTGCGCGGTCTCGACGGAGCGCGCGCGCTCGTCGCGAATGCGAACGGCGAGGCGTTCGTGATCGACCGCCAGGGCGCGATCTCACGGCTCGAACGCCGGTCCGACGCCGCGGCTCGTCCCGTGGCGACGATCCGCCTCTCGGCCGAGCACCCGGTCGCCGGCGACTCGGTCACGCTCGACGGCCGGACCTCGGCGATCGACGGAGCCTCGCTGCGCTACGCGTGGGACACCGACGGCGACGGCGAGCCCGAGGGCACGAGGCCGACGTTCCGCCTCAAGCTCACGGGCCGGCCGCGCGTGATCGCGCTGACCGTCGACGACGGGCGCCACACCTCACGCAGGGTGATCGTGCTCCCGCTGGGTGCAGCACGGCCGCTCGACCTGACCGCGCCGGTGATCGCGGTTCGCGTGCGTGCGCCGGAGACGCACACCCTTCGCGTCACGATCCGCTCCAACGAGCCGGCTCTCTGGCGCGTCTGGGCCGCAGTCAGCGGTGCTCAGGCGGGCGAGCTCGGTCTCGCGTCGCGGAGCCCGCGCGTCGAGCTCGCAGCCCGAGCGCTGCGCGCCGGAGCGGGCCGGCGCTCGATCGTGCTGATGCTGCCTGCGCGGCTCCGCAAGCTCGGCGGCATGCGCATCGTCGTCTCGGCGCGGGCGGTCGACTCGGCCGGCAATGCGGCGCGCACGCGCGTCACGGTCAGGCTCGGTTGACGCCGGCTGCCTCCCCGGCTCGGGGAGGCAGCCGCGCCGTGTACGAGCTCTAGTACTCGACCTGGATGTGGTCCGAGTGGTCGGAGAGCGCGAAGGATCCGCGGTTTCCGGTCGGGCCGTCGAGGTCGAGTAGCGAGATGATCTGCTTGGGCTGGGCGTTCTTCGGCATCAGGAGCAACAGCCGAACGCCCTTCTCGGTCACCTGACCCGGGTTCTGATGCCCGGCGATGCGGGTTCCGGAGAGCGCCGAGATATCCATCGCCCGTCCGTAGACGTGGGCGGAGACGCTGCCCGACGTCGTGAAGAGACGGTGCCCGGAGACGAGCGACGAGACCTTGACCTTGCCGGTCGCGTTGGCGAGGTACTCGATCACGAGCAGCACTCGCGTGTCGACGCGGCGCGCCTTGACGTCGCCGCGTCCCGCGGCGTAGATGCTGACCCGCCGGTCGGCGAGCACGGCCTTGCGCAGGTGCGGCTCGCTCTTCGCGAGGCCGTTCTGCATGCCCTCGAGACCGAGCGCACCGTAGAACGAGGCGAGCGCGCGCGCCCGGTCGCCCTTCTTGCGATCCGCGAAGTACGTGCGGAGCGCGCGCTGGGTGCCCTTCGACGAGAGGTTCCGGTTCGCACCGTGCTGGTGCAGGAACGTGGCGAGCGAGGAGAGCTGCCCGGCACGGTCGGCCGGCAGCTTGGAGAGCTTGGATCCGGCGAACGTGCCCGTCTCCTTGCCGAGCTTCGACTCGAACTGCGCGACCGCGGCAAGCAGCGCCCAGTGGATCTGCGCGTCGCTCCCCGCCGTGGCGAGGCTGACCGCGAGGTCATGATCGATCTTGCGGAGCTTCGGCAGCGGCTTCGTCTTCGCGGCCCGCACATAGAAGCGCAGGTCGGCCGGGGTCGGCACGAAGTTGAAGCTCACGGCCGGCTGCGCGAACGTGCTCGGCGATCCGACGGGCCCGGTGTCGCCGCTCGTCGGGGCGGTCGGCTCGGAGGAGGAGCCGGTCGGCTTCGAGACCTTCGACGGCTTCGACGGCGTGTCCCTGCCGCCCTCGCTTTTGGAGACCGCGGGCTTCGCAGGCTTGGTCGGCTCCGACGCGGGTGCGTCGGGCGTCGTCGCCGCCGGAGCCGCAGGCGTCGCCGGAGGATCGGGCTGAGCGACGGGAGCTGCGGGCGCGGGCGGCGGATCGGTCGGAGCCACCGCGGGCGGATCGGCCGGCGGAGCCGGGGGATCTGCCGGTGGCACCGGGGGCGGATCGGCCGGCGGGGGCGTCGGATTCGGGGTCCCGTCCGAGCCGGCCGGCGGCGCCGGATCGGTCGTCGCGTTCGGGTCCGTCGTGGTCGAGTCGGTCGTCGTCGTCGGATCGGCTGGAGGAGCCGTCGGGTCGGTCACGACCACGGTCGTCTCGCCGGCCGCGAGCGGGTCGCCCGTCGCGTCGGCTGTCGCGCCGGCCGACATCGCGCCCGCGATGACGACACCCGAGGCGAGCATCACGGCCAGGGACGTAGCCAGGACGGGCCCGCCCGGTCGTTTCCGTTCGGATCGAGCTGTCTGGTCGTTCGTTCCGTCGCGTTGCTCGTCGGCCACGATGGCCCTCCTACAGGGGGACTGAGTCAGGAAGCGAGGTCGGCCGCAGCCCACCCCATCTGCCCCTTCATCGGCGGGCAGCACGGTTCAGCGATCACCCTTTCGGTGGATCTGGGCGGAAATCCGCCGCTCGTCGGGTCAATTTCGCTCTGACATCCCTCAGCTGGTGGATGCCGGCAGCGTTGATCCGCCGGCCAGCAGGCGGATCGGCAGCCCGCCCCGATCGCCCGACTGTGCGAATCCACCCGAGAAGCGGCGCATGATCGTCGCGACGTATGCGCGCGTCTCGGGCGGCCACGTTCCGCCCAGCACACCCGGTCCGGCGTTGTAGGCGGCGAGCGCGCCCGGCAGATCACCGCGTGTCTGTGCGAGCAGCATGCCGAGGAACCGCGCCTGGGCCTTGATCGCGGCAGCTGGATCGAAGGGGCTCTGCGCACGCCAGGGGTTCCACGCGCCCCGCCACGTGCGAGGCATGAACTGCGCGATTCCCTCGGCCCCCGCCGTCGAGACGGCGCGCGGGTCGAAACCGCTCTCGGCCTCGAGTTGCGCGGCGAGCAGGAGCGGAGGCACGTCGTTGCTCCTCCCCGCCCGCGCCAGCGGGTCGGCATACTCGCGGGGCACCCAGCCGGGCAGCGCGCTCCCGGCACCGTCGCCCGGACCGACGAACGCGAGCCGCCCCGCGGCGGTCCAGCCACCCTGCGCGATCGCCTCGAGGTGCACGACAGCGCCGCGGTGCGGTGCCTCGACGACCGTCGCCGCGCTGACCACGAGCCCGACGTGCTCCGCCGGCGTGCCGACGAAGACAAGATCGCCTGGCTGCACGGCTGCGAGCGGAATCGAGTCGGCCAGCACCTGCAGGCCTGCGGCCGTCGGGCGGCCGACCGCGTGGCCGGCGGCGGCGAGCGCGAAGTCGATCAGCCCCGAGCAGTCGAACCCGCCCTCGGCACGGCTCTCCCCACCCCACACGTACGGCCAGCCGAGCTGCCCCTCCGCTGCGGCGATCACCGCGTCGGCGCCGGCGAATCCCGCGACGTCGACCACGCGAAAGAGACCGGGGTCGGGCACCGCGGGCTGGAAGTCGATCCCGGCGCGCGAGCTGCGCCTGACGGTCTCGGCGAGAAAGGACTCGAGCAGGCGTCCCGCCGACCGAGGCTCGGCGACGACAACGGAGAGCCGGGTCGGGCCAGGCTCGGTGCGGGCGTGCTCGAAGCGCACGGAGACGAGCTCGACGCCGCGCGCCCGCGCCACGCTCGCCGCGGCGGATTGGGCCCGCCGGGCGAGCTCGTGCGGGGTCAGCCGCGGCGGCAGGCCGTCGTGCGGGAAGAGCTCGTCGTAGCCGCGCGCGAGCTCGCGCGCTCCGGCGAGCGCCACTGCGTCGCTCGTGCCGGCCAGCCGGTCTGCTTGCAGGACCACGCGGACGAGCGCGAGGGCGCCCGCGCCGAACGGCAGCGCGAGCACCAGCAGCCCGACGAGCATGACCGCGACCTGGCCGCGCTCTCCGCGCGCCGTCACGGCGAGAGCCGTCGATGGAGGTGGACCGTCGCGTAGGGGAGCCCGCGCGGCTGCACCGGCACGCGCAGGTCGATCTCACCGTGTCGCACGTCGACGAGCGCGCCCGGAAGCGCCGCCTCGGCTGCCGCCCGCGGATCGAGCCCGGCAAGCTGCGCGGCTTGGGCCCGCGCGATCGCGTGCTCGCCGCGGATCGTGGCGCGCACGATCTGCGCTCCGCGGAGACCGCCGAGCGCCAGCACCAGCAGCACCGGGACGAGCGCGCACAGCTCGACCGAGGCCTGGCCGCGTTGCGCCCTCACGAGGCGCTCGCCGCGAGCGAGATCTCCGGCAGGAACGGCAGGAACGAGCGTGCGGTCACGCTGACGTGCAGCGAGGCTCCGTGCCGCGTGATCCGCAGGCGGTGGCGGAGCGCGGCGGGCAGCGCCGCCCGCACGGCCGGCTCGGCCGGCGAGCCACGGAGCGCGGCCTGCGCACCCTGCACGGCGGCCCGCTCGACGGCCGCGGCAGCCGACGCGAGCAGCACGAGCTGCACCGCCGCGGCGACGACCAGCACGAGGATCGGCACGAGCACGACGGCCTCGACGCCGGCCTGGCCTCGCTCACGCGACGGACGGCCGCGCGCTCTCGCTCCCACGGTGTGCATGCGCCGAGCGTGCCGCGGCGCGTGCGCGCATACACGCGCGGATCGTCACAGCTATGTCACGGATGGAAGCAGTGGCTGTTCCGACCCGTCGGATCGAGCACGCAGAGTGGCAAGGTCGCACCGTTCTGCGACGCGTCACGCACGATGCCGGTGACGATGATCGGCTTCGCGGAGGCTCGCTTGCGGAGGCGGAGGGAGAGGTAGGCGCGCTGTCCCGCTGTGCGCTTGAACGATCCGCGATAGAGCACGGACCCGCCCTGCGTGACGAGCAGGCGCACCGTCACCGCCTCGCTCGCGCGCACGCTCAGTCGAAGCGTCAGCTGCCGCGGCCGCGGCGCGAATGCGAGCAGCTTGACGGTCGGGCGCGTGGAGTCGCGGACGACCTGAAGAAACTCGTAGCGCTGGGAGTTTCCCGCGCGATCGCGGATCGTGAAGACGCCACGGAAGACGCCCGCGGTGGGCCACGTGAATGGCACCTTGAGGCCGGCCACAGATGCCGTCGGCTGATCGCCGTTGGGGTAGAAGATCCAGCTCGCCGTCGAGAGGTCGAGGTCGGACTCGCGATCGAACGTCCCCGAGGCGTCGTAGGCGGCCGCCTGATGCGGCTGGGCGATGCCCGGCGCGGCGACCACGATCGACGGCTGTGTCAGGTCCTGGCCCGAGAAGTCGACGGTCACGGTCGGCAGGCCGCCCACCGGCGCGTTGTTGCCGACCTGCGCGATGCGCACCAGGTAGTCGGCCGGCTGGTCACCGTTCGAGGAGACGACGGCCGTGGCGTTCGCGATCGATCCCGTGCGCGAGTCGTTGCCGAGCCCGCAACCGACCTCGGTGCGGTCCGGGAGCGAGATGATCTGCACGATCGGCTGATAGCGGACGGGATCGGTCGACGTCGCCTGGATGCGCAGCACCGACCGCTCGCGCACCGTGACGCGGTACCAGAGGTTGTAGTAACCGGCGAGCCCCGTGCAGCTCGGCAGCGGGTCCGGCTCCTTCGCGACCGCCGAGGCGGCGCCCCAGTCGGTGCCCTGGATCACGAGCGGCCGCACGTTCGCGAGCGACGTCCAGGCGATGCCGTCCACCGGCGTCGCCGTCGCGGCGGTGTCGTTGACCGCCGCCGACGCCACCGCCGGGGAGAGCGCCCCGAGAAGCGGGGCGAGAATCAGCAGGCGGGCCAGTCGGCGCATGGTCAGTAGTGGTACCGGCGCGACTCCTGCCAGACGCGGTACACGACGAAGCCTAGTGCAGCGAGCACGACGAAGAACAGAAGTGCGCTCAACGGGCCCGACACGATCACGGGCTGGGCGAGCACGAGCACGACGATTCCGGCGACCGATCCGTACAGCGCGATGCGGCGCGAGCGCGGCATCAGGTCGATCGTGCCGCGGTTCTGGCGCCACAGCGAATGCGCGATCGAGAGGAACATCACGAGCAGCATCAGGCTGAGGATTCCCTGCACGATCGTCAGCCCGATCGAGCCGACGCGCCGGACCAGGGTCAGGCCGAGCGCGACGAGCGCGACGATCGCGAGGTTGCGGGCGAGCGGCGAGATCCGCATGGGTTACGCCAGTCCCGTCGTGTAGGCGCGCGCGGCCAGGCCGGCGATCACGGCGGCGCAGAGCGAGAACACGAGCAGGTTGTGGCGCGCGCTGTCGCTGCGCGCCGAGTACGCGAAGGCGACCGCGGCGGACGGCAGCAGCCCGTAGACGTAGTGGAGCTGCGTCGGCGCACGATGGTTGCCTGCCAGCAGGTAGAGCCCGAACGCGCCCTGCAGGAGCGCGAGCGTCTGCGTCAGCGCGATGCCCTGCCCGAGCAGGGCCGGCACCTCGAGCTCGCGCCAGTACGCGAACAGTCCCAGCACGGCGACGAGCGCGTTGAGGGCGACGACGAGGCCGCCGATCGCCATGTGCGCATCGGTCACCCTCGTAGACTACCGGCGGGCAACGACGACCCGGAACGGGAGATTCGCGTGACGGTGCAGACAGGCAGGAGCGCGACCCGGACGATGCCGACGTGAGCTCGCTCGGACTGCCCCTCGAGGGCGTGCGCGTGCTCGATCTGTCGCGCGTGCTCGCCGGTCCCTACTGCTCGATGATGCTCGCCGACCTCGGCGCCGACGTGATCAAGGTCGAGCGTCCCGGCAGCGGCGATCCGACGCGCGCCTGGGGCCCGCCGTTCGCCGAGGGCGAGTCCGCCTACTACCTCTGCGTCAACCGCGGCAAGCGCTCGCTCGCCCTCGACCTCGTGGACGCGGATGGCCTCGCGGTCGCCCGCGAGCTCGCGCTGCGCTCCGACATCGTGCTCGAGAGCTTCCTGCCAGGGGGCGCGGCCAAGCTCGGCCTCGGCTACGACGAGCTTGCGGCGCAGCGGCCCGGGCTCGTCTACGGCTCGATCGCGGGCTACCCGGCCGATAGCCCGGACGCCCACCGCCCCGGCTTCGACTTCGCGATCCAGGCGGAGGGCGGGATCATGTCGGTGACCGGCGAGGCGGCCGGCGCGCCGATGAAGGTCGGCGTCGCGATCACGGACATCACCGCCGGCATGTTCTGCGCGATCGGCGTGCTCGCGGCCCTGCGTCAGCGCGAGCTGACGGGTCGGGGCCGTCACGTCGAGGTCTCGCTCTTCGACTCGCAGCTCGCCTGGCTCGCGAACCGTGGCTCGGAGGTGCTGATCGCGGGCGAGGAGCCCGCTCGGCTCGGCAACGCCCACCCGACGATCGTGCCCTACGAGGCGTTCGAGACGAGCGACGCGAAGTGGGTGGTCGTGGCCGTCGGCACCGACGAGCAGTTCGGCCGGTTCTGCCGGGAGGCCGGCCTCGACGGGCTCGCGAGCGATCCGCGCTTCGCGACGAACCCGCAGCGGGTCGCGCACCGCGTCGAGATCGTCGAGCAGATCACGCGGGCGATCGCCGGTCGCACGCTGGCGGAGTGGCTCGCGGCGATCGACCGCGCCCGCGTGCCCGGCGGCGCCGTGCGGTCGATCTCCGAGGTCTTCGGACACGCCCCGTTCGCGATCACGAGCCACGCGCACCCGACGATCGGCGCGGTTCGCACGGTCCGCTCGCCGATCGGGCTGGACGGCACCCATCCCACCGCGAGTGCGGCCCCGCCGCTGCTCGGCCAGCACACCGCGGAGGTGCTCGCCGAGCTCGGCTACGACGGCGAGCGGCTCGCGGCGCTGCTCGCCGGAGCCTGCTCGATCTCGTAAGAGCCGGGTCTTGTCGACAGGCCTGTACCTACCCGATGGGTTGACAGGCATACCCGATCGGACGTACTACGGTGGGGCAACGCAACGTAGGGTGAGCTCGTCACCACGGATGCGGTGCGCCAGTCCACCCACGAGGAGCTCCCCACCGATGCCGATCCGCGCCGTGATTGCCGATGACCACCGACTGATTCTCGCCGGCCTGCGCACCGCGCTCGGCGAAGCCGACGGCATCGAGGTCGTCTGCGAGGCGACGAGCGGTGACGAGGCCGTCAGGACCGTCGCCCGCACGCGCCCCGACGTCGTCCTGCTCGATCTGCGAATGCCGCACGGCGACGGCTTCTGGGCGCTCGGCGAGATCCGCCGCGCGACGCCCGAGACCCGCGTGATCATGCTCTCGGTCGTCGACGATCCAGAGCGCGTCAACGATGCGCTCGCGGCCGGCGCAGCAAGCTACATCGTCAAGACGATCGACCCCGCGGACCTCTCCGCCGCGATCCGCCAGACCGTCGCCGGCAACGTCTTCGCCGCGCTCGGCGGAGGCGTCGTGACCGGCAGCTCGATCCGCGCGGCCTTGCAGCCGACGCCGCCGAGGGTGATCACCGATCGCGAGCTCGAGATCCTCCAGCACGTCGCCGAGGGCCTCTCGAACAGCCAGATCGGCAAGCGCCTGTGGGTGACCGAGCAGACCGTCAAGTTCCACCTCTCGAACATCTATCGCAAGCTCGGCGTCGCGAACCGCACCGAGGCCAGCCGCTACGCGCTCCGTCACGGCCTGCTGCGCCTCGATGACGAGCCGCTCGTGCCCGCCAAAGCCTCGTAGGACTCGCCTGGCGGCACTCGATCGGGCACCGGCTCGCTAGACTCATTCGCACATCTACTGAATGAGGTAAGCGAGACTTATGCCTGACGCGGGCTTCACTCTCTGGTTCACCGGGCTCTCCGGTGCGGGGAAATCCACCATCGCCGACATCGTGATCCCCGAGATCGAGCGGCGGGGCCGACTCGTCGAGGCGCTCGACGGCGATGTCGTGCGCACGCACCTGTCAAAGGGCCTCGGCTTCTCGAAGGAGGACCGCGACACGAACATCGGCCGCATCGGCTGGGTCGCGAGCCGCATCACGCGCCACGGTGGCGTCGCAGCCGTCTCGGCGATCTCCCCGTACGAGGACACGCGAGCGCTCGCCCGCGCGACCGTCGAGGAGTTCGGGCCGTTCGTCTGCGTGTTCGTGCGCGCCTCGGTCGACGAGTGCGTCAAGCGCGACACCAAGGGTCTCTACGCGAAGGCGATCGCCGGCGAGATCAAGGAGTTCACCGGCATCAGCGATCCCTACGAGGAGCCGGTCTCGCCCGAGCTCGTCGTCGACACGGAGAACGCATCGGCCGAGCAGAGCGCGCAGGCCGTGCTCGCCTACCTCGAGAGCCGCAAGCTGATTCCCGCCGGGAGCCCCGCATGACGTCGCTGATCGCACCCCACGGCGGGAGCCTCGTCTCGCGCACGGGCGAGCGCCCGGCGAACGTGGACGGGCTCGAGCGCATCGTGCTCAGCCCCCGCGAGCTGGCCGATCTCGACATGATCGCGAGCGGCGCGCTCTCGCCGCTCACCGGCTTCATGGGCAAGGCCGACTACGCGCGCGTCGTCGATGAGATGAAGCTCGCCGACGGCACGATCTGGGCGCTGCCGGTGACGCTCGCCGTGGCGGAGCCGCCGAGCGGCGACACCGTCGTGCTGACCGACGAGGCCGGCACGCTGCTTGCGACGCTCGCCGTCAGCGAGGTCTACGAGTACGACGGCCGGCACGAGGCCGAGCAGTGCTTCCGCACGACCGACGAGGCCCATCCCGGCGTGGCGCGCGTCTACGCGCAGCCCGGCCGCTATCTCGCCGGCGAGGTCACCGTCTTCACGCGGCAGCAGTCGAGCTTCCCCGACCTGGCGCTCGACCCCGCGCAGACGCGTGCGATCTTCGAGGAGCGGGGCTGGAGGCGGGTCGTCGGCTTCCAGACGCGCAACCCGATCCACCGCGCGCACGAGTTCGTCACGAAATCGGCGCTCGAGGTCGTGGACGGGCTGCTCGTCCACCCGCTCGTCGGCGAGACGAAGTCGGATGACGTGCCGGTCGGCGTGCGCGTGGAGTGCTATCGCGCGCTGCTCGACGCCTACTACCCGGCGAACCGCACGGTGCTCTCGGCGTTCCCCGCCGCGATGCGCTACGGCGGGCCGCGCGAGGCCGTCTGGCACGCGATCTCCCGCAAGAACTACGGCTGCTCGCACTTCATCGTCGGCCGCGACCACGCGGGCGTGGGCAGCTACTACGGCACCTACGACGCGCAGGAGATCTTCTACGAGCTGGACGCGGCGGCGCTCGGGATCGAGCCGATGATGTTCGAACACTCGTTCTTCTGCAAGCGCTGCGGCTCGATGGCGTCGGGCAAGACGTGCCCGCACGGCCAGGACGACCACGTCTTCCTCTCGGGCACGAAGGTGCGCGAGATGCTCGGGGAGGGACAGCGTCCGCCGGAGGAGTTCACGCGCGCCGAGGTCGCCGACATCCTGATCCGCGCGTACAGCTGATTCGCACCGGCCCGCGCCTCCTTGGGAGCGCGGGCCGACTGCCTACGCGACGGCGCGCAGCGTCTTCACGCCCTGCGCCCGGGCACGCGCCCGGGGGTACTCCAGATCGGCTGCGACCTTGACCTCGTCGCGCAAGACTGCGGCGAGCAGCGGCAGCACGACGTGCATCCAGGTCAGCTCGACGGCGGGCTCCGTGAGCACGGCGCGCGGCATGAAGAGCGTCGCCGGGATCCGCGCGCCGAGCGGCTCGAGCATCGCGTTCGACTGATCGACGAGCGCGGCGACCCAGACGAGCTCGGGCGCATGCTCGCCGAGCCACGACTCGAGCACGCCGCCAAGCGGGCCGTGCCGCGGATCGCACTCCACGAACGCGCAGCGGCGCGCAATGCTGACGTCGAAGCTCCCGAGGTCGTCGGCGGTCGTCGTCAAGGTGCCGAGCACCCACAGGTTCGGCGGGAGATCGAACGCCTCGCGCCCGTTCTGCGAGACCTGCTCGCCGCGGTACTCGAGCAGGTGCGCGAGCTCGCCGAGCACGGCGGGGGCATCGACCCGGTCGAGGCCGTCGAGGATGACCGCGTAGCGGTGTCCCGGATCGGCGCGCGCCGCCTCGACGACGCGCCGCAGCGGGCCGCACACGGTGGCGCCCCACTCCCCGCCCGCGACGAGGTCGTTGTAGGTGATCGATGGATGCAGGAAGATGAACTCGATCTGCTCGGGCCCGCAAAGAGCCTCGCTCAGCTGACGCGCGATGTACGTCTTGCCGGTGCCCGGCGCGCCGTGCAGGATCACGGGCCGCGCGAGCTCGAGCAGCGTCACGATGCGCGCGAGGAACTCGTTCGGGACGTGCAGGGTCGCTGCGAGAGGAGCCGTCGTCGCGAGCGAGAGCGCCTCGATCGACGTGTCATCGCCGAGCACGCGTTCCCCGCCGCGGAAGACGAGGAACATGCCGCGCTCCTCGGGCGGCCAGTGGTCGAGCGGCGCGCCCTTCGCGAGCCACGCGAGCACGCACTCGGCGACGAGGCGCGAGCGGACGGGGACGTCGCGCAAGGTCGCCTCGTCGACCATGCGGTCGAGCAGGTCGATCGCATGGACGTAGACCATCACCTCGTCGGCATCCGGCGGAGGCGGCGGCTCGCCGAGCAGGCGCGCGCTCTGCTCGATCACGTCGGGGAGGTAGAGGGGGTGGCGCTCGACGTCCTCGCCCATCAGCAGGATCGACGCGAGCGTCGTGCGGGCTCCGCGGCCGGGGACGACCTGCACCGGCACGCGCTCGAGGAACGAGCGCAGTCGGACGCCGGCGAACTCGTCACCCGACCAGAGCGCGTCGAGCGCGGCGCGCGTGCCTGCGGGATCGACCGCGCACCACTCGAGGAAGTGCTCGTACGCGCCCGCGGGGATCAGCTCGCCCGCGGTCTCGAATGCTCGTGCCAGGTGCCGGATCCAGGTGTCGGGCGGCGCCGACGCGGGCAGCGACCGCGCAGCCGTGATCGACGCGGCCATCCGGCGTCGTCCCTCGAGCGCGCGCGCGTCGAACTGCGGCCACGATCTGAGGCGCCGCGCCCAGTGAAGATGCCCGTTCCACGCTGCGTCCGGCGCACCCTGCCACTCTGCCCGGATCTCGGGGGCGTAGAGGTCGAAGCCCTCGCCGAAGCGCGGCTCGAGCGCCTCTCGGATCGCGGTCAGCGCGTGGTCGACGTCGGCGGCCGGTCCGATCAGGGCGTCGTAGCGCCGCGCGATCGAGGCCTTGTGGTCGGGCCGGACGACGGGCTCGAAGGCGTGCGGGTGCACGAGGTGCAGGAGCGCCTCGCGCATCAGCTCGCCCGAGAGCGCATCGACCGATTGCACGCAGTCCCGGAAGAGCCACGGATCGCGCAGCGCGTGATCGCGGCGCACCTCCGGCCAGGCCTTCCAGAAGCGCATGAAGTCGAGCATGAAGGCCAGCTGCGAGTCACGCCACTCGCCGAACGAGAGCGCCGTCGGCGCGATGCCGGAGGCGAGCGCGCGGGCGAGCTCATCGGGCACCTCGATCGGCGCTCCGATCGCGAGCACGCTGCCGATCGCGTCGACCTTCAGCTCGACGGGAACGTCCGACGGGACGAGCAGCAACAGGTAGAGCAGCTCGGAGACGAGGTTGACCGTGCCCTGGGGCGAGCCATCGAGGCGCCTCACGATCGTCGAGACGAGCGGGTCGCCCGCCTCGGCGGGACTCAGCGCGAGGCGCTCGTAGGCGTCGTTGATGCTCGCGACATCCCAGACCTTGCGACCCGGGCGGAAGATCGAGCCATCGCTTCGCAGCGCCTCGGCGATGAAGCTCTCGGCCGCATGTTGCGTGAGATCATCCACGGTTCCCCACCAAGACGAATGATCGAGGCGACGGCGGCCGCGCGCATCCCTCAGAGCGTTGATTCGCCTATGCCCAAACGGGCGGTCGCGCCGAGCACGAGGTTCCAGAATCCGTCCGCGTCGAGCACCGTCGCGACGTGGGCGTTCGGGGGCAGCCCGAGGCGGTCGTGCGTGTCGATCACGGTGGTCCCGCGCGTCCACGTGCCGTGGCACTCGACGGCGACGAATCGCTCGGCCGTCTGCACGAGCGCCGGTCGAGCGACGTAGGCGACCGCGCACGCGTCGTGGACGGGCGGCGAGGCAAAGCCGAAGACGTCGCGATACGTCTCGGCGAAGAATCCGAGCAGGTCGTCGATCGTCAGCGCGAGGGTCGAGCCCTGCGCCCGCAGACGCGCGCGCACCTCGGGGGTGGCGAGCGCCTGGTGCGTGAGGTCGAGCCCGATCATCGTCACCGGCAGGCCTGACTCGAAGACGATCGCCGCCGCCTCGGGGTCGACGTAGATGTTGAACTCGGCCGTCGGCGTCACGTTGCCGCGACCCTCTGCGCCGCCCATCAGCACGATCTCGTCGATCCTGTCGACGATCGCCGGGGCTCGTCGGAGCGCCGCCGCGACGTTCGTCAGCGGACCGGTGGCGACGACCGTCGTGCGCCCGCTGCCGGCGAGCACCGTGTCGATCAGCAGGTCGACGCCGTGCCGGGGATCGAGCGCCATCGCGGGCTCCGGCAAGACGGCTCCGTCGAGGCCCGACTCGCCGTGGATGTCGGCCGCCACCTCGAGCGGGCGCACGAGCGGCCGGTCGCAGCCGGCGCCCACGGGCACCTCGATGCCCGCGAGCGCGCAGACGCGCAGCGCGTTGTCGCTGGTGCGCGCGAGGGACTGGTTGCCGGCCACGGTCGTGATCGCCGCGAGCTCGATCTCGTCGATGCCCGCGGCGAGCACGATCGCAACCGCGTCGTCGTGTCCCGGGTCGCAGTCGAGGACGATCCGGCGTGGGCTCACGCGCGCAGCGTGCTCCAGGGCGCGTCGCCCGAGACGTCGACGAGCTCGTAGCTGCCCTCGCCGACGCTCGGAGCGAGGATGACCTGCAGCTCCGCTTCCACGTTTCCCTCGTTGAAGGAGGCGTGAACGACGTCCTTGTCGAGGTAGACGGAGTCGCCCGCGTGGAGCTCCTCGTGCGTCTCGCCGATCCACTGCACGACCGTGCCGGACTTGACGATGATCATCTCGTCCTGGTTCGGATGCTTGTGGAAGTTGTGCCCGCCGCCCGGCGTGAGGGTGACGTCCATCACGACGATCGAGTCGCACCCCGTCGCGTCCTTCGTCAGCCGCATGCCTGCGCTGCCCCAGTCGAAGTCGGTCATCTCGACGTCGGCCTTCATGACGAACTGGCTCATCGGTAGCTCCTCCGGGTTGACGAGGCCGAGCGTAACGCTCCTGCGAGCGCTTGGCGCGGGTTCGTCCCGCACCGTGAACCGCTCGTGAATAGCCCGGGGTCAGGCCCCGGGCTATTCACGCCACCCGGCGCGCTCTGCGATCTCCACCGCGATCTCGCGCGCCGGTCGCCCGTGGCTCTCGACCCCGCAGTCCGCTCCCCCACCCTCGACGAGGACGTCGGCAGCGCAGATCGCCTCCAGGTGCTCGGCCAGCTGCGCGCCCGTGTCTCGCCGCCGCAGGCGCTCCTCGAGCACGTCGCGCGGCGCCGAGAGCGCCACGACGAACAGCTCCACGCCGGAGAGCGCGCTCCGCATCGATTCGACCTCGGCGTGCCCTCGCAGGTAGCGCGCCAGCACGAAGCGGTCGACGCCGGCGCGCCGGAACGTCGGCCAGATCGCCCGCAGGTTCTCGGTCAGCACCTGCTCGTGCGTCACCCGTAATCCGTCGGCGGGCCGCAGCCACGCGAGCCAGTCGAGGTCGATCACAGCGTGCGGCACCTCCCGCTCATCGAGCAGCTCGCCGAGCTCGACCGCGATCGTCGTCTTGCCGGTCCCGACCATGCCCGTGAGCAGGATCGCGCGGCCTCCGAGGCTTTCCACGGCGCGATCCTACGCGGCTTCGGCCTGCGACTCCGGGAAGGCGATCGCCTCGAACGCATCGACCACGACCGGATCGAACTGGGAGCCGGCAGTCCGCCGCAGCTCGTCGATCGCAGCCTGGCGGCTGAGCGCGTCACGGTAGGGTCGCTCGCTGCACATCGCTTCGAACGCGTCGCAGACCGCGATGATCCGCGCCGCGAGCGGGATCGCCTCACCGGCGAGACCGTCGGGATAGCCCGTTCCCTCCCACTGCTCGTGGCTCGAGCGCACGATCCGCGCGACGCCCGAGAGCTCGCCCGCGACCGCCAGCAGCCGCTCGCCGATCACGGTGTGGCTGTGCATGAACGACCACTCGCTCGCGTCGAGCGGGCCAGGCTTCTCGAGGATCGCCTCCGGGATCGCGATCTTGCCGACGTCGTGCAGCTCGGCGGCGCGGCGCAGCTCGAGCAGCGCGGATCCCTGGACGCCGAGGCGTGCGCCGACCATCGTCGCGAGCTCCGCCATCCCGCGCGCGTGGTCGGTGAGGTCGGGCCCTCCGGCGGCCACGACCGCAAGCAGCGTCTGGTACACGTCGACCCGTCGGCTCGGCTTCGCGTTCTTCTCGGCGTACATGCGCCGATCCGCGACCTGCAGCGCCTGCACGGCGTCGGAGGCCTCGTCCGGCAGCACGACGGCGCCCGCGGAGGCGGAGATCTCGAAGCCGTCGCCACGCTCGCAGAGCGCAGGCGCGTAGCGTCCGATGACGTCGTGAGGCGGCTCGTCGTCGATCACGGCGAGCACGCAGAACTCGTCGCCACCGAGCCGGAACGCGGCGTCGAGACCGTCCGTCGCCCGCTCGAGCCGCCGGCCGAGGCGGGCGAGCAGCACGTCCCCCGCGACGTGGCCGAAGGCGTCGTTGTAGCTCTTGAATCCGTCGAGGTCGAAGAGGACGAGGCAGTAGCGGCCTTGCGTGTCCGCGGCAGCCACTTCGAGCCGATCCATCAGGAGGCGCCGATTGCCGAGGTTCGTGAGCGCGTCGGTCGTCGCGGCGGCGCTCGTGCGTCGTAGCATCGCGCGGTTCTCGCGCAGCGCGATCACGAGGCGCGCGAGCGCGCCCAGCACGGCGGTCGTCGCGAGGATCGCGGTCAGCGGGTCGAGCGTGCCCAGGCTGCCGAGCGCGAGGATCGCGACGCCGCTCGCCGCTGCCACGGCGGTCACGGTCGAGGCCTGCACGAGCTTCGCCCGGACGGGAAGGACGTCACGGCGGAGCGTGGCGGCGCCCGCGAGCACGAGGAACGAGAGCGGCCACATCGTCTCGAGGTACTGGTAGCCGAGGTAGTTGCCGATCGAGGCCTCGTACGAGTAGATCGCGTTCGAGACGCCGTCGAGCACGAACCCCGCCGCCAGGATCCACCACCACCGCTCACGACGCCACGTGCCGAGCGAGAGCGCGGTCACGACGGTGCCGATCAGCACCATGTCGAGCGCCGGGTACGCGAGCGTCGTCGAGACGACGCCGAGGCTGCCCCCGGTGTTCGCCGCGACCTCGCGCACCACGATCGCAGCGCCGATCGCGGCCGTGCCGAGCAGCGCGATCGCGCCATCGATCCAGAGCGTCACTCCGGCGTCCCGGGCGCGGTTGCGGATCATCAGCACGACGGCGACGTAGGCGGCGGGATAGAGCGGCAGGTAGAACGCGTCGACGATCGAGGGGAACGTCTGCGGCGGATCGATCGTGCTGATCACGTCGCCGATCGTCGACGACGCCATGCCGGCGGCGAGCACCGCGAACGCGAGCCGGTCGGCCTTAAGCGCGATCACGCGCGCGACGATGATGCCGATCGCCAGCGCCTCGAGCGCGTCGTACGTCCAATCGCCGACGGCGTCAGACGCGAACGAGGCGCCGACGCCGAAGGCAACACGCAGCACGAACAGCGCAAACAGGACGATCGTCGCGCACCAGACGATGCGCAGGCTGCGTCCGACGTTCATCTTCTTGATATCGACAATCTGCGGGCAGCCTTGAGCGCCGCAGGAACCCTCAGGAAGCGAGCTCGACGCTCTCCGAGCGCCGCTACGATGCCGCCATGACTTCCGCCGAGAAGGCCGCCGAGCTCCTCCGCCTGCACGCCGATCCCGAGCTGCTCGTGGTCGTCAATGTCTGGGACGTGATCAGCGCCACGGTGGTCGCAGACCTCCCCGGCTGCCGGGCGATCGCAACCGCGAGCCACTCGATCGCGGCGTCGCACGGCTATCCCGACGGCGAGAAGATCCCGGTCGACCTGATGATCGCCGCGATCGCTCGCATCGCCGCTGCAGTCGAGCTCCCCGTCAGCGCCGACCTCGAGGCCGGCTATGGCGACGCGGGCGAGACGGTCCGCAAGGCGATCGCCGCCGGAGCCGTCGGCGGCAACCTCGAGGATCAGATGGTGCCGCTCGAGCAGGCGGTCGAGGCGATCGCAGCCGCCGTGCGAGCCGGCGAGGCCGAGGGCGTGCCGTTCGTGCTGAACGCTCGCACCGACGCCTTCCTGCGCGCAGGCGAGCGGAATCCGGGCGACGTGCTGGCCGACGCGATCGAGCGCGGACGGGCGTTCCTCGCTGCCGGCGCGGCCTGCGTCTTCGTGCCAGGGAAGCTCGACGCCGCGACGGTCTCGAGCCTCGTCGAGGGCATCGGCGAGCGAAAGATCAGCATCATCGTCGTGCCCGGGTCGCTGATGCAGTCCGAGCTCTCGGCGCTCGGCGTGGCGCGCGTCTCGTTCGGTCCCTGGTCACAGCGAATCGCCCTCACCGCCTTCGCCGACACGGGGGCCGACCTGCTCGCCGGCGGCTCGCTGCCCGCAGGCGTGCGGCCGATCGGCTAGCCGGGCTACGCGGCGTCTGCGAGCGCCGGGTCGTGGAAGACGAGGGTGGCGAGCTGCTCGTGATCGAGCGTTTCGAAGGCGGCGATCACGGCGGGGTCGAAGTGCTGCCCGCTCAGCCGGATCAG
>JANLRV010000103.1:0-11828 GCA_031361905.1 Actinomycetes bacterium
GGGGGGGTGGCGCGCTCGCGGGGGGCGTCTGCGCTGCTTTGCGGCACCTCACCCCCCCGCAACACCAGGGGGCTAACCCGCCCCTGGCGCACGCGAGACACCGCCAGACGCCACGAGGCATTCTGTTAGAGCTTCTAAGAGTGCCAGGCACCGATCTTGGCGCGAGTGCGGGTTCGGGCCGTGCAAGGGCTGGGAGCGGGGATCGGCGCCGGCTGAATCGTTGGCGGTCGCCAATAAAAGTGCCAGGCACCGTTCTTGGCGCGAGCGCGGAATCTGGCCATTCAACGGCTGAGAGCGGGGACCGGCGCCAGGTGAACCGTTGGCGTTCGCCAATAAAAGTGCCAGGCACCGATCTTCGCGCCGGCCGGCTCGATTGCCCTTGAGGAGCCTGCTCGTCATCAACGCACGTCGCAGCCAGAGGACTGCGCGCCGCACGCGGTTATGGTCCTGCCCATGCTGGTGATCACGGGTGCCTCGGGGAATGTCGGCGGCATGCTGGCGCGCAAGCTCGTCGCAGCCGGCGAGCCGGTGCGTCTGCTCGTGCGCGACTCCGCCAAGGCGCCCGCGCTCGCGGGTGCCGAGATCGCGGTCGGCGACTACCGCGACCCGGCGAGCATCGCCGACGCGATCCGCCCGGGCGATCGCGTCTTCATGGTCTCGGTCCACGAGGGGCACGACGACCGGATCGAGGCGCACCGCGCCTTCATCGACGCGGCGCATCTGCGCGATCCCGACCTGATCGCCTACCTCTCGATGGTCAACGCGTCGTACGACTCGGCCTTTCCGCACTCGCGCTCCCACCGGGCGACCGAGGAGATGCTCGACGACTCGGGGTTGCCATACGCGTTCCTGCGGATGGGGCTCTTCCTCGACGAGCTGCCGCTCTGGTTCGACGCCGACGGCATCTGCCGGGGACCGGCAGGCGACGGCCGCGTCAGCCTCGTCACGCGAGACGAGATCGCGGAGGCGGCCGCCGCGGTGCTGACCGGCAACGGCCAGGCCGGCGAGACCTACGACCTGACCGGTCCGTCCGCCCACACGCTCGGCGAGCTCGCGGAGATCGTCAGCGACGTCGTCGGGCGCCCGTTCGCCTACGAGCCCGGCGATCGGGAGGACTGGATCGCCGGCCGCCTGGCCGCGGGAAAGCCGCGCTGGGACGTCGAGTCGGGCATCGGCTCGTACGACGCCGTGCGTCTCGGCGAGCTCGAGCTGTCGCCCGGCGACGTCGAGCGTCTCACGTCGCACGCGCCGATCGATCCGCGCACGTGGGTCGAGCAAAACGTGGACCGGTTCAGCGTGGCGTGATGCGCACATGACCGATCGCATCGGCCTCGCGCTCGTCGGGGCGGGACGCATGGGACGCACCCACCTGCAGGCGCTCGTCCGCGCCGAGCGCGTCGCGCTGCGCGCGATCTGCGAGCCGGTGGACACGGTCGCCGCCCTTCTCGACGTGGACGTTCCCGTCGACCGCGAGCTCGAGCGCACGCTCGCCCGAGACGATGTCGACGCCGTGCTGATCGCCGCCCCGACGCCGCTCCACGCAGGGATCGTGGCCGCCGCGCTCGAGGCGGGCAAGCACGTGCTCTGCGAGAAGCCGCTGACGCTCGACGCCGCGTCGGACACGGGGCTCGCGGGGGAGGCCGAGCGGCGCGGCCTGACCCTGCACGTCGGCTTCTGGCGGCGCCACGCCTGGCCGTACCGCGAGGCGCGGAGGCTGCTCGATGCGGGCGCAATCGGCGAGCTGCGGCTGATCCGGCTCTGCCAGTGGGACGCCGAGGCGCCACCGCCCGCGTTCTGCGACGTCCGCGTGAGCGGCGGTCTCGAGGTCGACTGTGGCGTCCACGAGTGCGATCTCGCCGCGTGGCTCAGCTCCTCCCCGCTCGTCGAGGTCGCCGCTCGCGGCAGCACCACGCGCGAGGAGCTCGCGGCCGTCGGCGACGTCGAGGCGGTGGCGGCGGTGCTCGCGACGGCGAGCGGGCATGCGGTGACGATCGACCTCGCGCGCACATGCGCCTACGGCGACGTGGTCCGCACCGAGATCGTCGGCTCGCGTGGCGCGCTCCTGATCGAGGCGCATGGCGCCGGATCGCTCTCGCTCGGGGACGATCGTGGCCTCAGGCCCGTCGCCGCGCTCGCGGACGACGTGCTGCTCGATGCCCTCGCGCACCAGGTCGATGCGTTCGCGCGCGCGATTGCCGTGTCAGGTGCTGTCGAATCGGCCGGGCCGAGCGAGGCGACCGCGGCGCTCGTCGCCGCCCAGGCCATGCGTGCGTCCCGGCTCTCGGGCCAGGTCGAGCGCTTCTAGCGTCGGCTTAGAACCCGCGGTCGCGCAGGAAGGCGCGGTTGCGCCTCGCCGACTCGAGCGCTCCCGGGAACGTCATCGCCGGCCCGAGCACGCGGTCCTGCTCGACGACGATCCAGCCGTCGTAGGCGCGCGCGCGCAGCTCGCTGAGGCAGTCATCGCAGCGGCCGCCGCCGGTTCCGAGCTCGCAGAAGACGCCCTCCGCCCAGGCGTCCTCGAGACCGCGGTGCTCGGAGTGCAGCCGGGCGAGCAGCCCGAGGTCGACGTCTTTCAGGTGCACGTGGTTGACGAGCTCGCCGTACTCGCGAAGGGTCGCGAGCGGGTCGCCCCCGCCGAAGGCCGAGTGCCCGGTGTCGAAGCAGAGCCCGAGCAGCGAGTGGTCGATCGCCTCGACGAACGCGGCGATCTCGCGGGGCGTCTCGACGTAGGTGCCCGCGTGGTAGTGGAACGAGACCTCGAAGCCGCGCTCGCGGCAACGCTCTGCGGCGCGCTGCGCATTCGCGACGAGCAGCGCATGGCGCTTCGCGTCGAGCCAGGTCTCCGGGTGCTGCTCGATCGCGCCGGCGTGCTGCATTCGCCCGGGCTCGCAGAACGCGTCGCACAGCAGCACCATCGGGCGGCCGGCCAGCGCGGACGCGTCTTCGAGCAGGCGGAGGGTCTGGTCGAGCGAGGCGAGATCCTCGCGGAAGCCGTCCTCGCGCGAGAAGCGCAGCGGCAGGAACGAGCCGACGAGCGCGAGCCCGTGGCGCGTGAGCAGCGCGCCGACATCCTTGCCGTCAGCGCCGAAGAAGCCGGGAGGGCCGAGCTCGCTGCCGACGTATCCGGCCTCGGCCATCGCGCCGGCGAGCGCCTCCCCGGAGGGCAGGTCGTCGCGGTCTGCGGTGATCTCGAAGACGCCGTACGAGACGGGTGCGGCCGCGATCTGGACGGGCAAGGGGACTCCTCGGATACGCGTTCGGGAGCGGACGCCGACCGACGGGTTGGGCATCCGCAGTGCGCATTCGTATCATACGCACTCGATGGATCGTTCCAAGAGGAGGATGGCGTGACACGGCGGCTGAGAGTGGGGATCGTCGGAGCCGGGCTCGCCGGCCAGACGGCACATGCCTTCCATCTCGCGGAGGAGCGCGAGCGGTTCGAGCTCGCGGCGATTGCCGATGCGTCGGCGCAGGTGCGCGACGCGCTCGCCGCGCGCTACGACATCCCGCACACCGCGAGCTCGCTCGACGGCCTGCTTGACCACGGGCTCGACGCGATCGTCTGCGCGACACCCGACGCGTACCACCACGACGTCGTGATGCGCGCGCTCGACGCGGGCCTGCACGTGCTCTGCGAGAAGCCGCTCGCGCTCTCGGTGGCCGACTGCGAGGAGGTCGCCGTGGGCGCCGGAGCGCGCGGGCTGGTCGTCCAGGGCGGCCCGATGAAGCGCTACGACCCGCACTTCCGGAAGCTGCTCGAGTTGCTGCCCGAAACGATCGCGGACGTCCGCTACCTCGCGGTCGAGTGCAACGACCCCGACGAGGCGCCGTTCGTCGACCACCTCCCGCTCGTGACCGGCACCGACGTGCCCGCGGATCTCATCGCGGACGGAAAGACGCGCTACCTCGCGGCGGTTGAGGCCGCCGCGCGTCGCACGCCGACGCCGCCCGAGCTGCGCGCGTTCGGCTCGCTGACGAGCTCGCTCGTGCACGACATGGCGCTCGTGCACGGCGTCCTCGACCGGCTCGGGCAGCCCCGCTGTCCCGCCGTCTCCGACGCGATCTGGTGGGACGAGGGCCGCGCGACGTCGTTCGGCCTCGAGCTCGCGGGCGGCGGCCGGGCGCAGCTGCAGCACATCAACCTCCCGGGCGTGCCCGCGTACCGCGAGCGCCTGACCGTCTACTGCTCGGATCGGGTGCTCGACCTGACCTTTCCCTCGCCCTATCTGCGCAACCTCCCGACCCAGCTCGTCGAGCGCCGCGGCAGCGGCCGGACGGGGCTCGTCGAGACCGTGCACCACTGCTCCTACGAGGAGGCGTTCCGCGAGGAGCTGCGCGCGTTCTGGAGCTCGGTCGCCGAGGGAGCGCCGGTCGAGTGCGATGCCCGCGCCGGCCGCGACGACGTGCGCACGCTGCTCGAGGCGTTCACCGGCATGCTGCCCGCCTGAGAAGCCCGGAGCCTTGACAGTCGTGCGGCGCGGTGCTTCCATACCGCTCACGTTGGATCGATCCAGCAACAAAGCGCACGAGGTCACGATCGCCTCGGAACGGCCGTCTGCATGAGGGTTGGGCTGTTCACGGACGGCCTCGCGGAGCTGCCTCGCGGCGAGGCCCTGACGTGGTGCGCCGAGCGCGGGATCCTCGATCTCGAGATGGGCGTCGGCAGCTGGTCGCCGCGACCCCATCTCGACCTCGACGCGCTGCTGCGCGAGGCGTCGGAGCGCGATCGGCTGCTCGGCGAGCTGCGCGCTGCCGGGTGCCGCCTCGCGGCCGTCAACGCGGCCGGGAACCCGCTGCATCCCGAGGCCGGCGCCCGGGCCGATGCGCAGGCGCGCCTGCGCGGCGCCGTCGAGCTGGCCGCGCTCGTCGGCTGCCCCACCGTCGTGACCATGTCGGGGTGCCCGGGCACGCGAGAGGGAGGCGCGATCGGAGCCTTCGGCGTGTGGAGCGTGAGCGCCGACGACGAGGGACTCTGGACGTGGCAGATCGACGAGGTCGTGACGCCCTGGTGGGCCGACTTCTCGCGCTGGGCCGCCGAGGCCGCGCCGGGCGTCTCGATCTGTCTCGAGCTCCATCCCGGCCTGACCGTGTTCGGCGTCGAGGGCTTCCGGCGCCTCAAGCGCGGCGCCGGCGCGAACGTCCAGGTCAACCTCGACCCCAGCCATTTCTGGTGGCAGGGCGTCGACCCGGCGCTCGTCGTCGAGGCGCTCGCCGGCTCGATCGGCCATGCGCACGGCAAGGACACCACGATCTACCCCGACCGCGTCGCGCTGCACGGCGTGCTCGACCCGCGCGGCCACGAGGGGGCGGCCGACGGCGCCTGGCACTTCTCGGCCGTGGGGCAGGGACGCGGTGTCGACGAGTGGACGCGACTGCTCGACGCGCTGCGGCAGGCCGGCTACGACGGCGTGATGGCGATCGAGCACGAGGATCCGCTGCTCGCTCCGCTCGCCTCGATCGAGGCCTCCGCGCGCGCCCTCGCCGAGGCCGGCTGCGAGATCGGATCGTCGTGACCGCAACGCTCGAGGACGTCGCGCGGCTCGCGGGAGTGTCGAAATCGACCGTCTCGAATGTCGTGCGCGGCTCGAGCCAGGTTGCGGCGGACACGCGCGCACGCGTCGATGACGCAGTGCGCCAGCTCGGTTACCGGCCGAACGGGATCGCCCGGGCGCTGCGCGAGCGCGTCACCCGCGTGCTCGGGCTCGTCGTGCCCGACCAGGCCAACCCGGTCTACGCCGAGATGGCGCTCGGCGCCGAGCGCCGTGCACGCCAGGAGGGGTATGGGCTGCTCGTCGTCAACAGCGCCTGCGACCTCGCTGCGGAGCGCTCGCAGGTCGACGCGCTCGTCGAGCGTCGTGTCGACGGCGTGCTGATCGCGGGGCTCTGCGCCGGCTCGCGCGTGCCGGACACGCTGGCCGAGCGCGGCACGCCGGTCGTGCTGCTCGGCCTCGGGGCTCCCAGCGACCCGCGCATCGGCTCGGTCGACTGCGACGACGAGGCGGCCATGGACGCCGTCGTCTCACACCTCGCCGGGCTCGGCCATCGGCGCGTCGCCTTCGCGCGGCAGCACGTCGTCGAGGCGGGTGGCGAGCGGCGTCTCGTCGCCTTCACGCTCGCCGTGGCCCGGCGGGGCATGGAGCTCGTCGAGCTCGACGAGCAGCCGTCCGCGATCGCCGCCCACAACGACATCGTCGCGATCGAGCTGCTCGACCAGCTCGAGCGCCAGGGCCTGCGCGTCCCCGAGGAAATCTCCATCGTCGGCTTCGACGACGTTCCGCTCGCGAGCCACGCCCGGATCGAGCTGACCACGGTCCACACCGACGCGGTCGCGCTCGGTGCGCGCGGCGTCGAGCTCGCCCTCGCGCCGCCGAGGCGCCGTGCCGAGCGCGAGCTGCTGCCCTGGCGCCTGGTCGTCAGGGGATCCACCGGCGCGGCATCCGCGAGCAGGTCCGCATGAGCGAGATCCGCTACCGCGGAGTCGAGAAGCGCTTCGACTCGGTGACCGCGCTGCACGCGCTCGACCTCGACGTTCCCGACGGCGAGTTCGTCGCGCTGCTCGGGCCCTCGGGCTGCGGCAAGACGACGGCGCTGCGCATCCTCGCCGGGCTCGAGCTGCCGACGGCCGGGAGCGTCTGGATCGGCGATCGCGAGGTCACCCGGGCGCAGCCGCGCGACCGCGATGTCGCGATGGTCTTCCAGAGCTATGCGCTCTACCCGCACATGACGGTCGGCGAGAACATCGGCTACCCGCTGCGGATTCGCAAGATCAGCGGCGCCGACCGCGACGCCGCGGTGCTTCGCGTCGCCGAGGTGCTCGAGGTCAGCCACCTGCTCGACCGCCGCCCGCGTGCGCTCTCAGGGGGCCAGCGCCAGCGGGTCGCGCTCGCGCGGGCGATCGTGCGAGAGCCCGCCGCCTTCCTGATGGACGAGCCGCTCTCGAACCTCGACGCGAGGCTCCGGCTGGCGATGCGGGGCGAGATCAAGCGCCTGCAGAAGCGGCTCGGGACGACGACGCTGTACGTCACGCATGACCAGGCCGAGGCGATGACGATGGCCGACAATGTCGCCGTCATGCGCGACGGCGTGCTGCAGCAGCTCGCGCCGCCGCACGAGCTCTACGACCGGCCGGTCAACCGTTTCGTCGCGACGTTCGTCGGCAGCCCGGCGACCAACGCGCTGGCGTGCGTCCTCGACGAGAACGCCCGTGAGCTCGTGCTCGGTTGCGGGCGCGTTCCGGCCCCGGAGGGCGCGACGCCCGTGGTCTCCGCGTGCGGCGTCCGCCCCGAGGACATGAGCCTCGTCTCAGCCGACGAGGCGGGAGCGCTGACGGGGGAGGTCTGGGTCGTCGAGCCGATGGGGAACGAGACGCTTGTCGACGTTCGACTCGGCGACGAGCGCGCCACGGTCCGCGCTCCACGAGGTTTCGACGCTCCGATCGGCTCTCCGATCGGCGTCGCCTTCGACCCGCATTCCGCGTGTCTCTTCGACAGCGGCGGAATGACCGTGGCCCATCGCAGCGATCAGCTGCGCAATGCGAGGAGAGGAGCAAGCGGATGAGCGATCAGAAATCCACTACGGGCGAGTTCTCCCGGCGAGAGCTCGTGAAACGCGGAGCGGTCGTCGCGGGAGCCGCCGCGGTGCCGAGCGCGCTGCCGGCGGGGTTCACGCGAGTCACCGAGCCCGTCTCGGCGAGCAAGGGCAAGCTCGTGATCGGCGCGTTCGATGATCCGGCGCTGATCCCGTTCAAGGCCAAGATCCTGCCGGCCTTCACGAAGGCGACCGGCATCAAGGTCGAGCTCTTGCTGCAGCCGTACGACGCGTTCTTCGCGAAGGCGTTCCAGGACGGCAGCACGAAGGCGGGCCAGTTCGACATCTACATCATGGACGACCCGTGGATTCCGCAGTACGCGGCCGCCGGCATCCTCGAGGATCTCGGCTCGCACGGCGTCCAGGCGAGCAAGGACTACGCGCCGCCGTTCATCGATCTCGGCTTCTGGCCGCCCCGCACGGGCCCGCGCGTGAAGGGGTTCGAGAAGGACAAGCCCAAGCTGATCGCGCTGCCGACGATCGGCGACCTGCAGACGCTCACCTACCGCAACGACGTCTTCAAGTCGGGCCCGCCCCGCACCTGGGCCGAGCTCGTGAAGGTGGCCGGCGCCGCGCAGAAGGCCGGCAAGATCAAGGACGGGATCGTCTTCCGTGGCGTCAAGGGGAACCCGATCGTGACGTCGTGGTACCCGATCTTCCTGTCCTACGGCGGCAAGTTCTTCGACGACAAGTGGAACATCACGTTCAACTCGCCGGAGGGCAAGGCGGCGGCGGAGTTCTTCGTCGGACCGCTCAAGAAGCTCGCCCCGAAGGGCGTCGCCGCGTTCGACTCGACCGAGGAGGGCGCCGCGATCCTGGGCGGCCAGGCCGCGGCGATCATCCAGTACTCCGGCAACGCGATCAAGTCCGACGACCCGGCCGAGAGCAAGGTCGTCGGCAAGCTCGACTTCGGCGTGGTGCCGAAGCAGGTCAAGGCGATCGCCCAGATCGGGATCTTCATCCACGGCGTCTCGGCCTCGGCGCCGAACAAGGACAACGCGATCACGTTCATGAAGTGGTTCGCGCAGAACTCGGTGCAGACGCAGCTCGCACGGGCCGGCGACCTGCCGGTCAAGCTGCCCGCGTTCATGGACGCCGCCGCCGCGAAGAAGCATCGGCTGCTCCCGATCGCGCTCAAGCAGATCAAGGCGGGAGCGCTCGCGCGCCCGCGCACGCCCGACTGGTCCAAGGTCGAGGAGCTGCTCGGCACGGAGCTCAACAAGGCCCTCGTGGCCGGCTCCGGCGGCGGTGCCGCTCTCGACCGCGCGGCCAAGAGCGCGACGGCGTACCTGAAGCAGCAGGGGTACTACAAGTAGTGGCCTCGCGGGCGACACCCGCGAAGCTGCGCACGCAGGGGGCGGGCCTCACGAGGCTCGTCCCCTACCTGTTGCTCTCCCCTGCCCTGCTGCTGGTTCTCGCGGTCGTCGTCTATCCGCTCTACCAGGGCCTGCTGACGAGCATGAAGTTCTACCGCTACGGCCATGCCATCTCGTCGGTCGGCTTCGACAACTACCGCCAGGCATTCGACGACCCGGTCTTCCGCGGAGCGCTTCTGACGACGGTCGAGTTCGTCACGGCGGCGGTCGTGATCGAGACGCTGCTCGGCCTCGGTCTGGCGCTCCTGTGCGCGGGCGAGATCCCGTTCATCCGCTCGATCCGGACGATCCTGATCGTGCCGATGGTCGTCACGCCCGTCGTCGTGGGAATCGTCTTCCGGCTGATCTACGCATCAGACGCGGGGATGCTCTCGGCGATCTCGCGCGATCTCGGCGGGCCGCAGTTCGAGATTCTCGCGCACGATCGGTCCGCCTTCATCGGCCTCGTGGTGCTCGACGTCTGGGAGTGGACGCCGCTGATCTTCCTGATCCTGCTGGCCGGCGTGCAGTCGCTCCCGGTCGAGCCGTTCGAGGCCGCACGCGTCGACGGCGCCTCGCCCTGGCGGGTCTTCCTCGACCACACTCTGCCGCTCCTGCGCCCCGTGCTGACGGTCGCGATCGTGCTGCGCACGATCGACGCGTTCACCACCTTCGATCAGGTCTACGTGCTCACGCACGGCGGCCCGGGCACGTCGACGCAGCTCGTCTCGATCTACGGCTACGACACGTTCTTCCGCTTCCAGCAGTACGGCTACGCGGCCGCGATGCTGCTGATGGTCTCGCTCGTCGTGCTCGCGACCTCGTTCCTCGCGGTGCGCATCATCCGCCGGCAGGCCGTCGCGTGAGCGCCAAGCGCACGCTCCAGTGGCTCGCGCTTGCGGCGGCGGTGATCGCTGCGCTCGTCCCGATCGTCTGGATGATCGAGACCTCGCTGAAGTCGAACCGCGAGATCTCGCAGGACGGCACGCTCTACCCGCACGGGCTCACGTTCGAGAACTATCGCGGCCTGTTCGTCGGCCGCGAGTTCGGCAGCTACCTCTTCAACTCGATCGGCATCACCGCGATCAGCGTGACGATCTCGCTCGTGATCGGCAGCCTCGGCGCCTACGCGCTGGCGCGCTTCCGCACCTGGCGGAACGTCGCGGGCTACCTCGGCGTCTCGCTGCTGCTGGCGCGCATCCTGCCTCCGATCGTGATCATCGTGCCCGGCTTCTTGATCATGGAGCGGCTCGGCCTGCTCAACTCCTGGCTCGGCCTGATCGTCGTCTACTCGGCCTTCAACGTCTCGTTCGTCGTCTGGATGATGGAGAGCTTCTTCCGCGAGATCCCGGTCGACCTCGAGGAGGCGGCGATGGTCGACGGCGACTCGCGGCTGACGGCCTTCCGTCGGATCGTGCTTCCGCTGGCGGCTCCCGGTCTCGTCGCGACGGCGATCTTCGCGACGATCGTGACCTACAACGAGTTCCTCTTCGCGCTCGTGCTGACGGCGACGCCGTCGGCGCAGACGATGCCGGTCGGCGCCGCCACCCTGATCGGCCGCATCAACATCGACCTCGGCGGCATGAGCGCGGCCGGCGTGATCGGCGCAGCGCCGATCGTGTTCTTCGCCCTGCTCGTGCAGCGGCACCTCGTGCGCGGCCTTACGATGGGCGCCGTCAAGTGATCGCCGATCCCGAACTGCTCACGGTCGGCCGCGTCAGCGTCGATCTCTACGCCGAGCAGTCCGGCGTCGGCTTCGCGGGCGTCACGAGCTTTGCGAAGTCCGTCGGGGGCAGCCCGACGAACGTCGCGGTCGCAGCGGCCAGGCTCGGCCGGCGCGCGGCCGTGCTGACCGCCGTGGGGGACGACCCGTTCGGCGAGTACGTGCGCTCGGCGCTCGCCGATCGGTTCGGCGTCGACACGCGCTTCGTCGGCACGCACCCGACGCTGCGCACGCCGCTTGCATTCGCAGCGCTCGATCCGCCCGAGGATCCGCAGCTCCTGTTCTACCGCGAGCCGGACGCGCCCGACATGCAGATCGGTCCCGGCGACGTCGATCTCGAGCTCGCCGCGCGCGTGCCGATCCTCTGGATCAGCGCGAGCGCGCTCGGCCACGACCCGTCGCGCGGCACCGTCGATGCGCTGCTCGCGGCGCGCGGCCGCCGAGAGCACACGGTGCTCGATCTCGACTGGCGCCCGTCGTTCTGGGCAAGCCGCGAGGAGGGGGAGGCCGTGATCTCGGCCGCCGTCTCGCGCGCCACGATCGCGGTCGGAAACCGCGTCGAGTGCGAGGTCGCGACCGGTCTCTCCGATCCCGCGGCAGCCGCCGACGAGCTGCTGCGCCGCGGCGTCGCGCTCGCGGTCGTCAAGCTCGGCGCCGACGGCGTGCTCGTCGCCACGCCTGAGGGCCGCGAGCGCGTCTCCGCGCCGCGCATCCAGGCCGTCTGCGGCCTGGGCGCGGGCGACGCGTTCGGCGGCGCGTTCTGCCACGGTCTGCTCGCCGGCTGGGAGCCCGGAGCTTGCGTACGCTTCGCCAGCACCGCTGGTGCAATCGTGGCGTCGCGACTTGCCTGCGCAGATGCCATGCCAACCGAGCAGGAGGTGCGCGACCTTGCGCGTCACGGATGATCAGTACGCCGAGCTCGTCGAGCGGCGATGGCGCGACCCCGCCGGCGTCGCCGCCGCGCTCGCGTCGCGCAAGCGCCGCAGCGGCCCTCTGCCCGGCTCGATCTTCATCGTGGCCGCCGACCACTCCTCGCGCGGGGCGCTCGGGATCCGCGACGAGCCGCTCGCGATGGCCGACCGGCACTCGCTGCTCGAGCGCCTCGCCGAGGCGCTCGCGAACCGGTCGGTCGACGGCGTGCTGGCGAGCGCCGACATCCTCGA
>JANLRV010000120.1:0-9525 GCA_031361905.1 Actinomycetes bacterium
GGGGGGGGGGGGCCCCCCCCCACCCCCCCCCCCGGCCCCCCGGGGGCCTCTCGCGCGGGCGCCCCCCCCCCCGGGGGCCCCCCACCACCACGCTCTTCGACGTGCTCTCCGGACGAACCCGGGGCGACTCCGGGGCGGTGACTCTCGCGGGTCGCGACGTGACGAAAATCTCGACGCACAAGCGGGCCCGCCTGGGGCTCGCGCGGACGTTCCAGGCGCCGCTCGTGCCGACGGCACTGAGCGTCGGCGAGACGCTGCGCGCTGCGCGCGACGCCTACGGGCCGTATGCGACCGACGAATCCGTCAAGCATGCGCGCGAGCTCGTCGGCCTCGCCTCGGACGATGCGATGCTCGCGGGCGGGCTCGACACGCTCGAGCGGCGCAAGCTGCTGCTCGCCTGCCTGCTGCAGCGAGAGACGACCGTCCTGCTGATGGACGAGCCGTGCTCGGGCCTGCTCGCCGACGAGATCGAGGAGATCGACGCGGTGATCCGCCGCATCGTCGACGAGCGTGGCTGCGCCGTGATCGTGGTCGAGCACCGGCTCGAGCTCCTCTTCGCGATCGCCCAGCGCGTCGTCGTGCTGGACGCCGGTGCCGTGATCGCCGAAGGCCCCGCCAAGGAGGTCTTCGAGTTGCCGATCGTACGCAAGGCGTACTTCGAGATTCACAGCGACGACGCGGCATGACCGACGCGCTGACGATTCGCGGCCTGCGCGCCGGCTACGGCCCGCTGCAGGTGCTCGATGGCATCGACCTCGACATCGCCGACGGCGAGCGGGTCGGGCTCGTCGGGCTGAACGGCCACGGCAAGAGCACGCTGATGCGCTCGATCGTCGGGCTCGTCGACTGGCGGAACGGCGAGATCGACTCCGGCGGGCGCTCGCTGCTGAGAGTCCCGACGCACCGCCTCGCCCGCGAGGGGATCGTGCTGATCCCACAGGGCGACTCCCTCTTTCCCGGCCTCTCCGTACGCGACAACCTCGACGCCGGCGCGTTCGCGCCGGCGAACTGGCGCAAGCGCGCGGAGCGGCGCGAGCGCGTCGTGCAGATCTTCCCGCGGCTCGGCGAGCGCATGAAGCAGATCGTCGGCACGCTCTCGGGCGGCGAGCGCCGCATGTGCTCGATCGGGCGCGGGCTGATGGCCGACGGTCGCATCTACCTCGTCGACGAGCCATCGCTCGGCCTCGCGCCCGGCATCGCCGAGTCGATCGTGCGCACGCTCTGCGGTCTCGACCTCGGCGGCGGGGCGCTCGTGCTCGCCGAGCAGAACCAGACGCTGCTCGAGGGCCGGATCGACCGCATCGTGCGGATCCACGCCGGCAAGGTCGCAGGCATCGAACCCGGAGCGCCCGCATGATCGACGTCCTCATCTCGACTGCCTTCCTGGCCGCCGTCTACTCGCTGGTGGCGCTCGGGCTGTCGCTCACCTGGGCCGGCCTCGGCTTCCTCAACCTCGCACACGGCGTGACCTACTCGACGGCGGCCTACGGCGCCTGGTGGGCATCGGTGCACGTGTCCGGTAACCCGCTCGTCGTGCTCGTTGCGGGGACGATCGTCGGCGCGGCGTTCGGCGGCGCGATCTTCCTGCTCGTCTTCCTGCCGCTCGACGGCAAGCGCAACTTCGACCTGCGTACGCTGATCGCGACGCTCGCGATCGCGCTCGGCACGGAGAACCTCCTGCTCGATCGCTTCGGACCGCAGCCGCACACGTTCCCCGCGCTGTTCGACTGGCTCAGTCCGATCGAGATCAGCGGCACGAACGTCACGGCGGATCAGCAAGGCGCCGTGCTCGCGGCCACCGTGCTCGTGATCGCGTTCGTGGCGCTCTTGACCGGCTCCCGCATGGGGCTCGGCGTTCGCGCTCTGACGCAGAACGTCGAGGGCGCGACGCTCGTCGGCATCGACCGTCGGACGGCCGCGCTCGCGATCCTGATCGTCTCCGGCGCCCTCTGCGGGCTCGCTGCCGTGTTGCTCGGACCCGTCTACTTCGTCTCCTACGACAACGGCCTGCAGCCGATGATCAAGGGCCTCACGGTCGCCATGCTGGGCGGTCTCGGCTCTGTCCGAGGCACGATCATCGCCGCCGTGATCGTGGCCTTCGTCGAGGCGATGACCGCGACCTACATCGGCGCCGAGAACGTGCTGGTCGCGCTCTTCCTGCTGATCGCGATCGTGCTGCTGGTGCGACCGCGCGGGATCGCCGGGATCTTGGAGACGACCCGTGCCTGAGAAGCTCGATCGCCTCTTCTGGCCCATCATCGCGGCGCTCGCCGTGGCGCTTCCGTTCTACACGGACGACTCCTACGTGCTGGCCGAGATGATCCTCTTCGGCATGTACTTCTCGATCAACCTGATGTGGTCGCTCGTGATCGGCACGGCCGGGCTGTACTCGTTCGGGACGCTCGCGTTCGTCGGTATCGCGGCCTACGCCTGCGCCTGGCTCTCGATCAACCACGCCTTCCCCTGGTGGCTGTATCCGCCCGTCGGCCTCGTGCTCGGAGCGTTCGCCGGGCTGCTCGTGGCGCTTCCCGCCGTCCGATTGCGCGGCGTCTACTTCGCGCTGCTCACGATCGGCCTCGTCGAGGCCTGCGGGCAGTACGTCGTCGCCGACGTCACGAACTTCGGCGGAGCCCAGGGACTCGTCGGCGCCGACTCGATCATCCCGCCGAGCAAGCAGGGCCTGACCGAGGGCTACGTCTACGCCTACGCGGGGATCGGCGCGATCGTCGTCGTCGCGCTGCTGACCTACTGGTGGGTCGCGAGCGGCCGGCTCGGCCTGCGGCTGCGCACGGCGCGCGAGTCGGAGCCGGTCGCGCAGGCGATCGGCATCGACATCCCCCGCGCGCGCCTCGCCGTGTTCGTGATCACCTCGGCCGTGCTCGGCCTCGTCGGCGCGTTCCGCGCCTCCTACGACGCCGGAGCGAACAAGAGCGTGTTCAGCTTCTCGACGCTCCTGATCCTCTTCGCGATGATCGTCGTCGGCGGCATCTCGTCGCCCAAGGGCATCCTGATCGGCACCGGCCTGCTGCTCTACATCGAGCAGCACTACAACAGCTCCGGCGCCCCCCGGCTGATCGCGCTCGGCGTGATCATGCTCGTGCTCACGCTCTTCACGACGGACGGGCTCGCCGGACTGCCGGCACAGCTGCGGCGCCGCCTCGCCGGAACGGGAAAGGCGGCCGCGACACCCGCGCACGCGGACGAAGGGAGCTGAGGATGACCGTTGCGGAGGTATCCGCGTGCATCGACTCGCTGCGCGATGAGCTCGTCGCCGAGATCTCGCGCGCGGTCAGAATCGAGAGCGTCAACCCGAAGTACCCCGGCCAGGTCTACGACGACGTCGTCGGCGGCGAGGGCGAGGTCTCGAAGCTGATGGGCGAGATCTACGCCGGCCTCGGCGCCGAGGTCGACCTGTTCGCGATCGAGCCGGGGCGCGAGAACGCCGTCGGCGTCGTGCGCGGCAGCGGGGGCGGCCGCTCGCTGATCTACAACGGCCACGTGGACGTCGTGCCGCCGGGAGATCCCGCCAACTGGACGAGCGGGAGCCCGTTCTCGGGCAGGATCGACGGCGACCGTATCTGGGGGCGTGGCGCCACCGACATGAAGGCGGGCATCCTCGCCCAGGCCTTCGCGGCGCGCGCGCTCGGCGAGTGCGGCGTGCGGCTGAAGGGCGATCTGATCTTGCAGTCCGTCGTCGGCGAGGAGGTGATGGACTCGGACTGCGGCGTCACCGCCGCCGTCAAGCGCGGCTACCGCGCCGATGCTGCCGTCGTCTCGGAGCCGAGCGCCCCGCCCGCGCCGCTCGCCGTGATCCCGGTCTCGCCCGGCCTGCTCTGGTTCTCGGTGACCGTCACCGGCAAGGCCTCGCACGCCTCGATGCGCGGGCCGTCGATGCGCGCGGGCGGCGACCCCAGCATCGCGGTCAACGCGATCGACAAGGGCATCCTGATCTACCAGGCGATCCGGCAGCTCGAGGACGAGTGGGGCCTGACGAAGCAGCACCCGCTGTTCGGGCCCGGGCACTTCACGATCCACCCCGGCGTGATCATGGGCGGCCCCCACGGCGTGCTCGTGCCGTTCGTGATCCCCGAGTTCCTCACGCTCGAGTATTGCTGCTGGTACCACCCGGACGAGCATCCCGATGACGTGAAGCGCGAGATCGAGGGCCACGTCGCCGCGGCCGCGCAGCTCGACGGCTGGCTCCGCCAACATCCCCCGAAGGTCGAGTGGAAGATGAACTGGCCGGCGAACCGGCCCGACGCGGACGAGATCACGGAGGCCATGTGCGTCGCGCACGAGCGCGCAGCGCTCGGCACGCGCTTCGCCGGCCGGCCGCTCGTCTGCGGCTTCGCCGCGGTCGAGGACGCCTCGTTCCTGACGCTCGGCGGCACGCCGGCGATCAGCTACGGGCCTGGCGACCTGCGGGTCGCACACGCCGACGACGAGTACGTCCTGATCGACGAGGTGATGTGCGCCGCGCGCGCCTATGCGGTGCTGGCGATGGACTGGTGCGGGCTCGCGTGAGCTCCGAGCGAAAGGTGCGATAGCTATGCAGGTCGTCGACAAGCAGATCGGCGTGTATCTCGAGTTCCAGCGGCAGCTGCGGACCCGCGTGCGCGCCCTGATCACGCCCGAGCTGATCGCCGAGCACGAGGCGAACCCGCTCGGCCCGCACTCGGACGCGCTGCAGCGGGTGATGAACTACTTCCGCCAGCAGCCCCAGCCGGGCAAGTACATCCTCGTCTCGATCACGCCCTGGGAGGAGTACGGCATCGCCCTGCTCTCGGGCCAGCGCGGCCAGCTGCACAAGGTTCTCGATGACGAGCGGTTCGCGAGCGAGGAGCAGGGCCTGCACGGCATCTTCCTGCGCCGCGTACGCGACCTGGGAGAGGCGGACGCATGAGGGCCACGACGATCCACGGCTACGCCGACCGGCTCTCGGTCGCGCCGGGCGAGCCGATCGAGTTCAAGGTCTCGACGGACGCGCCGGGGAGCTACCGGGCGGACGTCGTGCGGCTGATCCACGGCGACACGAACCCCGCCGGGCCCGGCTACAAGGAGCGCGTCGTCGACTCGCCGGCGAACGGCGACCACCCGGGACGGACGCAGGCGATCCATTCGGGATCCCACGTCGTCGTGGTCGACCCGGCGAGCCGGCTCGCGCTGACCGGCGCGCTGAGCGTGCACGTCTTCGCGATGCCGACCACGCCCGGCAAGGGCACCCAGCGCCTCCTCGGCCGCATGGATGCCGGCGGCACCGCTGGATACGCGCTCGAGATCGTCGACGGCTGCCTGCGCCTGACCGTCGGCGACGGCTCGGCGACGGCGCACGTCGCGTCGGACGTTCCGCTCTATCCGTGGTGCTGGTACTCGCTCGGCGCGACGTACGACCCGGCGACCGGCGAGGCCACGGTCTACCAGCAGCCCGTCCGCAACTCGTACAACAGCCTGCTCTCCCCCATGGTTGCCCTTCTCGCGCGAGCGCGTGCGCGCGCGAGCGCCTCCGTCTCGCCGGCGGTCGCCGGGGCCGGCTTCGTGATCGCGGCCGATCCCGGCCTGGGCGGCCACTTCAACGGCAAGCTCGACAGCCCGAAGGTGTGGCGCCGAGCGCTCGCCGAGGCCGAGCTCGATGCGGTCACGGCCGGTGGGCCGCCGCCGGGCTCGGGACTCGTCGCGCACTGGGATTTCTCGGAGGGCATGGGCGCGCGCGGCATTCCGACCGATCACGTCCGTGACGTCGCGGGCCACGACCTGTTCGGCGTCTGCTGCAACCAGCCGGTGCGCGGCATGACCGGGTGGAACTGGGACTGCAGCGAGGAGTGCTTCCGCCATGCGCCCGGGCTGTATGGCGCGATCCACTTCCACGACGACGACCTGGACGACTGCGGCTGGGAGACGGACATCGCGCTGACGGTGCCGGACGACATGAAGAGCGGGGTCTACGCGCTGCGCATCCGGCAGGGCGAGGCGGAGGATCGCATCCCGTTCTTCGTGATCCCGCCGCGCGGCACCGCGACCGCGAAGATCGCGTTCCTCGTGCCAACGGCGAGCTACCTCGCCTACGCGAACGACCACATCGTCCACGACGTGCCGGTCGCGCAGTCGATCCTCGGGCACACCTCCTGCATCTCCGAGCAGGACCTCTACCTCTACGGCAACGTCGATCTCGGCCTCTCGACCTACGATGGCCACTCCGACGGCAGCGGGGTGTGCTTCTCCTCGTCGCGGCGGCCGATCATGAACATGCGGCCGGACTTCCGGCACGCGACCGGGTCGGTCTGGCAGTTCCCGGCCGACCTGCACCTCGTCGACTGGCTCGACGAGAAGGGCTACGAGTACGACGTGGTGACCGACCTCGAGCTGCACTACGAGGGACGCGCGCTGCTCGATCGCTACCAGGTCGTGATGACGGGCTCGCATCCCGAGTACTACTCCGAGCGCATGCTCGACGCCTGGGAGGGATACCTCGCCGATGGCGGCCGGGGGATGTATCTCGGGTCGAACGGGTTCTACTGGGTGACGTCCTGGCATCCCGAGAAGCCGTGGATGATCGAGGTGCGAAAGTGCGAGCAGGGCTCGCGGGCGTGGCAGGCGAAGCCCGGCGAGTACTACCACGCCACGAGCGGCGAGCGCGGTGGCCTCTGGCGCACGCGCGCACGCGCGCCGCAGAAGCTGTTCGGCGTCGGCTTCACCTCGGAGGGCTTCGACCGCTCGTCCGGCTTCCAGCAGATGGCCGATGCGACCGATCCGCGCGCGGCCTTCATCATGGCCGGGATCGGCGGCGACGAGCTGATCGGCGACTTCGGCCTGGCCGGCGGCGGCGCGGCGGGCTACGAGATCGACCGCTACGAGCTCGCGCTCGGGACGCCGCCGAACTCGCTGCTCCTGGCGTCGAGCCTCGACCACTCCGTCAACTACCCGCACGTGAGCGAGGAGATCTTCTTCAACTATCCGGGACTCGACGGGACGAACGACTTCATGGTGCGCGCCGACCTCGTCTACTTCACGACGCAGAACGGCGGCGCCGTGTTCTCGACGAGCTCGATCTCCTGGTGCGGCAGCCTCTCGCACAACGGGTACGACAACAACGTCTCGCGGATGATGGAGAACGTGCTCACCCGCTTCGCCGACGAGGCACCGCTGCCGCCGCTCGAGTAGCACGCTCGGGCAGGTTCCTCCGGGTGAGGGCACAAAGCTCGACGCGAAAATCGGTCAGACCGCCCTATCCTCGAGCGCTGCCGCACGTCATACTCGGTAGTGATGACGGACACGATCATCGCGAGCGTCGCGCACGTCGCTCAGGCCGCCTCGGAGGCGCTCGCTCCCGGCGAGCGCGCACGTGCCGTGCTCGAGGCGCTGCGTCGCGTCGTGCCCTATGACTGCGCCGAGCTGTCGTCCTGGAACCCGACCGCAGGAGCGCACTCGACGCTCGCGAGCGTCGGCTACGACGCGCGGCTCCTGGCCTGGCTGAACGGCACCGATCGCGTCACCGAGCTCGATCAGATCGACCTGCGCACGAGCGGCCAGCCGATGCGCCTGAGCGATCTGCCCGCCCACGGACTCGCCGCGCGGACCGTGCGCGAGTTCCTGCTGCCGGCGGGCTTCCGCGATGGCCTCACGATCTGCCTGCGCACCGGCGACGGCCGCTACGTCGGCGTGCTCGACGTCTCGAGCTGCGATGCCCGCCACCCGAGCGATCTCGAGCGCGAGGCGATCGCGCTGCTCTCGGGGACGCTCGCGAACGTCGTCGACTCGGCCCAGTCCCTCGGCCATGCCGCCGCGCTGCTCGGCCGCGAGTGCTACGCCGTGGCGCTCGTCGACGGCGTCGTCGTGGCCGCCCCCGGCCTGCAGCGCGGGCCGCTGCTCGCCGATCCCCGCGTGATGGCGGCGGCGCGGGCGCTGATCGCGTCCGGACGGGGCTCGCGATTCCTCTGGCCGAGCGAGTGCGGGCGCATCTGGTGGGCGCTCAGCCTGACCCGCTGCGACCGCAGCCGCTGGCTGGTCGCATCTCACCGCGTCGATGCGCCGCACGACCTCACGCGACGCGAGCTCGAGGTGCTGACGATGGTCGCGTCGGGCCGCTCGAACAGCGAGATCGGCGGGGCGCTCGTGATCAGCCCGCGCACCGTCGCGACGCACGTCGAGAACATCCTGCGCAAGCTCAGCACGCCCACGCGGGCCGCCGCCGCGGCGCGAGCCGTCGCCGACGGAATCCTGCTGGCCGCGTGACCGCCGCAAGCGCCGAGCTGCGCGCAGTCATCGCGGTGGCCGAGGCGGCCTCCGAGCCGCTGCCCTCGCCCGACCGCGCACAGGGCGTGCTCCGGGCGCTGCGCGAGCTCGTCCCCTATGACTGCGCCGAGCTGTCGTCGTTCGATCCGGTGCAGGGTGGCCACACGACGCTCGCGAGCGTCGACTACGACCCGCCGGTGCTCGAGCACTTCGGCACGAGGACGTTCGTCGACGAGCTCGACGACCTCGACATGCGGCGAACCGGCTCGCCGATGCGCATCCGCGACCTGCCCCGCGAGGCGCTCGCGTCGCGCACCGTCAACGAGGTGCTGATCCCGGCGGGCTTCCGCGACGGTCTGACGATCTGCCTGCGGCTGCCGGACGGCCGCCACGCGGGCCTGCTGAACCTCTCGACGATCGGGCGCGATCACCCCGACGACCAGGTGCGGGAGGCGATCACGCTGCTCGGCGGCACGCTCGCGAACGTCGTCGACCCGGTGCGGTCGCTGCGCATTCTCGCGAGCACGCTCGAGCCCGGCAGCTCCGCGATCGCGCTGCGCCACGGGGAGGCGACACCGCTCGACGGCTTCGTCGCCGGCCCGGTCCTCTGCGACGAGCATCCCGCCCTCGCTGCGGCGCAACGGTTCGCGCGCTCCGGTAGGCCGCAGCACTTCCTCGCGCTCGGCGGCGACGATCGCGCGTGGTTCCGCGTGCACCTCTACCGCTGCGAGCTCGACGACGCCTGGGTCGTCGCCGCCACGCCGACGACGCCGCCCTACGAGCTCACGCGACGTGAGATCGAGGTGCTCACGCTGCTCGCCGCCGGCCGTTCGAATCCCGAGATCGCCCGGGCTCTCGTGGTCAGCCCGCGCACGATCAGCTCGCACGTCGAGCACATCCTCGCGAAGCTGGACGTGCCCGCGCGCTCCGCGGCTGCGGCCCGCGCCGTTGGCGAGGGCCTGCTGCTGCCTATCCCGTGATCCGCCCGACGAGCGCGGCAGCGCGATCGATCACGGCCGCCTGGTGGGGCTGGAGGTCCTGGCCCCCGCTCCCGGCCATCAGCCCGAGGAACGGATCCTCGACCTCGGTCCGCCGCCCGCTCATCTGCTCGAGCACGGCGAGCCCGCAGAATGGCACGACCGACGGCGAGTAGCCGCCCTCGTGCGTCATCACGAGGCGGCCCTCGCAGCACTCGTCGGCAACCTCCATCAGCAGCCTCGTCAGCTCGCGATAGCCGTCGGAGTGCATCATCTGGCGGGCGAGCGGGTCCATCCCGCTCGCGTCGAAGCCGCTCGC
>JANLRV010000176.1:0-3516 GCA_031361905.1 Actinomycetes bacterium
CTCACCCGTACCCGCAGCGATGTCGAGGACGTTGGCGTCTTCGCGCAACCTGGCGTGTCGGATCATTGCTGCGCCAAAGGGGGCGAGCCAGCCGGTGACCAGCTCGTCCCACGTCTTCCAGCCCGCAGAAAACCGGTCCCAGGTATCACGCTGCTGGTCTCGGATCTGGTCGAGATTCGTCGACATCCGTTCCTTCCACGCAGTCTCCGCCAGCGGCTTGAACAGACAACCCAGGCGCCAGTTGAGTATGCCACGCGCCGCGAGCGGACGGCGGCGCGGGAGTTGACACGCTCAGCGACCACGCGACGAATTGCTCGCGTCGATCGGGCCTATCTGTTCTAACGTGCTCGCACGTCGCAGGCACGAGTGCAGAAGGGGTGGGATCGCGATGAAGAAAGGAGTCGCTGGGGATGCCGGCGAGGCCCACTCGTGGCTCGAGTCGCGCGCCGAGGAGATGGCGAAGCTCGGCGAGGCGCTCGTCGCGATCGACAGCGAGAACCCGCCCGGTCGCGGGCTGGGCCGCTGCGGCCGCGTGCTCCGAGAGGCGATGGTGGGCCTCGATCTTTCGCCTGAGCTGATCGAGCTGCCGGCGAGCCCTGGCCTGGAGGAGCCGTGCATCGTTCGCGGCAGCGTGGGCGATGGCGGGAAGACGGTCTACTTCCACGGGCATTTCGACGTCGTTCCAGCGCAGTCACGTGAGCAGTTTCGCCCGCGACGCGCGAACGGCAGGATCATCGGACGTGGCAGCGCCGACATGAAGGGCGGCCTCGTGAGCATGCTCTACGGCGCTGCCGCGGCGCGAGATCTCGGCCTGCTCGGCGAGCACAGGATCGTCTTGCACCTCGTCTGCGACGAGGAGACCGGCAGCGTCGCCGGGTCCGGCTACCTGCGTGAGGCCGGGATGATCGACGGCGATGCGCTCGCGATGATCACGGCCGAGCCGACCGGCGGCGTCGTCTGGCACGCGAGTCGCGGCGCGATCACGCTGCGCGTCGGAGTGGAGGGCCGGCCGGCGCACGTGGGGCAAGCGCACCTCGGTGTCAACGCGTTCGAGCAGATGATGCAGATCGCCGAGCCGCTCTCCGACCTCGCACACGAGCTGCTCGCGCGCCGCACGGACTATCCCCTGGAGAGCGAGGAAGCACGCGGATCGATGCTCGTCGTCGGCGGCGCAGCGGGCAGCGGCGCCAACTTCAATGTCGTGCCCGAAGCGGCGTGGTTCTCGGTTGACCGTCGCTTCAACCCCGAGGAAAGTCTCGCCGAGGAGGTCGAGCGTCTGACGACGACGATCAACCAGGCGGCCGCGCGCATCGACGCCCGGGTCACGATCGACGTTCTTCAGCAGCAGCCCTCGGCCGCCACAGACGCGGAGCATCCCACGGCCGTCGCGCTCGCGCGCTGCGTCGAGGCCGTCGAGGGCGAGCCGCCACTTTTCGAGCTCTGCCCCGGCGTCTTGGAGACGCGCTGGTACGCCCAGCTCGGCATTCCCGCCTTCGCGTACGGCGCCGGGCGCCTCGACGTCTCGCACGGGCCTGACGAGTTCATCGATGAGGCCGCGATGCGCCGTTGCGCTGCGGTCTACGCGTTGTTCGCGAGCGAGGCGCTCCGCTGAGGTCGCTTTCGACCGGCAGGCATCGCGTGCGGTAGGTTCCGGGGGTGCACGACGGCGACGGGTGCTTCGACAGGCGCGTCGCCGCGAGGTACGACGAGTCTCACGCGGAGAGCTTCGACCGGGCGAGCGTCGACCCGGCTGTCGATTTCCTTGCCGACCTTCGCCGGGAAGCCGGGGTGAGCTTGCGCGAGCGTTGGAGCGGCTGGAAGCGAGAGCCGTTCACGAGTGACAGCCGCGCGCACGTCTCCGTGTGGGAGAAGCCGTTGGCTACGCCGCGCATAGCCCCTGGCGGAGCGTGAACGCGTAGCCGCCTGGCCGTGCCTCACTCCGACTCAGTCGCTGTCGCCAGCCAGCGCTGTCTCGAAGAGCGCGCGTGCCGACCAGCGCATCAGCTCGACGGCCTGCGGCCTCGAAAGCCCGGCGATGTCCGTCAGCCAGACGAGCGCATCGATGCCGATCGCCGCGGCGATGGCGAGCACGAGCCGCTGCCGATCCTGCTCGGGGAGCCGTCCACGAAGCGGTGCGAGCGCGTCGTCGACCCAGATGATCCGCCGTCCGACCCGGAACGGCAGGTCGCCGGGTTTCGGCGCTTCTGGCTCGAGCGAGAGCCGCAGCATCGCGCGAAGCTCGGGCTCGTGCTCGACCGACTGACGTGTGATCGCCTCGCAGACGATCTCCAGTCTGGCCGCGGCATCGACGGGCGGATTCTCTCCCAGCAGCGATGACTCGGCGATCTCCGGGTAGGTGGCCACGAGCAGCGCGCGCTGGTTCGGGAAGTAGCGGTAGGCGGTCGCGCGCGAGATCGAGGCCGCGGCTGCGGTCTGCTCGACGGTCGGCGTGGTTCCTTCGGCCAGCAGCTGCCGTGCAGCGCGGACCAGGGCCTGGCGCGTGCGCGCTTTCTGATGGACTCGGCCGGTCTCGTTCATGAGATTGACATGCTCATTATGAGACTATAGTCTCGCGAAGGCTTCCACCATCCAGGCGAGGACGATCCATGAGCATCCCGAACGCCGATCAAGCGTCCCTCCACGCTGCTGCACCGCTCGAGGGCGACGCGATCTGGTTCAACGGCGCGCTCCAGAACATCAAGGTCCCGGGGATCTGGAGCGATGACGCCTTCTCTCTCGTCGAGGTCGCCTCCACCGAGGGGCGAGCGACGGGCCTGCACACCGATCCAAGCCATGAGACGTTCTATGTGCTCGAGGGAGAGCTGCTCTTCCACGTCGATGGCGAGGAGCATCGAGCGCAGGCAGGCCAGACCATCGCGATCCGCCGAGGAGTGCCGCACGCGTTCCTCGTCACCTCGGAGAGCGCGCGATTCCTCGTGCTCAACACGCCGGGAGGGCACGATCGCTTCTTTCGCGATGGTGGCGAGCCGGCGTCGACGCGTGACTTCGCATCGGCCCCGGAACCGGATCACGAGCGCACCATGGCCGCGGCGCACGCGCACGGCGTCGCGTTCCTGGGGCCACCACCGTTCGCGGCGGCCTCCGTGCGGGAGACGAGCGGGTAGACGTCTGTCGGCCGGAGCAGCCTACCCCTGGCGAGTGGATGCGAGCCCGAACGCTTCCGCGATCAGCTCGTAGGAGCGACGGCGCGCACCGTGATCGTGGGTGATCGTCACGATCGCGATCTCGCCGGCGCCGTACTCGGCGGCGACCTGCTCGAGGCCGGCGCGGACGACGTCCGGCGTGCCGACGACGGCCCGTCTGCCTCCGGGAACCGCCTGGTTTTCCGACTGCGCGAGGAACGCGAGCGCCGTCTCGACGGGTGGAACCGCCACGAGCCGGCCGCGTCGAAGCAGCGTGATCGCCATCTGCTGGCTGGCGGCGAGCCGGCGGGACGTCGGTCGAGAACGGACGAGCGTCGGGGAGGGACAGAGTGTGTGACGACGAGTAGATCTC
>JANLRV010000191.1:0-16660 GCA_031361905.1 Actinomycetes bacterium
GGCACCCGAGCTTCCGAGCCGCAGCATGCGCGCGGGTGGTCGCGTCGGCGCATGCGGTGTACCGTGGCGTGAGTCCCGAGGAGGGTCCGCCCCGTGAGCCTCAGAGCACCCGACGTGTCGCTGCGATCGACCCTCTCCATCTTCACCCTCGATCCCGGCCGCGGTGTGGCGGGCAGGCGCCGGACGGCGATACTCTTGTTCGGCATCGCCCTCTGCGCGCTCGCGGTGCGCCTCTGGCACTTCAACGATGTCGGCTACAACAGCGACGAGGCGGTCTATTCGGGACAGGGCGCAGGGATCGCGCACGATCCCCAGCTCGCGCCCTACTTCCCCGTCTTCCGGGCACACCCGCTGTTCTTCCAGTCGCTCGTGGCGATCGGCTACGAGCTCAACCAGGGCGACTGGTTCGGGCGTGCGCTCGCGATCGGCTTCGGCGTGCTCACGGTGCTCGCGACATTCGAGCTCGGGCGTCTGCTCTACGGCACCCGCGTCGGGCTTGTCGGAGCGGCCGTGCTCGCGCTGATGCCCTATCACGTGCTCGTCAGTCGCCAGCTGCTGCTCGACGGACCGCAAACGTTCTTCACGACCGTCACGCTGTGCCTGCTCGTGCGCTTCGCCCGCTCGGGGAGAACCCTCTGGCTCTGGGGTGCCGGAGCCGGACTGGGCCTGTCGGTGCTCAGCAAGGAGCCGAGCATCCTCTTCGTCGGAGCGCTGTATGCCTTCTTCGCGCTCGCGCCTGAGATCCGGGTGCGGCTGCGGGCGCTCCTCGGCGCGACTGCGATCATGCTCGTGACGATCGCGCCGTACCCGCTCGCGCTGCTCTTGTCGGGCCAGACGAGCACGGGCGGGAACTTCCTTGCCTGGCAGCTCGTGAGGCGTCCGAACCATGGTCTCGGCTTCTACCTCAGCGAGGTCCCGACATCGATCGGCCTCGCGGTCTGCGCGCTCGCGGCGGTGAGCTTGCTGGCGCACGTGCAACGGCGTCGCTGGACCTGGCGGGAGACGCTCGTGAGCTGCTGGATCGGCGTGCCGATCGTGTTCCTGGAGCTCTGGCCGGTGAAGGGCTTCCAGTACCTGCTGCCGCTCGCTCCGGTGATCGCAGTGCTCGCAGCCGAGGGAATCTCGGTGCTGGTGCGGCAGACTCGCACGCAGGCGATCCACGCCCGCAGCGTGCTCGTCGCGCTGCTGCTCGCCACCGTGGCGCTGCCCACGTATTCAGCGCTCGCCGCGTCGTCCGGGGTTACCTTCCTGGCAGGCTCCGGGGGCGTGCCGGGGGGCCGCGAGACCGGCCGCTGGATCCAGGCCAACGTTCCGGCCGGCGCGACGCTTGCCACGATCGGCCCGTCGATGGCTAACATCATCGAGTTCTACGGCCACCGACGAGCCTATGGGCTCTCGGTCAGCCCGAATCCGTTGAGACGCAACCCGGTCTACGAGGCGATCGCGAACCCCGATCGCTCGCTCCGCCGGGGCGACATCCAGTACCTGGTCTGGGATGCCTATTCCGCGCACCGGAGCACCCACTTCGAGCGACGGCTGCTCAGCTACGTGTCACGCTATCGCGGCCGCGCCGTCTACACCTTCAGCACGTCGGTGCGTGCTTCCGACGGCTCGCGCACGCGCGTGCCCTTGATGATCGTCTACGCGGTGCGGCCGTGAGACGGCTGGCGCTCGGGATGGCCGTGCTCGTGACGGCGGTGGGTGCTCCGGCCGCGGCCGCCAACGCGACGAGCGAGCCGACGACGCCGATCCGCCACATCGTCGTGCTGATGCAGGAGAACCACACCTTCGACAACTACTTCGGCACCTACCCCGGAGCAGATGGGCCGTCGGCGAGCGTCTGCCTTCCGAGGAGCTTCCAGAATGCCGCGCTCGGGTGCACCAGTCCGGCGCACGTCGGCGGGCGTGCCGTGCTGGGCCTGGGAAGCGACCCTGCGCTGTTCGCACGCCAGTTCCGGGCGGGGCGGATGGACGGATTCGTTGCCGCGTATCGCTTCGGGCGCGGCCTCGGCGGCTTGCCGAATCCGCTCGGCTACTACGACGACCGCGATCTTCCCTATGCCTGGAACCTGGCTGATCAGTACGTGCTGTTTGACCGCTTCTTCTCGTCGGCGCGGGGTGGCAGCGTCTGGAACCACCTCTTCGCGATCAGCGCGACGCCGGGGAATCCGCGCGCGGACGAGCTCCCGAAAGCCGGATATCGGGACACCGAGACGATCTTCGACCGGCTCGATAGCGCCGGCCTGCCATGGAAGTTCTATGTCGAGGGCTATGACCCGACCAACACGATCGACCGCCCGGGAGTTGGTGACCGGGCGTCCCAGTTGCTCCAGGTGCCGCTGCTCGCGATGCCGCGGTTCGTGCACACCCCGCGGCTCGCTTCGAGAATCGTGGACATGGACGACTTCTTCCGCGACGCCCAGTCCGGACGGCTCCCGGCCGTCTCGTACATCGCGCCGGGCAGCCTCAGCGAGCACCCGCCGGGCAAGCTGATCGCCGGCCAGACGTTCGTGCGCTCGATCGTCACCGAGCTGATGCGGAGCCCGGAGTGGAAGAGCACCGCGTTCGTGCTCACGTACGACAGCTGGGGAGGCTGGTACGACCACGTGAGGCCGCCGACGGTAGACCGCTACGGGTACGGATTCCGCGTGCCCACGCTGCTCGTGAGCCCTTACGCGCGCCGTGGTGCGATCGACCACAGCACGCTCGACTTCACCTCGATCCTCCGCTTCATCGAGGACAACTGGCGACTCGAGCCGCTCGCCCGGCGTGACGCGACCGCACGCAGCATCGCGTCGGCCTTCGACTTCTCCGCGCCTCCGCGCGAGCCGGCGCTGCTTGCGACGGGGCGCGTGACACGGCCGGCGCCGACGACGCACACGCGCGTCGTCTACTGGGCCTACGGCGGCGCGCTCCTGCTCGCCCTCGTGATCGTCGGCGTTGCCGTCACGCGCGACGCGCGTCGTCGCACGCACGAGGCGCCCGCGTGAGCCGGATCGCCGTCGTTCTCGTTCCGTTGCTGGTTGCCCTCGGCGGCTCGCTGAGCCCGGCCGCGGCCGCGCCGTCGGCGTCGCCGGCCGTCCGGGTCCGCACCGTCCCGGCGGTTCCCGGGATCACGCTGACCTTCGAGGGACGCAGGTACGTGACCGATTCGACCGGCCGCGCGCTGCTGCCGCGAGCGCCAGGCGTCGCGAGCATCGATCTGCTCCCGCGGATCACGGTCGGCTCGCGGCACCTCGGCGCAAACACGATCGCGCGCTTTGCCCGCTGGTTCACGGTCGGGACCGACTCGGTCGCGGCGTTCGACATCTTCCGGCGGGTCAGCTGGACGTTCGTCGACCAGGCCGGCTCCCCGGTTCCGCTCGCCCGCATCGAGCGGCTCGTGCTTCGCTCGAGCTCGGGACAGCAGACGAACTTCCGCACCGGGATCGGGCGCCCGCGCTGGCTGTTCTCCCGGCGCGTCAGCTCGGTCCGGGGCAAGCTCGTGCTGAAGGATCTTCAATACGCCGTCGAGCGCGTCACGGTGCTCGGCACCGATGTCGTCAACGCCGGGCAGCAGACGTTCTCGCCCGAGCAGCGGGGCGACGTGCGATTCACGCTGGCGTTCTTCACGCTTCGCGTGCGAGCCGAGGACGCGCTGTTCGGCTCGGCGGTGGGAAAGCACGCACGCCTCGAGTTGCCGAACGGCGCGGTCCGCGAGGTTCGTCTCTCGCACGGGCGCGCCGTCCTCCCGTCGCTTCCGCGAGGTGCCTACCGGATCACGCTCGAGGGCTCGGGTTACGCTCTTGACGTGCCGTTGATGCTCTCGCGCTCGCAGCTCGTGACGGTTCCCGTCGTCACCTATCTCGACATGGTCGCAGTCGGCGCCGGAGTCCTCGTGCTCGCCCTCGGGCTTGTGCTGCTCGGACGTCCGTGGCTCGCGAGGCGGGCGCGGGTGCGGATCGGTGCCGGGCGGTCGGCCGACGCGCAGACCGAGCGCTCGTGAGACGGCTCGCGTTGCTGCTCGCGCTCGCGCTGCCGGCGAGCCTCGCCGCGGTCTCGGCGCCTGTCGCCGACGCGAGCGATCGCGCGGCCACGAGTCCGACGCCGCTCCTCGCCTACTACTACATCTGGTTCACGCCGACGTCGTGGAGCCGCGCGAAGCGCGACTTGCCGCTGCTCGGGCGCTACTCGAGTGACGATGCCGGCGTGATGCGCCAGCATGTGCGCTGGGCGAAGTCCGTCGGCATCACGGGCTTCCTCGTCAGCTGGAAGTCGACGCCGACCCTCGACGACCGCCTCGCGAGGCTGATCGAGGTCGCGGACGACGAGCGATTCCAGCTCGGGATCGTCTACGAAGGACTCGATTTCGAGCGGAGGCCGCTCCCGATCGAGACCGTCAAGCATGATCTCGAGCGCTTTGCCGACACCTTCTCGACCGATCGCGCGTTCAAGCTCTTCGATCGGCCGCTCGTGATCTGGAGCGGCACCTGGCGTTACACGAATGCCCAGATCCGTCGTGCGACGCAGAACGTGCGTGCTCGGCTGCTCGTGCTCGCGTCCGCGAAGAACCTCGACGACTATGCCCGAGTCGCGCCGCTCGTCGATGGCAACGCGTACTACTGGTCGTCGGTCAATCCGCGGCGGTACCCAAACTACGGTCTGAAGCTGCGAGCGTTGGCGGCAGCGGTGCATGCGAGAAACGGCCTCTGGATCGCGCCCGCGGCGCCCGGGTTCGACGCACGGCGAGTCGGAGGATCGAGCGTGGTCGGCCGCGAGGGCGGTGAGACGCTCCGCCGGGAGTTCAACGCCGCCGCGGCGTCGTCGCCCGATGCCATCGGCGTGATCAGCTGGAACGAGTTCTCGGAGAACACGTTCATCGAGCCGAGCCGCGCGTTCGGCTCGACCTCGCTCAAGGTGATCGCGTCATTGCGAGGCACACGACCTCCCGACGTGTCGGCGTTCGACTCCGAGGGCTCGGGTACCGGCACGGCGCCGTTCGGAATCTCCTACGGCATCGTCGGGCTCGTCACCGGCTGCGCCGGGATGCTCGCGCTGACCGTCGTCGCACGCCGCCGACGACGGCTGATCACCGGGTCGGTCTCGAAGCAGATGGCTCCGCGCCGCTGATCAGTGGCAGGTGCCGCTGCCGCGGTCCGCGAGCCCGCCAGGCGGATCCGAGACGAAGTTCCAGGCATACGTGCCGTCGCCGAGCTCGAGGTCGAGGAAGCCGAAGCTGCTCGTGTCGCGCAGCTCGCTGTTCTCCTTGACGGTCTTGAAGGTCATGTGGTTCTTGCCTCCGGTGCCGACCACGAACTCGCGGATTCCATCGACGTCAGGATCGCCCTGGCCGTCCTGTGGCGCGAATCTCTCGTAGTCGTGGTCGTGTCCCGAGAGCACGAGCTCGGCCCCTGCTGCGGCGAGGTCCTGCCACATCGGGCTCATGAAGCCGTTGTCGCCCTGCTGGCCCGACGAGAAGCGAGGGTGGTGCCAGTACGCGAGGGTGCAGCGCGCCGGGTGTGCGGCGAGATCGGCGCGAAGCCAGAGCTCCTGGGGTGAGCCGGCGGCGCACCCCCCGGGGACCTGCGTGCAGTTCGAGTTGAGCGCGATCAGGTGCCAGGCGCCGAGCTCGTACGAGTAGTAGCCGGTTGCCGGATCGCCTGCACTCGATCCGAAGTAGTCGTAGTACGGCGTCGCGCCGGGCGTGCCGTACTCGTGGTTTCCGACCGCCGGGCGGGTGATCGCCTTGAGCCGGCCCCAGCTCGGCGCGTACGAGGCCTGGAACGCGCTCGCCGCACCGCTCTCGTACTGGAGGTCGCCGAGCGGCAGGACCGTGTCGTAGCCTCCGGCCAGGATCGCGCTCGAGACCGCCTGCTGGTGGCATGCGATAGTCGTGCCGGCGCCGCCGTTGAACGAGCCCGAGGCCGGGTCGCACGCGATGTCGCCGGCGGCCGCGACGCGATAGACACGTGCATCGCTTGACGTCGTGAAGCTCGTGTCCGAGCTTGCGGCCATCCCCACCGGGGAGCTGATCACGATGCGGGCGTGGTAGGTCGTCTTGGCCGAGAGGCCCGAGAGCGGGAAGGTCACCGGCGTGGCCGTGAGGCCGGCCGCGAGCGCCGCCGGCGGGGTCTCCTGGCCATAGGCGGCGGTCGTCCCGAACTCCACGTGCCAGGCCGCCACCTGGCTCCCCGCCGTCAGGGTGGCGGTGAGCGAGGCCGCGTGCGCGGTCAACGCCGAGATCGCGACGGCGTCGACGGCCGGCATCGTGTCGCCCGGTGCGACTCCGGGACGGCGCCCATGCAGCGCGTCGAGGTAGGCGCCGAAGCCGCTCGGCGACGACCACGCGTTGCTCGGCTCGGTCGCCGTGCCGCTCCCCCAGCCATTCAGCGAGTCCACGAGCTGGAGCTGCGCACCCGAGGCGTTCATCCGATCGATCGAACGCTGCCACTCCTCGATCGAGCGGGCCACGGTGGGCTCGCCGGCACCGCTCGGCCAGGCGCCGGGCCGGATCAGGAAGGTTCCCGCGGTGCGGGTGCTGCGCGCGCCGGCGTCGTCGCGGAACCACGAGTCCGCCGCGTCTCGACAACGTCCGTAGCCGGGGAAGGTCGACTGGGCGAGCCAGAACCCGCTCGCCGCGGCTCGCCAGCGCCGAGCCTTCGTGCAGCTGCGCGAGGCGGCGATCGCCGGCGCGACGAAGACCGCAGGCCGCGAGCCGATCTTGAGGTAGGCGCGGGCGGTCGCGCGCGACATGGCGAGCGCCTGCAGCTGTGCCCGCTCGCTTCCCTGCGGGTGGTCGATCAGGGCCGCGACGCGCACGCGCCTGTGCGTCGACGAGATCGCCGCGAGCACGGCTGCAAGCTTCCGATCTGCCGCCGATCCGGGCTTCGACCAGGGCACGATCGCCGCGTCGGCCCAGGCCCATGCGAGGGCGTTGAGGTGCGACTCGATCGTCGCTCCCGCCCGTGGAACGGGCCGCCCCGTCACCTGGGCGACGATTCGAGCAGGCGCGGTGACATAGAGCATCGCACGCAGCGGGGCGCGCACGGCGGCCGTCGGCCCGGCCGGGCGCGACTGCGCGATCGCCGCTGCGGAGGCGAGAGCGGCGAGGCCGAGCGCTCCCGCCGCGGCCACGATCTGCCATCGACTGAGCGAGCGGGCCGGCCTCATCTCGTGATCACCTCGACGCCGCTCGCGCGGTCGAGACCGTCGAGGCGAGCCGAGTCGCGGCCGGCTCCGCCGGCGACCTGATCGCGCAGGCGATCGAGCGCATCGATGCGGTCGTTGCCCGCACCGCCGCTGATCTGGTCGTGGCCGCCGTCGCCCTTGATCACGTCGTCCCCTGCATCTCCGATCAGCACGTCCCCGGTGTCACCTCCGGCGATCACGTCATTGCCCGCATCGCCCCTGATCCAATCGGGGCCGGCGTCGCCCGCGAGCCGATCAGCGCCGGCGCCTCCGCGCACGCGGTCCCGACCGTCTCCGGCACCGACGCTGTCGACCCCCGGCCCTCCGTCGAGCGTGTCGTTCCCGGAGCCTCCCAGGATGCGGTCATCTCCCGGGCCACCCAGGACCCGATCGTTTCCCGAGCCCGCGTCGAGCGCGTCGGTTCCCGGCCCTCCGTCGACGATGTCGCCGCCATCGGCCGAGCGGATCGAATCATTCCCGGCCCGGCCTGTGATCCGATCGCTCCCCGCGCCCCCATCGATGGCGTCGTTTCCGGCTCCGCCGTCGATCACGTCGTCGCCGTCTTGCCCGCGGACGCGATCGTTGCCGTCCCCGCCCAGGATCACGTCGTTTCCGGCGCCGCCGTCGATGCGGTCGTTGCCGCCGTCGCCGACGATCCGGTCACGTCCGTTGCCGCCGGTGATGACATCGTCGCCTCCGAGCCCGCAGATCACGTCCGCGCCGGTGGTGCCCGTCAGGACGTCGCTGCCCTCGGTGCCGAGGATCGTGCAGCCGTCGGCGCTCGGCGTGACACGGACCGTCCCCTCGGAGCGATCGTCGGCACCCCGGAAGTCGCCCGCCTGCGCCACGGTCGCCACGTTCACCACTGCGCCGGCGGCGCGTACTGCGACCGTGACCGCGATCGACACCGTCTGGCCCACGGCGAGCGGTCCGAGCACGCAATGCTGCTGCTGCGAGCCGCTGCAAGTGCCGGTCTGCGGGACGACCGAGATGAGCGTCGACGGCGACGGAAGGTCGTCGGTCACGATCACGCTGCTCGCCACCGCGGTGCCGCGATTCGAGACCGAGAGCTGGAATGTGACGGCGCCCCCGATCGTGGTGGTGAGGGGAAGGACGCTCTGGCTGATCGCGACGTTCGGAGCGGGAAGCGCCTGCCACGAAGGCACGGCATCGCTCGTCGGCGCGACTGGCGCCCGCGAAGCTCCCCGGCCGTCGGCGTTCGCGAGCCACAGATCGGCTCCGCGACGGAACGCGAGCCTGCTCCCGTCCGGGGAGAACGCGGCACCGTGGTCGCCGGCGCTTGCCTGCACGAGCTGCGCCTGGCCCCTGCCGGTCGCCGTCATCGACCAGATCGCGTCCGCTCCGTTGCGACCGGACGTGAACGCGATGCTGGTCCCGTCCGAGGACCAGGCGGCCTGCCGATCGTCCGCGGCGTCGCGCGTCAGGCGCCGGAGCCCGGAGCCGTTGGCGCTCACGGTGACGATGTCGGCGCCGCCGTAGCGGTCCGTCGTGAAGGCGATGTGGGCTCCGTCGGGCGACCAGGCCGGTTCGAAGTCGGCTCCGGCGTGCGTGACGATCGAGTGAAGGCCGCTTCCGGCCGCGTCGATCACCCAGAGGTCGCGCCCCGTCGTCGCGCTCGCCCGGTCGAAGGTGATGCGTGTGCCGTCGGGAGACCATGAGGGATGCCGGCTCGAGCTGCCGGCCGGGGTCAGCGGCGCCGCTCCGCCTCCGTCGGCTCGCATGGTCCAGATCTCGTAGGCGCCGCCGTCCGACTGGCGAGCGAACGCGATCCGGGTGCCGTCGGGCGAGAAGGCCGGGTCGGTGTCGGCGTGGGCGTCTTGCGTGAGCGTGATCGGCGCCGTCCCGTCTTGCGCGACGCTCACGATCTCGTCGTTTCCCGTGGCGGCCGAGACCAGCGCGATTCGCCCGTTGAGACCGGCGGCGGAACCGCTCGTCGCCAGGATCGCGAGCAGAGAAAGTGCAGCAGGCAGGCTGAGCACAGCCAGCCAACGCGAGTATTTTCGCAGCGTCACTGCGCGAGTATGCCGGATCGGAGCTTTCCGTGCCAGAGGGGACCTCCGGGAGACGCACGGCCGGTTCTCCGCGGCGATCGACCCGATGCTGATGACCGTCTGGTAGCAGGCAGACCAGATCGACTGCCTGATTGTCACGAGCAGCAGCCGCGGGAGGCGTTCTCGGAGCACCTACGCGATCACCTGCACCGGGTGGCACGGTTGAGGTGTAGCGGCGCTACATCCTTTCCTCTAGTTGCGGGCGAGGTTGGACTGTTCGGCGCATTGAGCCGCAACCCCCGCTCGAGGATCATTCATCTATGCGTATTTTTCGGGTGATCGCCGTGTCTGCAGTTGTCGCGGCCTTCGGGCTCGCCGCTCCCGGATTCGCGAATGCTGCGGCCTATGACCCGCATCTCACGCGAGCGCCGTATCTCACCGACCTCGTCGGCCTGCACGCGATCGTCAACTTCGCGACCGACCAGTCCGGGACGGCCGCCTCGGTTCGCTATGGGCCGTTCGACGGCACCACCTGCGCGCTCAGCTTCACCCAGGCCGCGTCGCGCACGACGGTCAAGATCGGGGCGTTGAACGAGTATCAGTGGAAGGGCTCGTTGTCGCTTCCGAGCTCCGGCCGCTACTGCTATCGGGTCATGCTCGGCACGACCGATCTGCTGGGTGCCGAGTCCTCGGCGGCCTTCACCTCCCAGGTCTCCGCGGGGTCGTCCGAGCCGTTCTCATTCGCGGTCTTCGGCGACTGGGGTCTCGTCGACGCGGCCGGCCTGAACGCCGGCCAGGAGGGTCTGATGGCGCAGCTCGCGGTGAGCGGGGTGCGCTTCGCGATCACGACGGGAGATAACGGCTACCCCTCGGGCAGCCAGTCGAACTACGGCGATCTCCAGCAGGTCGGGTCCGGCATGGGAGCGATCTTCGGCGCGAGGTTCTGGGCGGTGGCGGGCGGGTCGGTGCCTCTCTTCACCTCTGCCGGGAACCACGGCCTCAGCGGAACGTCGCACGCAGATCTCACGAACTGGCCGCAGGACGTCGCCGTCTCGTCGTCCGGCGGGCGCTACGCGAACGACGTCTACTGCTGCGTCAACGGCACCGCATCGACGAACTACGCGAGCTCGTGGTATGCCTTCGATGCAGGTCCGGCGCGGTTCTACGTGCTCACCTCGGCGTGGGGAGACACGAACGTCGGCACGGCGACCGTCTACGCCAACGACGCAGCCGCGCACTTCGCGCCGGGCACGCCCGAGTACCAGTGGCTGCTCGCCGACCTCCAGTCGCACCCGTCCGGGCTGAAGTTCGCGTTCTCCCACTACCCGTTCTACTCGGACAGCAAGAGCCAGGCCTCGGACACGTTCATCCAGGGCCCCGGAAAGCTCGAGGGCATGCTCGCGCAGTACGGCGTCAACATCGCCTTCAACGGCCACGCGCACATCTACGAGCGCAACACTCCGAGCGCGCCCGGGTACCCCGTCACCTACGTCACCGGCGGGGGCGGCGGGACGCTCGCACCGATCGGGCCCTGCCACGGCTTCGACGCCTACGGCATCGGCTGGTCGCCGACCAAGCTCACGGGAACGAAGTGCGGAAGCGCGACGGCTCCGACCTCTGACACCCAGGTCTTCCACTTCATCAAGGTGACCGTCTCGGGCACGACGGTGACCGTCGCTCCGACCGATCAGCTCGGCCGCCTGTTCGACGTGCAGACCTACTCGTTCGCGAACGCGATCGCAGAGACCGTGATCGACTCCAAGCCCGCGAGCGCATCGAGCTCGTCCTCGGCCACCTTCAGCTTCCACTCCACGATCAACCCGTCTACCTTCGTCTGCTCGATCGACGGCGGCTTGGCCACCGCGTGTCTGAGCCCGATCAGCTACGCCGGACTGGCGGACGGGAGCCATGCCTTCTCGGTGGCTGCGACGGCGGCCTCGGGCAGCGATCCGACTCCGGCGGTGTTCACCTGGAGCGTCGACGCGACGGCGCCAACCGTGCCCGGCGCGCTGACCGCGACGGCGATCGGGCCGAGCGCGGTCACCCTCGGCTGGTCGGCCGCGAGCGACGGGATCGGATTCGCCGGCTACGACATCTCGCGCGACGGCGTCGTGATCGGGGTAGCGGGTGCAGCGCAGACGAGCTACGCCGACTCCACCGCCGCCCCTGCGACGACCTATCAGTACGCCGTTCGGGCGCGCGACGCGGTCGGGAACACCTCGGCCTACTCGACGCCCGCCGTTGTCACGACGCCCGCGGGGAGTGCACCGCTCTTCGCGAACGGCTTCGAGGCAGGCCTGACCGGCTGGACCTCGTCCGCGGGCCTGGTGGTCCAGGGCGTGACCTTCCACGGAGCCGCATTCGCGGCGGAAGGTTTGACGACGAATGGCGGCACGTATGCCAAGAAGACCGTCGCGGGCGGGCTCGACGGCTACGCGCGCATCTACTTCAACGTCAAGAGCTCGGCGAGCCAGGTCAACCTGCTGCGCCTGCGAGCGACCGGGAGCGTGTCTCTCGGCTACGTCTTCGTCTCAAGCACCGGACAGCTGGGACTGCGCAACGACGTGACCGCCACGACCGCGATGAGCTCGCTCGTGGCCGGCCCCGGCTGGCACGCCCTCGAGCTCCACATGCTCGTCAACGGGACGGCGAGTGCGACCGAGGTGTGGCTTGACGGCGTGCGAGCAGGTGACATCTCGTCGAGCGCGACGAATCTCGGCACGGCGCCGATCACCGAGTTCCAGATCGGCGAGGTCCAGACCGGTCGTACCTACGATGTCGTCTTCGACGACGCGGCCTTCGGGAACCAGCTCAACGGGTTGTAGCTCGACGAAGCAGCACTATGCTGGGGCGGTGCTGCGCCCAGAGGATGTGATCCGGCTCGAGCCGGGCGCGGTCGTCATGCTGGACCAGACGAGGCTCCCGCTCGAGCGCGTCGACCGCCGCTGCGAGACGATCGAGCAGCTCGCGACCGCGATCCGCGATCTCGCGATTCGCGGGGCACCTGCGATCGGTGTGGCGACCGCGATGGGGATGGCGCTCGCGGCCCAGCGCGGCGACGACCTCAGCTGGGCGCGGGCCCGGCTTGCCGAGACGCGCCCGACGGCCGTCAACCTGCGCTGGGCGCTCGAGCGCTGCGACGAGGCGATCGCGCGCGGCGACGATCTCCACGCGCTCGCCGAGCAGATCCACGCCGACGAGGTCGCCTGCTGCGAGCGGATGGGCGCACTCGGTGCCGCCCTCTTGCCGGTCGGAGCCCGCATCCTCACCCACTGCAACACGGGCGCGCTCGCCACGGGCGGCTACGGCTCTGCGCTCGGGGTGGTGCGCGCGGCGTTCGCCGCCGATCCGACGATCTCGGTCTGGGTGGACGAGACGCGCCCGCTGCTGCAGGGTTCCCGGCTGACGGCGTGGGAGCTCGCCGAGGACGGCATCCCACACCACGTGATCGCCGACGTCGCGGCGGGATCGCTGTTCCAGCGCGGGGCCGTCGACGCGGTGATCTACGGTGCCGACCGCATCGCCGCGAACGGCGACGCCGCGAACAAGATCGGCAGCTACACGGTCTCGGTGCTCGCGAAGGTCCACGGCGTCCCGTGCTACGTGGTCGCCCCGACCTCGACGATCGACCCGCGCATCGCGACCGGGGCCGAGGTCCCGATCGAGGAGCGCTCCGCCGACGAGGTCGCCGGCTACCGCGACGTCCGCTGGACGCCCGCCGCATCGCCCGTCCACAACCCGGCGTTCGATGTGACGCCCGCCGAGAACATCACGGCGATCGTGACGGAGCGCGGCGTGCACCGCGCGCCGTACATGAACGCGTGATCCCAATAAAAGTGCCAGGCACCAAGATTGGGAGCTGGCGCGTTCGCGGTGCCTGAAACGAGATCCATCCAGAGCTACGGCCAGGCTCGCCAATAAAAGTGCCAGGCACCGATCTTGGCGTCGAGCCTGACGGCGCCCGGCGCGCAGGCCTCGAGCACCGGTCCGTGGCTACCCTCCGTCGCGCTCGCGCAGCGCGTCGAGCAGCACCGCGCGCGGTGGCGCGAACACGTCGACCTGCACGCAGCGGGAGTCGTACGTGCGCGCCGCGTGCGGCACGAACGGCGGGATCACACAGGCGGTGCCGGGCCCGAACGTGCGCACGTCGCCGTCCAGGTCGAACTCCCACTCGCCCTCCAGCACGAAGCTGATCTGCTCCTCGGCGTGGGCGTGGCGCGGGACGACCGTGTTCGGCTCATAGGTCACGAAGCTGACCATCACGCGGTCGCCGACGACGGGGCTGAAGCGGAGCCCCTGGAGGAACTCGAACGGCTCGATCGAGGCGAGCTCGATGATCTGCCCGGGCTTCTCTGGCGTGCCCTGGGGCCCGCCGAAATAGCGATCGGCGTCGGTCATGCCGCCGCCTCGAGGGCGCTGCCGATCAGCGTGCCGAGCCTGGCGATGCCCTCGTCGATCTCGTCGTCGGAGACCCGGCTGAACGAGAGGCGCAGGCTCTCGTGTCCGCCGCCATCGACGGCGAACGGAGCGCCGGGCACGAACGCCACCCCGATCTCGAGCGCCTGCTCGGCGAGCACGGACGTGTCGATCCCGGCGGGGAGCGTGAGCCACGTGAGGAAGCCGCCCTCCGGTCGCGTCCAGCGCACGCCGGCTGGCATCGAGCGCTCGAGCGCCGACATCGTCTGCGCCGCCCGGTGCGCGTAGAACGTCCGCGAGCGTTCGATCTGTGCGTCGAGCTGGCCGGAGCGGCCGTACTCCTCGAGCAGACGAGAGCCGAGCGCTCCCGCGCACTGATCGGTGTTCTGCTTGGCCCAGACCATCCGTGAGATGATCTCGGGCGGCCCGGACGCCCAGCCGAGCCGGGTGCCGGGAAGGAACGTCTTCGAGAACGTCCCGATCTGCACGACGACGTCCGGCCCGAGCGCGCGCAGCGCGGGGCGGATCGTGCCGTCGAAGGTGAGCTCGCGGTAGGTGACGTCCTCGATCAGCAGAAATCCGTAGCGGCGCGCGAGCTCGACGAAGACGGGCCGCCGGTCGGCCGAGAGGCTCAGCCCGGTCGGGTTCTGGAAGTCGGGGATGAGGTACACGAGCTTGGGCCGCAGGCCGTCCTCGAGCAGATGGGCAAGCGCCTCGGGGATCGCGCCGTCCTCGTCCATCGAGACGCCGGCGAGCTGGGCCTCGAAGCTCAGAAAGCCGAGGTTCGAGCCGAGGTACGAGGGCGACTCCACGCAGACGACATCGCCGGTGTCGAGGAACGCCTTGCTGATCAGCTCGAGCGCCTCGATTCCGCCGCTCGTGATCAGCACCTCGTCGATCGACGGGCGCGTGCCCTCGAGCATCGCGAGCCGGTCCGCGACGTACTCGCGGACGCTCGTCAGGCCTTCCGTCGGCGCGTACTGGAAGGCGGTCGTGTCGCCGGAGGCCGCGATCTCACGGAGCGTCTCGGCGAGCTCGATGCCCGGGAACGTCGAGGGGTCCGGAACGCCGCCGCAGAACGAGATGATGTCGGTCCGGTTCGCCATCGCCATGATCGCCGCGATCGCATCGCTCTCGGATCCGCGCGCGCGCCGCGCCAGCAGGTGCCCCCAGGAACGCTCCGTTGCACTCGCCATGCGGCTCCTCCACTCGCTTGCTGCCGGTATCCGATGATCCTATCCGCGACTGCCGCGAGTTGCCCGCCGAGGCGTGCTGCGGGTAGCCTCCGGCCTTTCCGAGCACAAGGTGGAGAGAGCACATGCCCGAAGGGACGATGACGTGGGAGCGGATCGAGGCGATGGTCGCCGACGGCACGCTGCGGCAGGTCGAGGTCGCCTGGCCGGACCACCAGGGCGTGGTGCGCGGCAAGCGGATCCCCGCGAAGACGTTCCTCGGCCGCGCGCGCGGCGAAGGCTTCGCGTTCTGCGATGCGTCGCTCGGCTGGGACTTCACCGGTGACGTCGCGGATGTGGCCCTGACGGGCTGGGGCACGGGCTACCCGGACTTCTACGGCTTTCCCGACCCGGCCACGCTGCGCATGCTGCCGTGGCGCGAGGGCGCCGCGATCGCGATCTGCGACGTGCGCTACCAGCACGCCGACGAGCTCGTGCCGACGGCGCCGCGCTCGGTGCTGCGCTCTGTCTGCGACTGCCTCGCCGGGCAGGGGTACGCGGCTCTGGTCGGCGTCGAGATCGAGTTCCATCTGCTGCGCCCCGACACGCTCGCGACGGCCACAGCCGGCGTGCAGTGCTACTCGCTGCAGAAGCTCAACGAGCTCGACCCGGCGATCGACCACATCGTCGACGGCCTGGATGCGCTCGGGATCCTCGCCGAGGGCGTGAACATGGAGTACGGCCCGGGCCAGGTCGAGCTGAACCTCCGGCATCTGCCGCCGATCGAGGCCGCCGACCAGGCGATGCTGTTCAAGTACGCGATCAAGCGGCTCGCGCGCGAGCAGGGCCTGATCGCGACCTGCATGGCGAAGCCCTACAACGGCATCGCGGGCAACTCGATGCACCTGCACGCCTCGCTCTGGAAGGATGGCAAGCCCGCCTTCGCCCCCGTCGGCAAGCGCGAGATGAACCCCCTGATGTCGGCCTTCATCGGCGGTGCGCTCGGGCACCTCCCCGGCATCACGCTCTACGGCGCTCCGACGGTGAACGCCTACAAGCGCTTCGAGCAGGGCTCGTTCGCACCCACGACGGCGGTCTGGGGCGGCGACAACCGGACCGTCGCCGTCCGCGCGCGGGTCGAGGAGCCGCACTCCTCGCGGGTCGAGCTGCGCACCGGTGGAGCCGACGCGAACCCCTATTGGGCGATCGCGAGCTACCTCGCCGCAGGTCTCTGCGGGATCGCCGAGGGTGCCGACCCGGGTCCTCGCAGCGAGGGCAACATGTACGGCGTCGGCCCCGCGCTTCCCACCGTGCTGATCGATGCGATCCGGACCGCGCGCGCGGATCAGGCGGTTCGGGCGATCCTCGGCGAGAACGCGACCGGCGACTACTCACTGCTCTGCGAGTGCGAGTGGAACGCGTTCATCGCGGCCGTCACCGAGTGGGATCGCGAGCGATACCTGCATCTTGCGTGAGTGATGGCACGAAGCGTGCTCGAGCGGGCACGGCGTACGCCGCAATGCTCCGGAGATGTCGTTGCTCGCCCTGCTCGCTCCGCGCCGCTGCGTCTCGTGCTCGGCGCCCGGAACGCTTCTCTGCGCGGCCTGCCGTCGTGAGACGGTGCCCGTCCGGGCGCCGCTCTGCGAGCGCTGCGGCGAGCCGGTGGCGCTGCGGATGCCCTCGTGCCGTGCCTGCCGCGGCAAGCGCGGCGGGCTCGACCGGGCACGCTCGGCGCTCGAGCTGAGCGGCGTCACCGCCGACCTCGTGCACGCCTGGAAGCGTCGCTCCGCCGCGCTCGGACCGATCGCGGTCGAGCTCGTCGTCGAGCTCGTCGAGCCTCCTGCAGGTGACGTGCTGTGCGCCGTCCCGGCCGATCCGGAGCGCCGCCTCGCC
>JANLRV010000168.1:0-16820 GCA_031361905.1 Actinomycetes bacterium
GAACTCGCGCCGATCAACCTGCACGAGGCGCGTCACACCTTCGCAAGCACCGCGATCGCAGCTGGCCTCAACGCCAAGGTGCTCGCGACCTAGTGGTGTGTCTCGGTTTTAGTTGGTGATTGCGTTGAGGGTGATTCGGCCGCGGCGGACTTTCGCGAGTATCTGGTCGGTGGTGGCGGTCCATTGGAATGGTTCGGGGTGCTGGTTGTGCGTGGCCAGGTAGGTCTCGATCGCGTCGATCAGGTCGGGCACGCTGTGGAAGATCCCGCGGCGGATTGCTTTGTCGGTGAGCTTGGAGAAGAAGATCTCGATCATGTTCAGCCATGAGCTTGCGGTCGGTGTGAAGTGCAGTTGGAAGCGCGGGTGCTTCTCCAACCAGGCATGGACGTTCGGGTGGTTGTGGGTGGCGTAGTTGTCGAGGGTCAGGTGCACTCGCAGGCGCTTGGGGACCTCGCGATCGATCGTGCGCAGGAACTTCAGGAACTCGTCGTGGCGGTGTCGCGGCAGGCACTGGCCGATCACCGAGCCTGTCAGGACATCGAGCGCGGCGAACAGGGTGGTGGTGCCGTTGCGCTTGTAGTCGTGGGTCATCGTCCCGGCCCGGCCGGGCTTGATCGGTAGCGATCGCTGGGTCCGGTCGAGCGCTTGGATCTGGCTCTTCTCGTCCATGCAGAGCACGATCGCGTTCTCCGGCGGGTGCAAGTACAGGCCGACAACGTCGACCAGCTTCTCCTCGAAGCGGGGATCGTTCGAGAGCTTGAACGTCTCGACCCGATGCGGCTTGAGACCCCTCGCGGACCAGATCCGCTGGACCGTCGCCGGCGACACGCCAGCCCGAGCGGCCATCGTACGGCAGCTCCAGTGAGTCTCCCCGGGTGGCGTCTCATGCAACGTCAAGCGCACGATCTCCGCGACCCGCTCCGCAGCGATCGACGGCTTACGACCACGCCCCGGCCGCACCGCCGAGAAGTCCTCAAGCCCGCCCTCGGCAAAACGATCGCTGGCCTCGGCCGCCAGAAAGAGCACCCGAAGTCGCGACGCCAGTCGACCTTGGCGGCTGCCCACGGCTGCTCGCCTTCTGAGATAGAGTCGCCCGCGAGCTCGACAGACGACACGCGCATGGTGCGTTGGCTTGCGCCGGTGCTCGACCAGTATCGAACGAGGGCGTCGCACGGAAGGGGTTGCGTGTCGCGGGTGAGCGTCGAATTGTTGCCGGACGCACCTGCCGAAGAGGTGCTGGCGGCGATTCGGGCTGCGGATGATTCCGCGATCGATACGGTCTTTTGCGTTGATGAGATCTATCACCGCGATGCCTGGGGGCTCTTGGCGGCTGCTGCACGCGAGACCAGCCGTGTTCGCCTGGCGTTGGGTGTCGCGCACGTGACGTTGCGCGACCCGCTGCTGGTTGCGCAGCAGTTGGCAACGCTCGATGAGCTCTCTCGCGGCCGCGCGGCGGCCGCGTTCTCGGTTGGCAATCTTGCGATGCTGGAGCAGTTCGGGCGCGACCCGGCTGAGCTCCACCCAGTGCGCAGGCTGCGCGAGGCGCATCGGGCCATGCGATCGCTCCTCGACACCGGTGCGGTCGATCTCGACGGCGAATTCTTCCGCTATCGCGGGGTGTTCACCGTTGCGCGGCCCGTCGCACGCCGTGTGCCTCTGCTGCTGGGCGCGATGAGCGGGCCGCTCGTGCTGCGGCTGGCCGGCGAGGTCGCCGACGGGGTCTACGCCGCCTGCTCGTTCTCGCACGAGGCGCTGACGTTTCTCATCGACAACGTTCGGATCGGCGCGGAGAGAGCCGGGCGCGACCTAGCCCAGCTCGACCTCTGCGTCTCGCTCACCGCGGCCGTGGCCGACGATCCTGTTGCGGCCCGACGCGCCGCTCGTCTGAAGGCCGCCTTTTATCTTCCGTCGATGCCGCAAGCACTGATCGAGCGGCACGGCGTGCCGTTCAGCGAGATCAAACCGATCAGCGCGGCGTTCGCCCGCGGCGATGTCGCCGACGCGCTGCGCCGCACGCCGCCCGAGCTCGCCGATCGCTTCTGCATCGCAGGCACCCCGGAGGAGGTCGCCGAGCGGATCAACCGCGAGATCCTGCCGGCCGGATTCAACCACGTGTCACTCGCGCTCGCCGACGCGGAAATCCCGCGCGCCTGGGCCGGCACCGAAATCCCGGGCCTGCCGACGCTCTCCGAGCAAGTCAGGCTGATCGCCGATCGGGTAATTCCCCTCGTCACCGGCTGAGGCCGCCGGCGCCGAGCGAGAGGTCCCATGACCCGCGTCGTCCGGTCGAGCGAGCCCGAGACCGCGATCAGCGATCCCTTCTCGCGCCCACGGACCGTCCGGGCTCCTTCGAGCGCGAACGTGCGCATCCGCCTCAAGCTCTCGATGCGAGCAGCACCGCCGGTGGTTACCGGCGCATTGTCTCGGCTTCCTCGACGACGGATAGTCCGGTCTTGTCCTCGAACCGATCGAGCACTCCCGATGAGCGCTGTCGCTCTTCGGCGGCGATGCGTCCTCGGTCGAGTCGAACTCGATCTCGATGAACACCTCGTTTCGGTTCTGTGTGTTGCGGAAGAGCCGATGGCGTGTTGCCGAGCGGCGAGCGCCGGGAAGGTCTTGATCGAACATCTGCTTCCACGCGTCCGCCGACATCGATCCTGGTGAGGATGAATGCCATATGAGTGACCTGGACGCGTCGCACGACAGACGCGTCGCGCTTGATGAGGCCCGGACGGCGTGCGGCGGCTCGGTCAGGGCGCGTCCGTATGCTCCGCGGTATGCGCCTCCGTCCCTGCTCGTCGAAGCCGTTCCGGTGCGAGATTGATCGAGGGGTCCCACGCTGAGGCTGGGCTTGATCGTGAACCCCGTCGCCGGCGTTGGCGGCCGGTTGGCGCTGAGGGGCTCCGATGATCGCGGCCTCATCGAGTCGGCCCTCGCCCGCGGGGCGGCGCAAGCGGCGGGCGAGCGCGCCCGCACGGCTCTCGCGGCACTGCCGGCAGACGTCGAGATCCTTGCGGCCGGCGGGGCGATGGGCGCTGGCATCGCGGGCACGCCGATCACTCCGGCGATCCGCGCGTCGACGGCGGCCGACACCCGTGCCGCTGCGATCGCGCTGGCCGAGGCGGGCGTCGATCTCCTGCTCTTCGCGGGAGGTGACGGAACCGCCGTCGACGTGCTTGCGGCCGTGGGCACCCGGCTGCCGGTGATCGGCATCCCCGCCGGCGTGAAGATGCATTCGGCGGTCTTCGGCATCACGCCGCGACACGCGGGCGAACTGGCGGCGGCGTTCGCCGCCGGCCGTGTCCGCGGCGACGCGCCCGCCGAGGTGATGGATGTGGACGAGACGGATCTGCGGGCGGGCGTGATCTCGCCCCGGCTGCACGGCTTCCTACGCGTTCCCGTCGCGGCCGGTTTCGTTCAAAGCGGCAAGGCGCGCAGCGCGCCGGCGGAAGCGGCGGCGCAGGCAGCCATCGCCGCGCACGTCGTCGAGCTCGTACTCGGCCACGGCGTCGCCCTGATCGGCCCCGGGACGACGACCGGGGCCGTGATGACGGCGCTCGGCCTGCCGACGTCGATGCTGGGCGTCGACGTCGTCCAGGGCGGTCGCCTGATCGCGGCAGACGCGGACGAGAAAGCGCTACTCGCGCTGTCGGGGGCGGACGCGATCGTCGTCCTCACTCCCGTCGGAGGTCAGGGCTTCGTGCTCGGGCGCGGCAACCAGCAGCTCTCCGCGCGGGTTCTCCGCGCGATCGGGCCGGAGCGGCTGCGTATCATCGCGACCGAATCGAAGCTTGCCGCGTTCGGGGGCCGGCCGCTGCTTGTCGACACCGGAGACCCCGAGCTCGACGCCGCACTCGCGGGCTACCGGCGGGTCGTGACGGGCTACCGCCACGAGACGGTCTACCGGATCGCGCCATGAAGCGCAGCGCGTGAGAGGCATTGCGGCGTGGATCGATACATCAGGAATCGACAGGAGGACGAGTGACATGGGTCTAGCGCGAGCGCATCCGTACATGCCCAACTCCGCGCCGCGGATCCGGCAGGAGATGCTCGAGGCGATCGGCGTAGAATCGGCCGACGATCTCTACGCGGCGATCCCGGAGCGGCTGCGCCTGAGGCGTCTCCTCAACATCGAGCCGGCCGTCGGCTCCGAGGTCGAGCTGCGCCGGCGGCTCGAAGACCTGCTCGATCGCAATCTGTCGAGCCGTGACCGATTGTCGTTCCTCGGCGGCGGCTGCTGGCCGCACTACGTGCCCGCGGTCGTCGACGAGATCGTCGGCCGCGCGGAGTTCCTGACGGCGTACTACGGCGAGACGTACTCCGATCACGGCAAGATGCAGGCCTTCTTCGAGTTCGCGAGCCTCGTGGGCGACCTCGTAGAGTGCGACGTCGTCTCTCAGACCACGTACGACTGGGGATCCGCCGCCGCCAGCGCGATCCTCATGGCCGGGCGGCTCACCGGACGAAGCCGCGCGCTCGTGCCGACGCTACTGTCGCCCGAGCGGCGCTCGATCATCACGGGCACGTGCGGGGCGCAGATGACGATCACGGAGGTCGGCTGCGACCCCGCCACAGGCGCGCTCGATCTCGCGGCGCTCGACGCCTTGCTCGCCGACGACATCGCGTGCGTCTACCTCGAGAACCCGGGCTTCCTGGGTGTCCTCGAGCCGGATTCGGACAAGATCATGGAGCGCGCGCACGCCCACGGCGCGCTCGGCGTGGTCGGCGTCGACGCGGTCTCGCTCGGCGTCCTCGAGGCGCCGCCGCGCTACGGAGCCGATCTCGTCTGCGGCGAGTTGCAGGGCCTCGGCGTTCACATGCACTACGGCGGAGGCACGATCGGCTTCATCGCCAGCGCCGACGACGAGCGGATCGTCGGCGAGTACCCGACGTTCATGATCGGCGCCGCGCGCACCGTCGCGGACGAGTGGGGGTTCGGCGAGGTGCGGTGGGACCGCATGTCGTACGTGCAGCGTGGCGAGGCGCGCGACTTCACCGGCACGACCCAATCGCTGTGGGCGATCGCCGTCGCTGTCCACCTCGCGCTGCTCGGGCCGGACGGAATGCGCGAGCTCGGCACCACCATCATGCAACGCAGCCAGTACGCGGCGAAGCGGATCGGCGAACTGCCCGGCGTGCGCTCGCCTGCCCTCTCAGCTCCCTTCTTCAAGGAGTTCGTCGTCGACTTCAGCGGCACCGGCCACACGGTCGCCGACGTCAATTCAGCGCTCGGTGCGGTCGGCATCCACGGCCTGCTCGATCTCTCGCGCCATTTCGCACACCTCGGCCAATCGGCACTCGTGTGCGTCACCGAGGTGCACACCAAGCAGGACATCGACCGGCTCGCAGACGCGCTCGGCGCGGCGATCACAGAGGAGCGACGATGAGCACCACCGTCCGTTTGCGGACATTCCACCAGGCGGCCTGGAACGAGCCGCTCCTGCACGAGCAGACGAGCCCGGGCGAGCGCGGCTTCGACCCACCCGCGACCGAGCCGGCGATCGCCGAGGCCGTCGGCGACGGTATCTCCGCGATCCCGGCGAGCCTCCGCCGCTCGCTACCCCCTGCCCTGCCAGAGCTCGCGCAACCCGCGGTACTGCGGCACTTCCTTCGCCTCTCGCAGGAGACACTCGGCCAGGACATCGACATCCACCTCGGGCTCGGTACATGCACGATGAAGTACAGCCCCAAAGTGAACGAGGCGCTCGTTCGCTCGCACAAGGTCACGCACCTGCATCCATGGCAGGACGACGACACAGCCCAGGGCATCCTCGAGGCCATGTACCGCCTCGAACGGATCATCTGCGAGATCTCCGGCATGGAGCGAGCGTCGTTCCAGCCCGGCGGAGGCACCCAGGCCGTCTACGCGAACGCTCGCATGATCGCCGCCTGCCAGATGGCCCGCGGGCAGGGGCACAGGGACGAGATCATCACGACCGTCTTCTCGCACCCGTGCGACGGCGCAGGGCCGGCGACCGCCGGCTACAAACTCGTGACGCTGTATCCGGGTCGGGACGGCCTGCCCGAGCTTGACGCCTTGAAGGCGGCGCTCTCCGAGCGGACCGCGGGCCTGATGATCACGAACCCGGAGGACACCGGCATCTTCAACCCCCAGATCGACCGCTTCGTCGAGCTCGTACACGAAGCGGGCGGCATCTGCCACTACGACCAGGCGAACGCCAACGGCATCCTGGGGATCACGCGAGCAAGCGACGCCGGCTTCGACCTCTGCCAGTTCAACCTGCATAAGACGTTCTCGTCGCCACACTGCTCGATGGGCATGCCGGTCGGCGTCTCCGCCGTCTCTAGCGAACTCGCGCCCTATCTGCCGAAGCCGACGGTCGAGTTCGACGGCGAGCGCTACTTCCTCGACGACGAGCGGCCGCAATCGATCGGCAAGGTGCGGGCGTTTCACGGGGTGCCGGCCACGGTCGTTCGCGCCTACGCATGGGTCCTCGCGCTCGGAGCAGAAGGCCTGCGCGAGGTCGCCGAGATCGCCGTGCTGAACAACAACTACCTCGCCAAGCGCCTCGAGGGCGTGCGCGGGCTCGACGTCTCCTACGCCGAGGGTAACGCCGCCCACCGTCTCGAGCAGATCCGCTACTCGTGGCAGCGGCTGACGACGGAGACCGGCGTGACGACGCTCGACCTCGCGCGGCGAACGAACGACTTCGGCGTTGCCCAATACTTCCCCAGCCACGAGCCCTGGGTGGTACCCGAGCCGATGACGCTCGAACCGGCCGAGACCGTCTCGCGCGCCGACCTCGACACCTACGCCGCAATCATCCACCGCGTCGCGCAGGAGGCCTACGACGATCCGGAAACAGTGCGCACCTCACCGCACTCCTCATCGGTGCACTACCTCGATCCGGCACCGATGGACGACCCCGCCCGCTGGGCCATGACCTGGCGCGCGTGGCTCCGCAAGTATGGCTAGATGATTGATTCCGTTTTAGTGGTCGTAGGCGGTGAGGTGGCGGCCGGGGTAGTCGGTGTTCCAGTTGCAGAGGATCGCGGCGGTCAGTGCGAGCAGTCGGCGTGCGATGCGGCTGATCAGACCGGCGAGTGTTCTGCCGCCGTGGCGTTCGAGGGAGAGCTGGTCTTTGAGCGTGTCGAAGGCGGATTCGATCCATTGCCGGATTCCGCCGAGGCTGCCGAAGCGGGCTGGTTCGTTGCGGCGATCGGGGCGTACCAGTCGCGCGCCGAGCTGGGCCACGTGCTGCTCGAATTCGGCGCCGGCGAAGCCTTTGTCGGCGATCACCGTTTGGCCGGGCTGGAGCACGCGTTCGAGCAGCTCGAGAGCGACCGTGCGTTCAGGCTGGTTGGCGGCGGCCAGCTCGAATCCGATCGGGAGTCCGTCAGGGCTGCAGACAAGGTAGAGACGGAAGCCCCAAAACCAGCGGCTGTGTGAGCGGCAGTAGCCGTACCCGGCGAATCCGGCCAGGTCCGAGCGTCGCACCGTTTCCCGCGAGGCTGCGCACGGTACCGGCGTCGAGTCGAGCAGCCGCAGGCGATCGCAGAACGAGGGCGACAGGCGCGCTCGCGCGTTGATCGCGAAAAGCAGTTCAGGAGCGAGCCGTCGCAACCGCTTGTTGAAGCCCGATTGCCCCGGAATGTACGGAAACAAATGCCCCAAGCGGCGCTTCGCCAAGCGCAGGAAGCGCCGCTCGTTGGGCGTATCGAGCAACACCTGCGCGACCGCCAGGCAGATCAGTTCGCTATCCGAGATCCGCGGCCGGCGACCACGCCGCCGACGCGCAGGCAGGAGATCATCGACCAACACATAAAGCACGGTCAAAAGGGCGTCGAGGTCGGCGTGCATCGTGATCCTCCGGGTCGACGTTGCGCAAGCAACGCAGACTTCGGCGCCCACCTACCCACCCCTCGCCATCACCAATTAGGAATCAATCATCTAGACGAGTCGGTGCTGTGTAGCCCAGCGGGTCAGCTCGTGGCGGGTCGACAGCTGCAGCTTTCGGAGCACGCTCGAGACGTGACTCTCCACGGTCTTGACGGAGAGGTGCAGACGCGCGGCGATCTCCTTGTACATGTAGCCGCGCGCGATCAGCTGGAGCACCTCGCGCTCGCGGGGCGTCAGCTCGTCCAGCTCGGCACTGCTGGTGAGCCGGTCGCCCGCGCGGAAGGCGTCGAGCACGAAGCCCGCGAGCCGCGGCGAGAAGACCGCATCGCCTTGGGCCACGCGCCCGATCGCCGCCGTCAGCTCGTCGGCGGCGATCGTCTTCGTCACGTAGCCGCGCGCGCCGGCGCGGATCACGGCGATCACGTCCTCCGCCGCGTCCGAGACGGACAGCGCGAGGAACTTGACTCCGGGGCGCTCGGGTGCGACGGCGTTGATGATCGCGTCTCCCTTCCCGTCGGGGAGGTGAACGTCGAGCAAGACGACATGCGGATCGAGCTGCTTGATCAGTGGCACGGCGTCTGCGACCGTGCCTGCCTCGCCGACGACTTCGACGCTGTCGCCGAGCTCAGAGCGGACGCCGGCGAGGAACAGGCCGTGATCGTCGACGAGGACGACGCGCCATCTCATCGCGGCAACCTCAGCTCGACCTCGGTGCCCTCGCCGGGCGCGCTCGTGACGAGGGCGCTGCCGCCCGCGCGCTCGAGACGGCCCCTGATCGACTCGCGAATCCCCTGCCGGTCACCCGGCACTGCCGCCGGATCGAAGCCCGCGCCGCGATCACGCACGAAGACGGCGATCTCGTCCTCCGCCACGTCGGCATAGACGTCGATCTCCTCGACGCCGGCAAACTTGGCCGCGTTCGTCATCGCCTCGCGCGCGGCGAGCACGACCGCGTTGTCCGGCGGCGCATCACCCGCGCTCGCGATCTCGATGCGGACGCCGTGGAGCTCCTCGACGTCGGCCGCGGCGGCCGAGAGCGCCGCGACGAGCGACGAGCCGTCATCGCCGAGCGGCCGCGCGGCGTAGAGCCAGCCACGCAGCTCCCGCTCCTGGCGACGCGCGAGCGTGGCAACACGGCGCGGCTCGCCCGCGTGACGCTGGATCAGCGCCAGCGTCTGCAGCACCGAGTCGTGGACGCGCTCGGCGACGTCGGCGCGCTCGTCCGTGCGGATGCGCGCGGAGCGCTCGGCATCGCGCTCGAGCGCGAGCCGCCAGAGCAAGGGTCCGCAGACGAGCACCAGCGCGCCCGCCACCGCGCCCGGGGCGAGCAGCCGCGTGGGCGCGCTTCCGCCCTGCAACAGCAGGACCGTGCCGAAGCCCGCGAGCGCGATGCCGCCGTACGAGAGCGGCGCGTCGGGTCGGAACCGACCACCCTGGCGCAGCGCGAGCGCCAGTCCGGCGGCGACGAGCACGATGCCCGCCACGCCGCGGTCGGAGACGCCGAGCGCACCGAGCAAGGTCGAGCCGGCCAGCAGGAGCAGGAGGATCGCCCAGCGGGGGCGATCCGCCACCGACCAGGCCCAGAGCGCGAGGTAGAGCACGATCCCGGCTCCGCCCGCGAGCGCGAGCAGAGCGAAGATCAGCCGCACGAGCGTGACGTCCACGCCGAGGGCCTGCGCGATTGACGCGCAGACCCCGGCGAGGGCACGCCCTTCAGCACTCGTCGTGAAGGAGCGCAGCGGCATCCGCGCTCACTGTACGGCGCGCGTGACGCGCACCTGGCCGACGCCGACGTGCGCGTCGAGGACGAGCACGTGCTTGCCGGTCTGGATGACCGACGTCCTGGCGTGACGCCCGTCGTCCGAGTTGCCGAGGATGTCGACCTGCCCGAGCTGGGCATCGCCCCGCACCTCCAGAGCGACGTTCTGCGGGACGATCACGCGGAGGCTGCCGATGTCGACGCGAGCCTTGACGCGCGTCTCCGGGCTCGTCACGCGGAGATCGCGCAAGTCGAGGATCATCTCGCCGACTGCGAGCTTGTAGGAGCTACGGAGATCCTGCGTGCCGGCGACGACGTAGCTGCGATCGCCGATGCCATTGCCGAGGTGGACGTTGAACATGGCCGCGACGACCGCGGCGCCCACGAGCAGGAGCGCGAGGAGCGTGCCGAGCGCAATCGCCATGCGCTTGACGAGGCGTCTGACGCGACGCGAGTCTTCGCTTGCGAGCGCGGCCGCGTCTGCCGTCGCTCCCTTGCCGTGGCGCGTGATCCAGAGGATCCCGGCACCCGAGATCAGGAGAAGGATCCACGCGTCGCCGTGCGGCCAGAGCGTCGCCCGCGAGAGCAACGTGACGAGCGCGACGGCGACGAGCCCGAGGCCGATCAGCGGCCAGGGCCGATCGCGACGGTTACGCAGGGCAGCCGTGGCGAAGGAATCCTCGTGCCCCTCGTTGGGCATGACGAGCGCCGCCGCCAGGTAGATCAGGATCCCCGCGCCGCCGAGCAGCGTGAGGACCACGAAGCCGACGCGGTAGACGGCCGGATGGATGTCGAAGTAGTGCGCGAGCCCGCCGCAGACGCCGGCGAGCTTGCGATCTGAGCGACTGCGCTCCAGGCGCTTCGTCGCTCCATTGCCAAGTGTGTAGGTGCTGGTTTCTGTCATAGGCCTAGCCTGTCCGCTCGAGGCCGATTCCGGTATCCGGAATGACCCTGACGCGACCCTGACCCGTCCCTCACGGTTCGAAGCGGCGGAGGATTCGATCGGGGTGGCCCGGTGATCCTGGCACAGCGACCCGCTGTGCTTCTGGCGGGACTACGTCAGCCGGAAGCTTGCGCCCTCGTCGGTGTAGATGCGAATCTCCGAGAGGTTGATCGACGAGGGCTCACCCGCAAGCGGCACGAGCGCGACGTACGGGAACCTCGTGCCTGCATCGAGATGCGGGTGCATCACCCCGGGCTCGATCACGAGCGTCGCGTACCCCCGCGTCAGCAGCCCACCGCCGATGCGCTTGCTCTGACCGTCGGGCGCCGCGCCCGGATAGAGGACGTTCTGCACCATCTTCTTGCCGGTGAACGTCTTGTTGGCGAGGATCACGCGCCGGTTCGTGACGATCACCGTCCAGCGGTGCAGCCGCACGGGCGTCATCACGACCGCCTGCCCGAGCTTCGGGATCATGCCGACCTCGGCCCCGTCGTCACGCCAGAGGATCGTCTCGCCGTCGTCATACTGCCAGCCGTCCACGTACCAGGCGTGAGCGCCGGTCCGCTTCCTGATGATCCAGCCGACGGCGACGATCACGAGGCAGACCGCGATGAAGATCAGCAAGGGGATCATGGCTGGCGATGCTACCCTCGCGCAGCCTGATCGTCGTCCACCTCGTCGACGGGACCTACGAGGCCTTCCCGACCGAGATCCTACGGGCTCTTGGGCCGCGCGAGCAGGAAGATCGTCGTCAGCAGGCTCATCGCGACCTCGCCGCGCTGGTTGCGCACCTCGATCCCGGCGCGCACGATTCCGCGGTCGGGCTTGGAGCGCGACGCTCGGCAGTCGAGCACCTCGAAGCGGACCGAGAGCACGTCGCCGGGACGCACCGGCAGCAGCCAGCGCAGCTCGTCGCAGCCAGGCGAGCCGAGGCTCGCGACGCTCGAGACGATGTGGTCGACGAGCACGCGCATCATCAGCGAGGCCGTGTGCCAGCCCGAGGCGATCAGACCCCCGTACGCCCCGGCGGCAGCCGCGGACCGATCGATGTGGAATGGCTGCGGGTCGAACAAGCGCGCGAACTCGACGATCGCGGACTCATCGATCGCGATCGTGCCGTACTCGTAGGCCGATCCGGCGACGTAGTCCTCGAGGTAGCGATCGCCGATCGGCGCCTCGAAATCCCGCTCGGAGAGAAGGCGCGTCACACGCGCAGCCTAGTCGCCCGCAACGGCGCGCCGGCCGGGTCGGGGCACCCGAAGCGCCCGCGCCGATGCGCGTCCTGATGACGCGAGGCGTTCGGAGTTGGGTTAGTGAGCGTCCAGAAGGACTCTGCGCCGGCGTTGCACTCTGACCGTGAGTCCGAGTGCGATGAGCCCTAGACCGGCGGTGGCTGCCGCGCCGACGGCTGCGTCGGTGTAGTCGAAGCGATCGACTGGAGCCGTGGTGGGGGCGGTAGCGGCGGTTGGGAAGCCGGTGGCGAACTCGGCGGCGAGCGCGTCTGCCTCCGGTGGCGCGACGCGCGCCAGACCGAGAGCGGACTCGGCGGCGAGCGCGTCTGCCTCCGGTGGCGCGACACGCGTCGCAGCGCCGCTCGCCGGGACAAGCGCGAGGCTGGCGACTGCGAGGACGATCGCTCTGGTGCATCGGGTCGAGCGCATCAGACTGCTCCTTCGGGTTGGTCCGTTGACCGTATTCAGCGGTGCCCGCAAAGCGCGTCTATGGCGACCCTACATCGCTACCCCACACTTGTCCCCGCGCGTGCAATCTGACGCCGCCGTGCGGTACGATTGTGCGGAATGCTGCTTGGGCGTCACGACGAGTGTGCCCGGATCGTGGAGCTGCTTGACGCGGCCCGCCTCGGGGACGGCGGTCTCCTCGTGATCCGCGGCGAAGCGGGGGCGGGCAAGAGCACATTGCTCGCGTTCGCCCGAGAGCGTGCCGACGGGATGCAGGTCCTTCGCGCCGGCGGTATCGCTGCCGAGAGCGAGATTGCGTTTGCTGGGCTGCTGGAGCTGCTGCGCCCGGTGCTCGGTTACCTCGAGGCCTTGCCGGAGGCGCGGGCCGAGGCGCTGCGTGGTGCGCTTGGTCTCGCCCCGGGTGTCGAGCGCGACCGTTTCGCCATCGGCGCAGCCACGCTGAGCCTCCTGGCCGCCGTGGCGGAGGATGCGCCGGTGCTCGTCGCGGTCGACGACGCGCAGTGGCTCGACACGGCCTCACTCGAGGCGCTGCTGTTCGCCGTCCACCGGCTGGCTTCTGACCCTGTCGCGGTGATCCTCACCGAACGCGACGGTGAGTCGAGTCGACTGGACACGACCGGTGGAGCCGTGCTCGCGCTCGGCGGCCTCGACCAACAGTCGACCACGCAGCTTGCCGAGTCGGCCACCGGTTCGATGCTTGCGCCAGGGCAGGCGGACCGGCTCTACCGGCTCACCGGCGGCAACCCACTGGCCGTGTTGGAATTGGACAACCATGACGCCGTGGTGGAGCCTCTCGACGCGCCGATCCCGATCTCCGCCAGGCTCGAGGCCGCGTTCGCACGACGTGCCTCGCAGCTCACGGCGGCCGGTCGAGCGTTCCTCCTCGTCGTGGCCGCCGACGACTCGGGTGAGACCGCGACCGTCCGCAACGCCGCGGCCTGCCTTGGCCTCGCGGATGGCGGTCTCGAGGAGGTCGAGGCCGCAGGCCTGATCCGGGTCGGCGATGGACGCATCGAGTTCCGGCATCCGTTGGTGCGGTCGGCGGTGTACCAGAGCGCCGCCGCTCGCGAACGCCGCGCTGCGCACCGTGCGATCGCCGATTCGCTGCGTGGCGACTGGCAGGCAGCCCGCAGCGCGTGGCACCGTGCAGCTGCCACGGTTGAGCCCGACGAGGCCGTCGCGGCGGAGCTCGAGGCGGTCGCACACGAGGCGCGCTCGCGTACCGGCTACGCAGCGGCGGCGCGCGCACACGAGCGGGCGGCGAGTCTGACGCCCGACGACGAGTCACGAGCACGGCGAGAACTCGCTGCCGCCGACGCCGCCTGGCTCGCGGGCCGTTGGCGGCGAGCGATCGAACTGCTGGACGCCGCCGAGGAACGATCGGCCGATCCGTTGCTCCGCGCTGACGCGCAGATGCTGCGCGGCCGCATCGCCTTCTTCCGCGGCGAGATGGACGGGACGCACGCGCTGCTGCTCGATGAGGCCGTCCGCGTCGCCCCGCTCGATGGGCGTCGCGCCGCCATGCTCGCGGGCGTCGCTCTCGACTGTGCGTTCTGCGCCACCGACCATGACACGCCGCTCGCCACGGCGGCGGTCGCCGTACGGCTGGCGCGGTCGGAGGCAGTCGCGCTCGATGCGCGCGAGACTCCCTGGCTCGGCGCGGCGTTGCTCCTGCTCGGCGAGCAGGCGGAGGCGCGGCGGTTCGTCGAGCGGCTCCGCGCGGAACTTGACACCGCGACCGGCACCGAAGACGACCTCTACAATCTCGTCGCCGTGGCCACCGCGTACGGCTGGCTGTGCGAATTCCAGCTTGCTCGCGACCTCGCCACGCTGGCGCTTGCGCGGGCGCGGGAGCAAGGGGCGCTGAGCGTGGTGGCGTACGCCTGCGAGGCGCTGTCCGGTTTGCACATGGCTGCCGGCGACCTCGATGCCGCGGTGGCCGCCGCAGGTGAGACTCAGACGATCGGGCGCGAGACCGGGCAGGCGAACGTCGAGCGTTCGGGCGGCTGGTACCTCAGCGACGCGGCCTCGATCCGGGGCGAGCGCGAGGAGTGCCTCTTCTACCTCGCCCAGGCGGAGGCATGCCTCCCCGGCCCGATCTCGTGGCTCGGCTGGAACTCGTCTGCCTGTCTGCTCGGCCGCTTGCACCTTGGTCTCGGAGAACTGGAGGCCGCGAGCACCGCCCTCGAGGCCGGCGTCGACCTCGACTTCCCACACTCGTTCGGTGTCTGCACAGCCCCGTTCGAGCTGGCCGAGGCGTACGTCCGTCTCGGCCGGCCGGCCGCCGCCACCGAGACGCTCGAGCGGGTCGCTCCCCGCGTGCAACAAGCGTGGGGTTTTGCAGCGCTCGCGCGCTGCCGTGGCCTACTGGACGAGGAGTTCGACGCGCCGTTTTTGGAGTCGATCGATGGATTCAGCAGCCTGTCGATCCCGTGGGAGGAGGCAAGAAGCAGGCTCTGCTACGGCGAGCGACTCCGTCGCGCGGGCCGTCGCGTCGAGGCGCGCGAGCAGCTCCGCGCCGGCCTGGCTTCGTTCGAGCGGATGCGCGCGCCGGCATGGTCGGAACGCGCGCGCGACGAGCTCCGCGCGGCTGGCGAGACGCTTCCGGTGCGACCCCAAGCCGGCACCGCTGAAGCACTCACGCCGCAGGAGCTGCGTGTCGCTCTGGCGGTCGCCGCCGGCGCCAGCAATCGCGACGTCGCCGCTCAGCTCTTTCTCAGCGTCAAGACGATCGAGGCGCACCTCCACCGCGTCTACCGGAAGCTCGAGATCGAGTCGCGCGACCAGCTCGCTCGCATCCTGGCACCCGCCGGACCGGATCCGGCCGACACCCCCGCACCGCCCAGCTCCTGATGAAGCGTACTGGGCTCACCTCCGGCTTCGCCGTGTGCTCGTAGCACGAGATGCCAGGTTTGACATGAGGTTGTGACTATGGTTACAATCATCGAGTCGACTCTCGGAGGAGGGCGGAGGCGTGACCCGAAAGGTCGCAATCACCCGGAGAACGGTGCTCGGCGGAGCGCTCGTCGCTCTGCTTCCGCTGCCTGAGCAGGCGATCGCCGGCGAGAAGGATGGGCGACACAGCGATCTTCTCGTCCTGCTGCTGAAAGGGCTCTACACGCCGGTGGTGCACGGGCCTGACCTCGGCCTGTCGAGCATCAATCTGAGCGATGGCTCGTACTCGACGACAGAGATCTATCCGATCATCGGAGTTCCCGGCCACCCGAGCGAGAAAGATCCGATCGGCGACTTCTACGTCCAGTTCACCGGGATGCTCTGCGCCTATGACCTCCCCGGGGGAAGCATCGCGATGGAGTTCACTCCCGTGAGCGACACCGTGACCGTCGACGACGGGCACGGCGGAAACAGCGTCGACGGCACGTACGAACTCAACATCCTGGAAGCGACCGGACGATTCCGCTACCTCGCCGGCGGTCACAACCACATGGTGGACAAGCTGCACTTCCTCGCTCCCGGGGACGGCTCCGGCGGCATCGACGAGTACTGCTTCTGCTTCATCACCCGCGCGCACTCGAGAGACGACTGACCGGCGACGCATCTCGCCGGCATGTACGGATTCCAGACGACCTCGTAGCTCGCAGGGAAGGCGACCCTCGAGCCTCGACGATATCGAGGTGGGACGGATGGCCCTTCTTGCTACCGGGCGAGTCGCTCGAGGACACCCCGGAAGGCGCAAGCGAGAGTTGCAGGCGCGCTCGAAAGGCTGCGTCCTCGCGGCGCGCCTCGATCGCGCGGGCGAGCGCTGGAGCGGATGGTTGTTTGTCGTCAGTCACGTCTGAAGGTCGAGCGTGTTCCCGCTCGTGTAACCGGCCGGCTGCCGGAACACGCCCACCGAGCCCGTCGTCTCGTCCCACCGGAGCATCCGGTCGTTCGGGATGTCGCTCCACAGCAGGTACCTCCCGGCGGGCACATACGCAGCGTGTCGAGGTCGCGCTCGTGCGTGACGGGGTCGCGGGCCGTCAGCACGCAGCGCGGCACGGCCCCGCCGATCCGGATCACGGCATCGCCGATCGCGACTTTGCGTCCCGACCACGCGTCCTCCCCGTAGGCCGGAACCCCGTCGATCTCGATCGATGTCTTGAAGCGGAGCGGGTCGAGCGTCGCGACTCCGAGCTCGGCCGCGCACAACTCGATCTTCCTCTCCGGCACGGTCACGCTTAACGACCTGACGCCGCCGAGCCTCTCGGTCACAGGCACGGTTGCGGCCTTCATCGGTCGACTCCCTCCCGCTGTACTTCGCGGCAAACGATGCCGAAAGCCGCGCCGGCTCCGTCACGTGGAATCTCGACGCCGCGAGCAGCGCAGCGCTCGTCGCAGACGGCTGCACGGACGTCTTCGTCTGCGGCACCGGAGCCTTCGGCGACTTCACCATCGGAGGCCTCTCCGTTCTGGCAGATGTTCCCCGCACCGGCGGTCGGGTTCGTGCCGGCTACCGAGGCTCCCCGACGACAGCTCCGTCGGAGCGCGTCAGCCGGACCCGCATCATCGTGATCCCACGCATCATCGCCCGCTTCACCGCGATCGTCGTGGCCGGCG
>JANLRV010000169.1:0-38760 GCA_031361905.1 Actinomycetes bacterium
GACCCGCAGCCCGCGCTACGCGCGGTCTGCGGGGCTTCGCGGGAGCACCGGCCGGCTCTTGAACAGGCCACCAGCCTGCCCCGCGAGCCGGCCGGCACCCCCGCTCGCTCCAGCAACCCAGACACGAACGACACTTTTCAAACCGGCTCTAAAGCTTCTTGATGCCGTGCACGGGCCGCCCGTGGGCGTGCCAGGCGAATAGCGTCATGGTCGCCAGCACGTCGTCGTAGGGCACGATCCGCGGGTTGCGGCCGACTTCCTTGCAGCGCTGCGCGATCTCGAGCAGATCGTCAGGGCGCGGCGTCACGATCACGAAGTGCGCGCCGGTGACCCACTCGAACTTCTCGCCGCAGGTCGGGCAGGGCCAGGGATCGGTGCGGATGCCGAACCAGTCGCCGTCGTCGGTGTCCTCGCCCTCGTGCTCGGCGATCTCCTCGTCGTCCCAGATCACCTGCTCGTTCGGCATCAGAATCGAGCCCTCGTCCATTCGTGCACTCTAGATGAGTGATGCCGTTTTGTCGGGGGTTCTGGGCGCTGGATCGTTGCGTTCTGCCGGGGTTTCCGGGCGCAGGCGCTGCAGAGACGCAACGACAAGCCCGGAAACCCCGGAGTGTGGCGCTCGGCGCGAGACGGCCCAGACTCGCCGCATCGCCTCTCGAGCAGCGTCGAGGGCCGACTCGCGGCGAGCAGAACGCCAGAACCAGCCGAGACACACCCCAGAACCCCCGACGGAACGGAATCAGTCATGGAGCGCGAGACGCGTGCTGCTACGATTTGGAGATCGGAGTTGGGCTTGCCCGAACCGCGACACGCGACCGCCGGTCGCGTTGACAACGCGGGAGACTTCGGAAGGAGCGCGCAGCTGCGCGATATGGCGACGATCGCCGATCCCGAACGGTCATTCGATCACGATGAGCTCGTAGGCCTCGCACAGCAGGTGGCTGCCTGGTGTGGCGAGGATCTTCTGCTCGCAGGCGACGATCCGATCCGCGCGCTGGCCGATGGCACGGCCCGTCGGCGGGCGCTCGACGCGGCTCTGCTCGAGATGGCAGAGGGCTTCGAGGCGCCGAGCCCGTCCTGGCGCTTCCGCTTCTCGCTCCTGCTCGGGCTCGAGCGGGTGCTGGCGCAGGAGACGCCGTCGCTCGCGAACGGCCTGCCCCTGCGGGCGCACCAGGTGGACGCGCTGGCCGGCATGCTCGCCGCGCTGACGTCGCAGGAGGAGCGCGAGGCCTCGGCCGAGGACGACGACGCGGACGATGCCGACGCGGACGAGGCGGAGGTCGACGAGGAGGACGAGGCCGAGCTCGAGGCCGAGCTCGACGCTGACGCCGAGCCCGATCCCGCCGACGTGCTGCCCGTGCCGGTCGACGATCCCGGAGCGGTGCGTCGCTACCGCTTCAAGCATCCCACGGCGTCGGGCAAGACGGTCGCCGCGGCCGGTTTCGTCGACGCGTGCCGCACGGTCGGAGTGCTGATCCTGACCCACCGCCGTCTGCTCGTGGATCAGTTCATGCGGGATCTCAAAGAGCAGGGGTACGGTCCACGGCTGGTCAGCGCGATCGAGAAAGGCAAGCGCCTGCCGAAGGTGCCGCCCGTCACGATCGAGACCTACGCCTGGTTCATCAAGCACGCCGACGACATCAATCCGGACGCCTACGGCGTGGTGATCTGCGACGAGGCCCACACGGCGCTCGGCGAGCGCACCGCGGCCACGATCCGCCGGTTCCGCCGGCCGACCTACATCGGCATGACGGCGACGGACCAGCTGCTGCAGAAGCACGTCGGCGACGTGTTCCCCGCCGAGGTCGCCGACTTCCCGCTCGCCGACGCCGTTCGGCGCGGCGTCGTCGCGCCGCTGCGCTCCGTGCGCGTCAAGCCGGGCGCGAGCCTGCGCAATGTGCCCGTCGTCGGCGGCGACTACGATCAGCGCCTGCTCGCCGAGGCGCTCGATCACGATGCGCTCAACATGGCGGCGGCGATGTTCTATGCCGACCGCTTCGGCCACCGTGCCGGCATCGTCTACGCGGCCGGGGTCGACCACTCGGAGCGCGTCGCGGCCGCGATGCGCGCCGTCGGGCTGCGCGCCAAGTCGGTCAGCGGACGCACGCCGCCGCGCGTGCTCGCTGCGACGCTCGCGGCCTACGAGCGCGGCGAGACGAACGTCCTCGTCAACGCCCAGCTGCTCGCAGAGGGGTGGAACGCGCCCCGGGCGACGATCTGCATGCACCTCGCACCGACCGCGAGCCGACGCGTCTACCAGCAGCGCCTCGGCCGCGTGATGCGCCTGCACCGGCGCAAGGAGGCGGGCGTGATCGTCGATTTCGTCGACCCCGTCTCGCCGCACTCGGAGCGCACCGTGACCGTGCACAGCCTGCTCGATGTCGATACCTACCGTCCCGGCGCGCTCGTCACGCCGAAGCCCGCCCGCAGGCGGCAGCGGTGGCGGCGCCAGGCCCGCCCGGTCGTGCGCGATGGCGACTGGATGATCCCCGTCGCCGAGGACCCGGCCCGCCGGCGCGCCGTGATCCTCGAGCACTGGAAGCTCGTCGCGGCCGACCGCTTGCCGGCCGACGAGCAGGCGTACTGGGCCGAGACGTCCGCCCGCCGCGTCTCGCGTGCGGACCTGCCGCGCCTGGTGGACACGCTCGCGAAGGTCACCGATCAGACTCGCATCAGCTTCTTCGCGACGTGCGCCGCCGAGAACAAGCACCGCACGCTGCGCCGCATCGCGCTCACCGAGCTGACGCGCGCCCATCCCGACGTCAACACGATCGACCGCATGGTGAGGCTGATCGAGGCGGCGCCGACGTGGCAGAACGATCGTGCCCCCGGAGCCCGCGTGCTGCTGCTCGCGATCGCGGCCGAGCTCTTGCCGGGCTCGCAGTCGCAGCGCGTCAGCTGGACCTGGAAGCTCGCGCGCGCGGCTCGTGAGACCCAGTACCGCCACGCGATGACGGTCTCGACGAGCGCGCGCGACCTGCTCAAGGCGCTCGCGAGCTCGCGTGGCGAGGAGCATCAGCTGCGCGCGCGGCTGCTCGTCAAGGCCGCCCAGGGCAGCGATCTCTCCACCGCGGCTGCCGTGCTGGCCGCCGCGCTCACCCACGACGCGATCGCCGGTCGCGCGATCGAGCTCGCGCGGGCCGACCTCGGCGAAGACGTCGAGGCGCTCGCAGCGGCGCTTGCCGCGAACATCCCCGAGCAGCGCGTGGAGGAGACGGCCGCCGACAAGCCGCGGCGGCGGCGCAAGAAGAACGGCGCCGCGAAGGCAGAGGAGCCGAAGGCCAACGAGATCACCGAGGACGCCGCCGGCGAGCCGGACTCCGAGACCGACGCGACCGCCGCCGATACGCCGGCGCGGCGACGCCGCCGACGCCGGCGCAAGCGCCGGGCCGAGGGAGACGTGCCGGGCGGCGACGAGGCTCCGACCGTGAGCGAGCCCGAGCCCGTCGCCGAGGTCGCCGAGGTCGCCGAGGTCGCCGAGCCTCCGAAGCCGCGACGCCGGCGGCGCACCGCCGCCCACGCGGACTCCCCGGCGCCCGTCGAGAGCGACCTGCCGGCATAGACTCTGGCGTCATGAACCGCAAGGGAATCGTGCTCGCCGGTGGCTCCGGTACCCGGCTGCACCCGCTCACGCGCGTGATCAGCAAGCAGCTCTTGCCGGTCTACGACAAGCCGATGATCTACTACCCGCTCTCGACGCTGATGCTCGCGGGCATCCGCGAGATCATGATCATCACGACGCCCCACGACCAGACGCTCTTCCAGTCGCAGCTCGGGGATGGCTCGCACTGGGGCCTCCGCATCGAGTACGCCGTGCAGCCGAGCCCCGACGGCCTCGCGCAGGCGCTCTTGATCGCGCGCGGCTTCCTCGCAGGCGACCCGAGCTGCCTCGTGCTCGGCGACAACATCTTCTACGGGCACGGGCTCACGGACGTGCTCCGGCAGGCGGGTGCCCGCGAGCGTGGCGCGACCGTGTTCGGCTACTGGGTGCGTGATCCGGAGCGCTACGGCGTGGTCGAGTTCGATTGCGACGGCCACGCTGTCGGCCTCGAGGAGAAGCCGGCGAAGCCGAAGTCGAGCTACGCCGTGACCGGCCTCTACTTCTACGACGCGGACGGACCCGAGCTGGCGGCCTCGCTCGCTCCCTCGCCGCGCGGCGAGCTCGAGATCACCGATCTCAACCGTCGCTATCTGGAACGCGGCGAGCTGATGGTCGAGCGGCTGGGTCGCGGCTACGCGTGGCTCGATACCGGCACCCACGAATCGCTCCTCCAGGCCGCCAACTTCGTCGAGGCGCTGGAGCTGCGGCAGGGACTCAAGGTCTGCTGCCCCGAGGAGATCGCATTCAGCAACGGCTGGATCTCGGAGGGCGACCTGCTCGCGCTCGCAGAGCCGCTGCGCAAGAGCGGCTACGGCGAGTATCTCGCCGGCATTGCGAGCCAGGGGGCCGCGTTCGACTGACGAGCGCGCTATCGTCCAGCGCCATGCCGCCGATCACGGAGACGCCGATCGACGGCGTGCGCGTCGTCACGTTGCGCAAGTTCGCCGACGAGCGCGGCTGGTTCTGCGAGCTGCGGCGCGAGTCGTGGTACGCCGAGCTGTCGGGTGGCCGGCCGTCACTGCAGACGAACATCTCGGTCTCGAAGCAGGGCGTGATCCGCGGCCTCCACTGGCACAAGCGCGGGCAGGACGACCTCTTCTTCTGCCCGGTCGGACGCGCCAGGGTCGTGGTCTTCGACCGGCGCGAGGAGTCCCCGACGCACGGAATCGCGTGGTCTCTCGACATCGACGAGGACAACTGCAAGGCGGTCTATATCCCGGGTCAGGTCGCGCACGGCTTCGAGGCGCTGACCGATCTCGTCTTCTGCTACCACGTCACCGAGGAGTACGACCCCTCGGATCCAGACGAGCAGACGATGCCGTGGGACGACCACCGTGTCGCCGGCCTCTGGTCGACGGCGACGCCGATCCTCTCGGCGCGCGACGCCTGACCGTACCCGTTCGGGGGATGATCCCTCGAGCGAAGGCGACGATGGTCAGCCTGTGCGCTCCCTCGTAGCCTGCATGCTCGTGCTAGCCCTGGCGCTCTCGGCCGCGTCCGGAGCTGCGGCCGCGAAGCGCTGGCCGACGGCCGCCGACGTCAGGGCCGCCGAGCCCGGCATCGCGTCCGCGCACGTCGGCTGCATGGTCTCGGGCCTCCGCACGCGTCAGCTGACCGCCAAGGCCTACCGCCGCGAGGTCTGGGATCTCTCGCGCCGGCAGAAGCGAGCGCTCGCGGTGACGCGTCACGTCTGCCTGACCGGGGAGGAGCGGGAGGCCGCCGTGCGGCGCTCGCTCGCGGCCGCGTTCGGCTCTGCGGCCTCGCAGCTCGGGGCCGAGATCGCCTGCACGGCGACTGCCTGGGACGCGCTCCCGCTGACCTCGCTTCAGGACGTGACCGACCGGACGGGCGAGCTCCACCTGCTGACGCGGCTCGCGCGCCGCTGCAAGCTGCTCGGTGCCGCGGCCAGCGCGATCGCGCAGCCGCTCGGCCTGCAGCCGTCGCCCGACGAGGTGGCCTGCCTCAACGAGCACGGCGCGCTCCGGCCGCCGAGCGCCCCCGCGTCCCGGCGCGTGGCGGTGTTCGACCGCTGCATCGGCCGCCGATCGGCCGAGGCCATGTACCGCCGCCTGCTCGAGCGCGCCGGCGCGAAGCACGCCGAGGCGGTCTGCGCTGCTCCCGTGCTCGCCCGGACGATCACCTTCGCGCAGCTCTTCGCGGGCGCGCCCGAGGTGCGGGCGAAGATGGCGAAGGCCGTCCATACCTGCAGCCCCGACTAGGTATCCGAGTCGGCCGGTCTACTCGCCCGGGGGACGCCGACGGCTCGGCGCGCCGTCACAGTGAGCGTGTGCGCCGAATGGCTGTCGCCCCCTTCTTGCTCGCCCTCGTCGTCGGCGCGGTTCCCGTCCAGGGCGCCTCGTCGTGGCCGACGATCGCCGACGTGCGGCACGAGGAGCCGGGCATCAGCAGCTCGGGCGCCCGCTGCATGGTCGCGGCCTATCGCGGCACGCTCTCCCGCGCGGAGCTGCTCGGCGACTACTGGAAGCTGACGCGGGCGAAGAAGCTCGTCGAGGAGTCCGCGGAGGCGGCGTGCATGACGGTCGGGCAGCGCATCACGGCTGCGAAGCGCGACCTCACCCGCGGGTTCGACACCCTCGGCGTGCGAGCCTCGAGCGAGATCGACTGCGCCGCCCACGAGCTGGCGAGGGTCCCGCTGCGCTCGCGCATCGCGGTCGCGAGCCGGGCCGACGAGGTCGCCCTGTTCGACCCGCTCGCGCGGAGGTGCGGCCTGCTCGGCGCTCTCTTCGGCGGCGTGGCGACGAAGCTGCACGTGCCGGTGACGGCCGCCGAGCGACGCTGCACGAACGAGCACGGGACCTTCGCGGTCGCGTCCAAGAGCGAGAGCCGGCGCGTGCTCGGCCTCGTCTTCGATCGCTGCATCACGACCGCCACGCGCGTTGGGTTCTGGCGCTACGTGCTGCGCCAGGCGAGCCTGCCGGCCTCCCAGCAGCTGTGCGTGGCGCGCCGTCTTGCCACGCGCTTGAGCTTCAAGCAGATCCTCGCGCAGTCGCCCCGGCTGCAGCGCGAGGCCGTCAAGGCAGCCGGCAGCTGCATCTGATCGGGCTATCCTCGCTGCGTGAAAGTCTTGATCACCGGGGGAGGCGGCCAGCTCGGAAGCGAGCTCTCGGCGTTGCTCGCGCCGGACCATGACGTGCTCGCGCCGCGCCACGGCGAGCTCGACGTCGCCGATCGGGCCTCGGTCGAGCGTGCGGTCGCGTCGTTCGGCCCCGAGCTCGTGCTGCACGCTGCGGCCTGGACCGACGTCGACGGAGCCGAGGGCGACCCGGCCGGCGCGCATCGCGTCAACGAGCACGGCAGCAGGAACGTCGCCCGCGCCGCTCGCGGGGCGGGTGCGCAGCTCGTTGCGTATTCAACCGACTACGTGTTCCCCGGGGACGCGCGAGCCGGCTACGTCGAGTCGGATGCCACCGGGCCGCGCAGCGTCTACGGGGCGAGCAAGCTCGCGGGCGAGATCGCCGTGCGCGAGGAGCACGACGGCGCGCACGTAGTGCGGACGGCGTGGGTGTTCTCCCCGCGCGGCAAGAACTTCCTGCTGACGATGCTGCGCCTGGGGGCAGAGCGGGAGGAGCTGCGCGTCGTCGACGATCAGATCGGGTGCCCGACGGCGACGCGGCACCTCGCCCTCGCGACGATGCAGCTCGTCGGACGCTGCCGGCCCGGCACCTACCACCTCGCGGGCGGGGGGGCGGTAAGCTGGCACGGCTTCGCCCGAGCGATCATGGAGGAGGCCGAGCTGCCCGCGCGGGTGGTCGCGATGTCGAGCGCCGAGCTCGATCGACCCGCTCCACGGCCGGCCTGCTCCGTGCTTCTCAGCGAGCATCGCGATGCACCCCGACTGCCGGCGTGGCGCGACGGCCTACGCGAGACCCTCGAGGAGATCCGACGTTGAAACGAATCCTGGTGACCGGCGGCTGTGGCTTCATCGGCTCGCACTTCGTCCGCCGCATGCTGCGCTCCCATGCCGATCTCGAGGTGACGAACCTCGACGCGCTGACCTACGCCGGCAACCCCGCGAACCTCGCGGAGGTGGCCGATGACCCGCGTTACCGCTTCGTCAAAGGCTCGATCTGCGACCCGCAGGCCGTCGCGACCGCCGCGGAAGGCTGCGAGGCGATCGTCAACTTCGCCGCCGAGACCCACGTCGACCGCTCGATCATGGAGCCCGGCGAGTTCATCCAGACCGACGTCTTCGGCACGTTCCAGCTGATCAACCACGTGCGCGAGCACGGGGGCCGCCTGCTGCACGTCTCGACCGACGAGGTGTACGGCGACATCGAGCCCGGCGAGGCCTCGCGCGAGGGTGACCCGCTGCGCCCGTCGTCGCCCTACTCGGCGTCGAAGGCGGGCGGCGACCTGCAGGTGCTCGCGGCGGTGCGCACCTATGGCATCGATGCGCTGATCACGCGCGGATCGAACAACTACGGGCCGAACCAGTACCCCGAGAAGCTGATCCCCCTGTTCGCGACGAACCTGCTCGACGACGAGCCGGTGCCGATCTACGGCGACGGCCGACAGGCGCGTGATTTCATCTATGTCGAGGACCACTGCTCGGGCATCGAGAAGGCGCTGCAGGCCGGCGTCAGCGGTGAGATCTACAACGTGGGCGGCGGCAACGAGATCGAGAACATCGAGACCACGAAGCTGCTGCTCGAGCTGACGGGTCGCGATCAGAGCCTGATCCGCTACGTCAACGATCGTCCGGGTCACGACCGGCGCTACGCGCTCGACTGCTCGAAGCTGCGCAAGCTCGGCTGGGCGCCGGCGACGACCTACGAGGAGGGGCTCCGCCGGACCGTCGAGTGGTACCGCGACAACCGCGACTGGTGGGAGCCGATCAAGCACGGTGGCGGCTTCGCCGCTTACCGGCAGCGCCAGTACGGCAGCTGATCGCGAGCGGCTCCGCGGGCTACTCGGGCGGGCGGCTCAGATAGCTGAGGGAGCGGATTCCCGGCACCCCTTCGGGAAGGTCGATGTGCGGCAGGGAGCATCCCCGGTCGGGTGGAACGATCAGGCGGTGAAGGTAGCACGCGCCGCGCGGACCGGACTCCCCCGGCGCGGTCGCAGCTACCCTGAGGAGCGACGGTATGGCACCGAGACACCCACATCCGCGGATCCTCGGCCCGCTCGTGGCGATGCTCCTCCTCTGCTGCCCGCACGCGGCGCTCGCCGACAGCGTGTTCACGATCACCGGGCACGGCTGGGGGCATGGCGTCGGCATGGGTCAGTACGGCGCGCAGGGGTATGCCCTCAACGGCTGGACCCACGACCGGATCCTCGCCCACTACTACACCGGTACGGCGCTCGGGCAGGCGCCGCCGCAGGACGTCCGCGTGCTCCTGCAGGATGGCCGCCAGCAGGTCGTGGCGTCGTCCGATGCGGGCCTCGTGATCTCGGACGAGGGCGGCGCCGGGCAACGTCTGCTGGCCGGCCCCGCGCGCGTCACCGTGACGCGCGACGAGACGGGGTTCATGCTCCTCGACGAGACCGGCAAGACGATCGACTCGGGCTGGACGGGACCGGTTGCGGTTACCGCGGCGACGGGGCCTGTGACGCTCGTCGGCAGCGCGATCGGCGGAACGATCAATCGCTCCTATCGCGGTCGGCTCCGCGTCTTCGTCAACCAGGCGGGCGCGCTCGCGACGGCCAACGTGGTCGGGCTCGAGGGCTATCTCAAGGGTGTCGTCGCGAGCGAGATGCCGTCGACCTGGGAGCCGGAGGCCCTCCAGTCCCAGGCGATCGCTGCGCGCAGCTACGCGCTCGCGACCCGCAAGTCCGGTGCGAGCTTCGACCTCTATCCGGATGACCGCAGCCAGGTCTACGGCGGCGTGCAGGCCGAGCACGACAGCACGTCGGCCGCGGTCGACGCGACGACCGGGCAGATCGTGACGAAGGACGGCGCGGTCGTGGTGACCTACTTCTCGTCGACGACGGGCGGGCGCAGCGCGAACATCGAGGAGGTCTTCTCGAACGCCGATCCGTCGCCCGTGTTCGTCTCGGTCGACGACCCTTACGACACGATCTCCCCCTACCACGACTGGACGGTGACGAAGACCGCCGCGCAGGTGGCGACGGGCCTCAAGTACGCGGGCTCGGTGACGGCGCTCGCAGTCGATGCCTACCCGTCCGGGCGCGTCAAGGCCGTGACCGCGGACGGCACCGGCGGGACCGTGGTCTACACGGGCGCGACGGCGCGCACCCGCCTCGGCCTGCGCTCGACGTGGTTCGCGGTCGGAGGTCCGCCGCCTCGCGTGGCCGCGGCCTCCCAGCAGGCCGGAAACCCGATCACCCTCAAGGCGAAAGTCGATGGTGCGCGCGTCGACCTGCATGGCCTGGCGCTACCGGGCACCGCGACGCTGCAGGCGCCCGACGGCGGCAGCTGGCGCGATCTCTCGACGCACGCGGTCGGGCCCGACGGCGCGCTCGCGTTCCGGCGGCCGTTCGGCGAGGCGGCACGCTATCGCGTCTCGCAGGGCGAGGTGCGCTCGAACGAGGTTGCGGTGCAGCGAGCGACCGGGCTCGTCCTGCGCGGGCGGATCGGCGGCAGGCTGCGTGGCGGCGTCTTCCCGGCCGGCGCCAGGGGGACGGTGATCCTGCAGCACGTCCGCCGAGGGCACTGGCGCGTGATCGCGCGAACCGCGGTCGAGGCCGGTGGGCGCTTCCGCTTCCCGGTCGACGCGACGCGCGGGCGCTGGCGCGTGCTCTTCACGGGCGCGTCGCTCTATCGCGCCTCGAGATCGCCCGAGCTCCACCTGCCGATCCGCACGCTGCAGTGGACGCCGACCGACCCGCAGGTCGCCGAGCAGTGGGGGATCCCGCGGATCCATGCGTTCGATTTCTCGCCGACGATCCCCGTGCCGAGCGACGCGCAGCGGGTGCGGGTCGCGGTGATCGACGGTGGCATCGACGCTGCGAGCCTCGACCTGATCGGGCCCGGGAACCGGTCTGCGGTCGTCGCGACGCGGCGCTACCTGCCCGGCACGCGCGACTCGATCATGCACGGGACGGCCGTCGCCGGGGTGCTCGCGGCACAGCCGAACAACGGGATCGGCGGGACGGGCGTGTGCGTGCCCTACTGCGACCTCGTTGACCTCCGCGTCGTCGCCCGTGACGGCTCGATCGATCCGCGCGTCGAGGCGCGCGCGATCCGCGAGGCGGTCTCGATCTACAAGGTCAGCGTGATCAACCTCTCACTCGGCGGCATCAGGAACCCGAACGGCAAGGACGACGAGTTCTCGCGGCTCGAGCGCGATGCGGTCAACTACGCGATCCGCAAGGGCGTCGTCGTGGTCGCGGCCGTCGGCAACACGACGGGAGGCGGGGGCCGCTACGCGAGCTACCCGGCCGCGCTGCCCCACGTGATCGGCGTCTCCGCGATCGACCAGAACGACGTCGTGCCTGCGTTCTCGAATCGCGACTCGCGCTACAACGACATCGCCGCGCCCGGGGTGGGCGTGCTGACGACGCTGCCGTCGTCAAGCAAGGATGCGACGGCGCTCGTGACGGGAACGTCGTTCGCCGCGCCGTACGTCTCGGCCGCTGCCGCGGTCCTGCTCGCGCGCGACCCGCTGCTCACCGCCACGCAGGTCACGCGGATCCTCGAGCGCACCGCGCAGCCGCTCGTAGGCGTCGGTGGAGAGCGCAGCGACGACTCGGGATTCGGCGTGCTCGATCTCTCGCGCGCGCTCGACCACGCGACCGATCCGGCGATGGCGATCGCGGCGCCCGACGAACGCGAGCCCGACAACGACGTCGCGATCTCGAGCCAGCCGCTGGTCGGACAGTCGGGCACGCTGACGGCGTCGATCGACCAGGGCGACGACCTCACGGACGTCTACGGAATCAACCTCCTCGCGGGCGACGCGCTGACATTCCGCGTCGTCCCCGCGACCCAGCCGAGCGGTCCGCTGACGGCGGTGCACAGCGTCTGGGAGCCGGGGACGCGTCGCATCACCACGCCGAAGCCGTCGCGTCGCTACGTCGCCGGGCCGTCCACGTCGGTGCTCGACTCCCAGATCGTCGCGAAGAAGGACGGGGTCTACCTGATCAAGGTGCAGGCCTTCGAGGGCGGCGGCGCGTACACGCTGAGCTGGACCATCAGCTTCGGGTAGCAGCCCGACTGCGGCGTGCCCTCCCGGCGAGGAGGACAATCTGCCGATGCGGATCTCGGCCAAGGTCGACTACGCGCTGCGCGCGTGCACCGAGCTCGCCGCGTCCGGCGACGGGCCGACGAAGGGCGAGCGCCTGGCCGAGGCGCAGGGGATCCCTCTGAAGTTCCTCGAGCGCATCCTCTCAGAGCTGCGGAACGCCGGCATCGTCGGAACGCAGCGTGGCGCCGACGGTGGCTACTGGCTGGCGCGCCCACCCGGCGAGATCGCGCTCGCCGACGTGATGCGCGCGGTCGACGGCCCGCTCGCGAGCGTGCGCGGCCAGCGGCCGGAGACGCTGCGGTACTCGGGCTCGGCCGCGTGCTTCCCCGAGCTCTGGATCGCCGTGCGCGCAAGCCTACGCACCGTGCTCGAGCAGACGACGATCGCCGATCTGGCTGCGGCACGGCTTCCGGACCACGTGCGGGCGCTCGCGGCACCGCCGGAGGCCTGGACGTCGCGCAAGCGCTCACACGCGAGCGATTCCGAGCTCGTCCCGTAATCCCTACCCTGATGTAGGCTGGATCCGCGGGCGCTACTGCGCGTCGAGCAACTCGTCCGCGGCCACGTCGCGCAGGACGCGCGCGGGCTGGCCGACGACGAGCGTGCGCGCCGGGACGTCGTGCAACACGAGCGCGCCGGCGCCGACGAACGCCTCCTCGCCGATCTCGACGCCCGGCAGCAGCACGGCCGCCCCGCCGATCCGGGCGCCACGACGGATCGTGGCGCCCTTGACGAGCCCGTGGCGCCGCTCGGTTCGTCCCATCAAGTTGTCGTTCGTGGTGACCACGCAGGGCGCGATGAAGACGTCGTCCTCGAGCGTGCAGTACGCCGTGATGTACGCGTCAGCCTGCAGCTTGCAGCGAGCGCCGATCGTGGTGTCGTTCTCGACGGTCGCTCCGCGGCCGATCACGCTTCGCTCACCGACGGTCACGCGCTCGCGCACGACCGCGAGATCGCCGACGATCACGCCGGCGGCGAGCGTCGTGCCGGCGAACACGATCGCCCCGGTCGAGAGCGTGCAGCCCTCGCCGATCACGAGGCCCGGCAGCGGACCGCGCTTCGCGGTCGACGCCCCGCCGAGCGCGGGGCGCTTGCCGAGCACCGCGTTGTCTCCGACGAGCGTCCCCGCGCCGATCCGGCAGCCGTCGTGGATCACGACGTTGGCACCGAAGGTGACGCCGTCCGCGATCTCGACGTCGTCGCCGACGTGCAGGTTGAGGCCACGCGGGTCGGCTCTCACAGCGGGATCACGACGCCGCCCGCCTCGAGCGAGCGCTGCATCGCGTCCAGGACCTCGACGACCGCGAGCCCATCCCGGCCGCTCGCGATCGGGGTGCGTCCTTCGGTGATCGCGTCGACGAACTCCTGGCACTCGATGCGCAGCGGCTCGCTCGTCGGGATCGCGGGAATCGAGATGCCGCCGTAGCGGATGCCGACGTTCTCGCCGTACGTGTCCGTGCGCGGCGGCGTCACGCCCTTGTCGTAGATCGTCAGCTTGCGGTCCGTCTCCATGTCGTCGAAGACCGCCATCTTCTCGGAGCCGACCACGGTGAGGCGGCGCATCTTGTGGGGATCGAGCCACGAGAGGTGCAGGTGCGCGATCACGCCGGAGGGGAACTTGAGGTACCCGAAAACGACGTCCTCGACGCCCGGTCGGACGTAGCACTCGCCTCGTGCCCAGGCCTCGAGCGGGCGCTCTCCGACGAGGTCCAGCAGCACCGCCACGTCATGGGCGCCCAGGCTCCAGAGCGCGTTCTCGTCGGCGCGCACCTTGCCGAGGTTCTGGCGGTTGCCGTAAAGGTAGTAGATCTTGCCGAGCTGGCCTGACGAGATCAGCTCCTTGACCGCACGCAGCCCGGGGTGGAACACCAGCAGATGCCCCACCATCAGGGTGCTTCCGGCAGCCTCGGCGGCGTCCACGAGCTCGCGCGCCTGCTCGACCGAGGCGGCGAGCGGCTTCTCGATGAACACGTGCTTGCCTGCGGCGAGCGCCGCCAGGCCGACCGGGTGATGGGTCGGCACGCTCGTCGCGACGGCCACGGCGTCGACCGCCGGGTCGGCGAGCAGCTCGTCGAGGTCGGCCGTGAAGCGCGTCTGCGGATACTGCCCCGCGAAGCGATCGCGGTTCTCCTGCGAGAGGTCGCAGCACCAGGTCAGGTTCGCCACGCGCGCCATGTTGCGGGCGATGTTCGGCCCCCAGTAGCCCAGGCCGACGACCCCGATGTTCACAGCTTGACGACTTTCGGGTCGTGCGTGCCGGCGACGCCGGTGGCATTCCGGAGGTCGATCACGAGCGGCGCCTGCTCGCGCAGCAGGTCGTAGTCGATGCCGGAGTGGTTCGTCACGATCACGACGGCGTCGCAGGACGCGACGTCGTCGAGCCCGACCGACTCCAGCTCGAACTCGCGAAGCTGCGCCACGAAGGGGTCGTGATAGCTGACGAGCGCTCCCTCCTCGCGCAGCAGCTCGATCAGCTTCAGCGCCGGCGACTCGCGCGTGTCGTCGATGTTCGGCTTGTAGGCGACGCCGATCACGAGCAGCCGCGAGTCTCGCAGGGCCTTGGCGTGCCCGTTGAGCGCGCGCGCGATCTTCTCGCGGCAGAAGTACGGCATGTTCTGGTTGACCTTGCCGGCGAGCTCGATGAACTCCGTGTGGAAGTCGTACTCGCGCGCCTTCCACGAGAGGTAGAACGGATCGAGCGGGATGCAATGGCCGCCGAGACCGGGACCGGGCTTGAACGGCATGAAGCCGAACGGCTTCGTACCGGCTGCCTCTGCCACCTCCCAGATGTCGATGCCCATCCGGTCGCAGAGCATCGCCATCTCGTTCATCAGCGCGATGTTGACCGAGCGGAAGATGTTCTCGAGCAGCTTCGCGAGCTCGGCGGCCTCCGTCGAGGAGACGGCGACGAGCGTGTCGATTGCCCGCCCGTAGAGCGCCGTGGCGCGCTCCGTGCAGTCGGGCGTCAGCCCACCGACGACCTTCGGCATCGTGCGCACCGTGTAGTCGGTGCGGCCCGGGTCGATCCGCTCGGGACTCATCGCCAGGTTGAAGTCGACGCCGGCGACGAGTCCGCTCGAGCGCTCGAGGATGGGCTTCATGACGTCGCGCGTCGTGCCGGGGAAGGTCGTCGACTCGAGCACGACGAGGTGTCCGGCTCGCAGGTGCGGAGCGATCCGCTCGGTCGCGTCGACGATGAACGAGAGATCGGGCTCGCGGTTCTCGTTGAGCGGCGTCGGCACGCAGATCACGACATCGTCGCAGTCGGCGAGGACCCCGTAGTCGACCGAGGCGGAGACGAGCCCGGCCTTGACGAGCTCTGCGAGATGCTCGCTGGGAATGTCCTTGATGTACGAGTCGCCCGCGTTGATGCGATCGACCTTGAGCTGCTCGGGCTCGATGAAGGTCACACGGTCGCCGATCTCAGCGAACGCGACGCCGAGCGGGAGGCCGACGTAGCCGGCCCCGACGATTGCGATTCGTGCCTGTTGCATCGGCGAGAGGGTATCGAGACGCAGCCTCTGACGGGGCCGATCGGCTGCCCGACCCCTTGCCAGGAAGCCCACTTCCACCAGATTCTGGTAGTCGATGCCTCCCACGGTGCTCACCCTGCGCGAGGCGGCGATCGCCATCGTCGCACGCGCTGACGGTGATCCCGTCTCGGCGCGCGTCTGGCGCGCAGTCGATGCGCAGTGCGCGCGCTGCCGCGTCGAACGAGCCGATCGCGAGGACGTGCGGCACGACGTGATCGTCGCGTTGCTCGCGCATCCGGCCGCCGACCGGCGCGAGCCGGTCGAGCTCGTCTGCGCCCGCATCGCGGTGATCGCGCGCAACAAGGCAGTTGATCACGTCCGCGTCCGCGTCCGCGCCCGCGGACCGCTCCCGCTCGCGCAGGACGGCCTGGAGCGGGCGGGCGCCTCGCTCGATGACGAGCTCGAGCCGACCGAGGCGATCGCGCACCGGGATCGGATGGTGGCGGACCTGCGGCGCGCGCTTGCAGGTCTCGGCGAGAGCGAGCGGATCGTGCTCGGGGTGCAGGCGCTCGACGGCGGCCCCGTCGACGCGCAGATGGCGCGCACGACCTACTACCGCATGCTCGGCCGGGCGCACGCCCGCCTGCGCATCGACCTGCGCGACCGCATCGCGGGTGCCGGCCTGGTCGGCTGGCTCGCGCGGCGGCTCGCGCCGCTCGCCGTGCCCAAGCTCGCCGCGCTGCTCGGAGCCGCGGCCGTCGCAGTCGCGGTGGGCGCGCTGACGGCGCCCGCGCCCGCGAGACCCGAGGCCCGTGGCGCGGCCGCCTCCCCGGTCGCCGCCGCGGCGTCGGTGGCGGTTGCGGCGGCCGGACCGCCCGTGATCCGGCCCCGTTCGACGCAGTCGAGAGCGCCTGCCTCACGGGGTGGCGTCTCCGCCCTCGTCGTGCAGGCGCGAGCCCTCTCGCCCGCGCGCAGGGCGTCACCTCAGGCGGCCGCGCGCTGCGCCGTCTACGACCCGAATCCGTACGTCTGCTGAGGCAACGCTCCGTGGGTGGATGAGAGCCACCCACGGAGATGTGGGAGTGATTCGCGCGTGACGCGACTCCCCGCTTGATGGCCGCGGCTCGCGCGGCCCAGGCTCGGAGGGTCGCATGTCCGTCACGCTCATCTCGCTCTGGCTCGTCTGGCCGATCGGCCTCTCGCTCGTCGCCTTTGGACGCGCGCAGGGCGCGCTCGCTCAGCCGATCACGAAGACGGTCGAGAGCGAGCTCGTCAGGCGGGTCAGCTCGCCCGTGAGGAGCAGCACGCCGAGCCCCATCAGCACGACCCCCGAGCCGCGCATCAGCATCAGCGAGTTGCGCCGCAGCACGCCCACACGGCTCGCGCCGCGCACGGCAGCGAGTCCGGAGAGCAAGAACGGGACGCCGAGGCCGAGCGAGTAGGCGGCCAGCAGGATGCTCGAGTCGAGCGCGTTTCCCGTGCTCGCCGCGAACGTGACGATCGCCCCGAGCGTCGGGCCGATGCACGGCGTCCAGCCGATCGCGAAGGCGAGCCCGGCCACGAAGGCGCCGGTGAGACCGCGACGCTGGGTCACCTGCAGGCGCTTCTCCTGCAGCAGCAGCCGTCCGCCGAATCCGGCGAGCAGCGCGCCCATCGCGATCACGAGCACCCCGGCAGCGATCTCGAGCGCCCGGCGGTTGCTCGTGATCGTGCCGCCCAGCACGCCGGCTCCCGCTCCGATCAGCGTGAAGACGATGGTGAAGCCGAGCACGAAGGCCGCAGTCGACATCACGACTCGGCGCGTCTGCTGCTCGAGCTCGCCGAACGTCACGCCGGAGACGTAGCTCAGGTAGGCCGGCACGAGCGGCCAGACGCAGGGTGAGATGAACGAGATGAAACCGGCGGCGAAGGCGGCGCTGACGCCCGCCGGATTCAGGCCGATCGCCGCGACCATCTAGTGCAGCGTTCCGGAAGTCGCGTGGTATTCGGTGTGCTGGCTGGGTGGTCTGGGAACGGTGCGACGTCGCCGCGCATGCGGTGCAGCATGGGCAAGACGTCGCGTCGTTCCCAGGCCGGCCAGACGGTGCAGCGAATGCACGGGATTTCCGGAACGCTGCACTAGGCGAGCTCGCGGACCTTGGCGCGCAGCACGCCGAAGTCGACGGGCCCGGTCTGGCGGTAGACGATCTCGCCGCTGCGATCGATCACGACCGTGACCGGATAGCCCGCGATCTGATACCCGTCGACCGCCTGCAGGTCGGTGGGCACGATCGGGAACGTCCAGCCGAACGTCTTCGCGAACGCGCGCAGGTCGGCGTTGGAGCTCTCCAGGCCGATCGCGATCGTCGCGACGCCAGGTCCGATCTCGCGCGCGAACCGCGCGAAGGCCGGCGCCTCCTCGCGACACGGAACGCAGGTGGCCTGCATGAAGTTGACGACGATGGGCCGCTTGTCCTTGAACGACGCGAGCGAGAACGGCCTGCGCGCCAGGTCGATGCCGGCGAGCGCGGGCGCCGGTGACTTCGCGGTGCTCGCCGACGCGAGCGTCTGCTTTGCCGCCTCGTGCTGGTTCGCGAAGCCGTAGGCGACGATCGCCCCGATCGCGATCACCGCGGCGGCGATTCCGAGCCTGCGGTCCATGCCCGCAGCCTACCGGGCTTTCCGTTGCCTATCCTCCGCGCATGCGGGCAGCAGTGCTGTGGGAGGCGGGGACGCCGCTGAGCGTCGAGGATGTCGAGCTGGAGGCGCCGCGCGCGGGCGAGGTTCAGGTGCGCATCGCCGCCGCCGGGGTCTGCCGCAGCGATCTGCACGTGATCGACGGCACCTGGACGCCCGATCTCCCGCTCGTGCTCGGACACGAGGGCGCGGGCATCGTCGAGGCCGTCGGTCCGGGCGTGACGTCGCCGCGCGTCGGCGATGCCGTCGCGCTCTCGTGGGTCACGGCCTGCGGTCGCTGCCGCTGGTGCGCGAGCGGGCAGCCCGCGCTCTGCGAGATCGAGTCCCATCTCAACGCGATGCCCGACGGCACGACGCGACTGCGGGCTCGGGGCGTCGAGGTGCGGCCGTTCATGACGACCGCCTGCTTCGCAGAGCAGGTCGTCGTGCCCGCGAGCCAGGCCGTCGTGCTCCCGCCGGGAGCGGACATGGAGGTCGCCGCGCTGATCGGCTGTGCTGCGATGACGGGCGTCGGCGCGGTCTTCTCGACTGCCGGCGTGCGCCCGGGCGAGAGCTCTGCCGTGATCGGCTGCGGCGGCGTCGGCCAGTGCGTCGTCCAGGGCCTGCGCGCCGCCGGCGCGTATCCGATCATCGCGATCGACCGCAGCGAGCAGGCGCTCGCGCTCGCGGCGCGCTCGGGCGCGACGCACACGCTGCTTTCAGGCGACGCGAAGGCGACCCGCAAGGCGTCTGGCGGTGGCGTCGATGTGTGTTTCGAGGCGCTCGGGACCTCGGCGACGATCGAGCAGGCCTACGCCTCGCTCGGGCCTGCGGGCCGCGCGATCATCGTCGGCATGCCCGCATACGACGCGACGATCACGATCAACGCCTTCAGCCTCGCGGCGCAGGGCCGGTCGCTGATCGGCTCGCTCTACGGCTCCGCGCGCCCGCACCTCGACGTGCCGCGGCTCGTCGAGCTCGAGGCGGCCGGTCGGCTCGACCTGGCCTCGCTGATCGCGCGGCGCTACCCGCTCGAGCGGATCAACGAGGCCTACGACGACCTGCGAGCGGGCAAGCCGGGGCGAGGCGTGATCACGTTCGGCTGAACGCCGGTGCCTGGCACTTTGATTGGCGGCTCGGGCGGTGTGCGGGTGCGGCGTTCGTTTGGGCAGCGCGTTTGCCAAGATCGGTGCCTGGCACTTTGATTGGCGGATCAGTTCGCGTGCAGCGCCGCATTGAGACCGTGCCAGCCCGCGCCGGCTGCCGGCCGCGCCTCGATCGCGCCGGTCTGGCTGTTGCGCCGGTAGAGCAGGTTGCTCGCTCCGCTCAGCTCGGCGGCCTTGACCGTCGCGCCGTCCGGCAGCACCACCTTGGCGCCGGCGGTCAGATAGAGGCCGGCCTCCACGGTGCAGCCGTCGCCGAGCGAGATCCCGAGGCCCGAGTTCGCGCCGAGCAGGCAGCGCTCGCCGACCGAGATGACGGACGCGTTGCCGCCCGACAGCGTTCCCATGATCGACGCTCCACCGCCGATGTCGGACCCGTCGCCGACGACCACGCCGGCCGAGATCCGCCCCTCCACCATCGACGCGCCGAGCGTGCCCGCATTGAAGTTGACGAAGCCCTCGTGCATCACGGTCGTGCCCTCGGCGAGATGGGCGCCCAGGCGCACGCGATCGGCGTCGGCGATGCGCACGCCGCTCGGCACGACGTAGTCGGTCATGCGCGGGAACTTGTCGACGCCGAAGACGCTCACGACCTCGCCCCGCACCCGGCGCGTGACGCGCTCCGCCTCGAGCTCGTCGGCCGCGATCGGACCGACGCTCGTCCACGCGACGTTCGTGAGCAGCCCGAAGATGCCGGTCAGGTCGAGGCCGTGCGGGCGCACGCGCCGGGCCGACAGCAGGTGCAAGCGGAGGTAGGCGTCGGCGGCGTCGGCGGGAGGCGCGGCGAGCGACTCGATGAACGTTGCGACCACCGTCTGCGGCGGCCGCGCTGCGGCCAGCTCGAGCGCCGTCAGGCGGTTGGGGTCGTCGTCGGCGAGAGCCTCGGCGAGCGTGGCGAGCGTGGCGGGATCGACCCGGCGGTGACCGCTGCCGCCCGGATGCCCCGTCGCGGCCGCGACGGCCGCTGCCGTGTCCGCCCGCTCGAGCAGGTTGAGCGTCGGGTAGTAGACGTCGAGGATCCGCTCGCCGTCATGCGCGAACGTGGCCAGGCCGAGTGCGAAGGAGTCGGGCATCCCGGTGATCTTAGGCTGACGCCGGTCGCAGCTGCGCGCGCGCCTTCAGCGCGAGCTGCGCTGCCGTGATCAGCAGCAGGACGGCGAAGCCGCGGCGCAGCGCATCGTTCGAGAGGCTCGTCGCGATCTCGACCCCGACCAGCACGCCGACCGTCGAGGCAATTCCGATCACGCCCCCCGTGGTCCAGTCGACGAGGCCGGCGCGGTGCTGCCGCAGCGCTCCGACGCAGACGACGGGCACCATCGCCGCGAGCGACGTGGCCTCGGCCGTCAGCTGCGCGAGCCCGAGCCCGAGCGTCAGGGCCGGCACGAAGACGATCCCGCCGCCCACGCCGAAGAGACCCGCGAGCACCCCGCCGACCAGGCCCAGGCCGATCGCGACGCCGGCGCCGCCCGAGCCGCTCGGCGTGCCGCTCGTCGTCAGCAGGCGCAGCGCCACGATCACCATCACGCAGGCGAAGCCGATCTGCAGGCGCGGTCCCGAGATCCGCCGCTGCAACGCGGTTCCGAGCAGCACGCCGCCGACGGCCGGCAGGCCGACGAGCAGCGCGTCGCGCCAGACCACGTGACCGGCGATCCCGTAGCGCGTCGCGCCGACGGCGCCGGTGATGCCGATCGCGGCGAGCGAGGTCGCGGCGGCGCGCTTGACCGGGACGCCGCGTGCGACGAGCGCCGGCACGATCATGATCCCGCCGCCGACGCCGAAGAGCGCCGAGAGCACGCCGGCGATGGCGCCGATCGAAGCCTGGACGCCTCGCTCGCGCCGCACTATCTCAGCCCGAGGTGATTCTTGAGCGCCCGGGTCTGCCGCCGGGCGACCTCGAGCTGGCTGCCGGCGGCGTCGCTCATGCGCACCGCGAACCGCCCCTGCGTGAGTGGCTCGAGCGCGCTCACCTTCTGCAGATTGACGAGCGACGAGCGGTGGATGCGAAAGAACCGCGAGGTCGGCAGGAGGTCCTCGAGCTCGCGCATCGACTGGGTCGAGAGGAAGCGCTCCTCGTAGGTCGCAATCCGCGTGTAGTCACCCTCGGCGAGGGCGAAGTAGACCTCGTCGTGATCAAGCAGCAGCGTCTCGCCGCGACGGGTCACGGCGACCTTGGCGAGCCCGGGGCCTGAGGCACGGTCGGGTTGCGCGCGCAACGAGCTGCGCAGGCGCTCGATCGTCTGCGCGAGCCGCTGCTCGGAGACCGGCTTCATCAGGTAGTCGAAGGCATCGACCGTGAACGCCTGCACGGCGTAGTCCTGGTGGGCCGTGACGAAGATCACGTGGGGACGCTTCGGCCAGGACATCAGCTCGCGCGCTGCGTCGATGCCGGTCAGCTCAGGCATCGAGATGTCGCAGAAGACGACGTCGTAGTCGAGCCGCGAGGCGAGCGCGAGCGCCTCGTGGACGCTCGCAGCCTCGCCGACCACCTCGACGTCGCCGACGCGCTCGAGCAGGAAGCGCAGCTCGGCGCGAGCGGGCGCCTCGTCGTCCACGATCAGCGCCAGCACGCGCGGCCCCGCTGCTCCATCAGGAACGCTCCTCCCGCTCGACCGGCACGACCACGGAGACGAGCGTACCGATGCGCGGCGCCGAGGCGATCCGCAGGCGACCGGTCTCGCCGTAGAACGCGGCGAGCCGCTGCGCGACCGAGGAGAGGCCGATGCCGGCGGCTCCCGAGCCGACGCCCGGCTCCATCACGCGGTCCGCGACCTCGCGCGCGATCCCGCGCCCGTTGTCGCGCACCGTGATGCGCAGCCGGCCGAGCCGGACCTCGCAGCGCACCACCACGCGCAGCGGGCGGTCCGCCTTGCCGTGCTTGATCGCGTTCTCCACGAGCGGCTGCACGAGGAACGGCGGGACGGGCGTGGTCAGCGCGAGCGGTGAGGCGCGCACGTCGACCTCGAGCTGGTCGCCGAAGCGCGCGCGCTCGAGCGCGACGTAGGCCTCGACGTGCTTCAGCTCGTCGCTCAGCGGGACGAACGATCCCGGGCGCCTGAGCGCGAAGCGGCAGTGATCGGCGAACGCGAGCACGAGCGAGCGCGCCTCGTCCGGCTTCGTGCGGCAGAACGCGGCGATCGTGTTGAGGGCGTTGAAGAGGAAGTGCGGCTCGAGCTGCGCCTGCAGCGCGGCGAGCTCGGCGTCGGCCGTCTGGCGCGTCTGCAGATCGAGCTCTCCGAGCTCGATCTCGTTCGAGACGAGCGCGCCGAGCTGCAGCGCGAGCGAGCGGTCGCGATCGGAGATCTGCAGCGCGCGCTGCGAGAACAAGAGCACCGAGCCGACCGAGGCTCCGCGTACCGAGAGCGGAAGCGCAACGGCGGACCGCAGCGGGCAGTCGCGTCCGTCGCAGCCGTGCTTCCAGCCGACCGGAAGCCGCACGACGCGGTTCTCGGCCATCGCGCCGATCGCGCCAGGCGGCACGGCCTGGCCCTTGCCGTGATGGTCGGCGCCGAGCCCGGCGTGCGCGAGCACCTCCCCGCGGTCCGTCACGGAGACGGCGTCGTAGCCGAGCTGGGCGTGTGCCTCGTAGGCCAGCACGGCCGCGCTCTGCGCGTCGAAGCCTCGGCGCAGGGCTCCCCGCGCGGCCGCCACGACGGCCAGGATCGAGGCCTCCGGCGCCTCTTCCGGATCGCGCCCGAAGCCGGTGCGGACGAGTCCGAGAAACGCGAGCAGCGCGAGGGTCGAGAGCGCCGCGATCGGCACGATCAGCCGCAGCGATCCGCCACGGTCCTGCAACACGCGCACGACGATGTAGAGCAGGAGCGCCTGCGCGAATGCGAGGCCGGTTGCGATCAGCACCGCACCGCGGATGCGGTTCCAGCGACGCTCGGCCTTGGCCTGTCGCGCGCCGCGCCCGGCGGACGCCCAGACGAACGCGCCGGTCTGCCGCTCATCGAGATCGTCGTGCTGGGGCGCCTCGGCCATTGCGTGCTACCGGCGCGCCAGCGCGCGCAGCTCGGCGAGCCCGCGCGTGTTCGCGATCTCGCCGCTCGTCGCGCCTGCGCGCCGAGCCATCGCGACGCCGAAATGCTGGAAGCAGAGCGACCCGAGCCGGTGCGCGTCGGTCGAGATCACGAGCGGCACGCCGGCGGCGATCGCGACGCGCGCGTGCTGAGGACGAAGGTCGAGCCGGTGCGGCTGCGCGTTGATCTCGAGCATCGTCCCGTGCTCGGCGCAGGCCGCGACCACCGCCTCGACGTCGAACTCGTAGCCCTCGCGCTTGCCGAGCAACCGGCCCGAGGGGTGGCCGATCACATCGACGGCCGGATGCTCCGCGGCGGCGACGAGGCGGCTCGTGATGCGGGCGCTGCCCTGGCGCTGGGCGACGTGGAGCGAGGCGACCACCCAGTCGAGCTCGGCCAGCACGTCGTCGGGCAGGTAGAGCCGGCCGTCACCCATGATGTCGACCTCGCAGCCGGCGAGCACGTCGAAGTCGTCGAGCGTGGCGTCGAGCTCGCGGATCTGCTCGATCTGGCGGCGCAGGTCGTCGGCTTCGAGCCCGATTCCCATGCCGACTCCCGCCGAGTGATCGGTCACCGCGAGGTAGTCGTGACCGTGCGCCCGCGCGGCGGCGACGAGCTCGGCGAGCGTGTGCTTGCCGTCGCTCCAGTCGGTGTGCGTGTGCAGGTCGCCGCGCAGCTCGGCGGTCGTCACGAGCTGTGGCAGTCGCCCCTCGCGCGCCTGGGCGAGCTCTCCCAGGTGCTCGCGCAGCTCGGGCGGGATCGGCTCATAGCCGAGGTGCCGGTAGACGGCATCCTCGTCGGGGGTGCGGAAGACCTCGCCCGTCTCCTCGTCCTCGATGCCCCACTCGGAGACCTTCAGCTTGCGAGCCGAGGCGTCCTCGCGCATGGCCACGTTGTGCGCCTTCGAGCCGGTGAAGTGCTGCAGCAGGTTGCCGTACGACTCGTGCGGGACGACACGCAGATCCATCTGCACGCCGTTGTGCGTGAGGATCGATCCCTTCGTATCGCCATGCCCGATCACGCTCGAGACGAACGGCAGCGCGACGAACCAGTCGGTCAGCTCGCGCGGCGCGGGCGAGGCGGCGATCAGATCGATGTCGCCCACCGTCTCGACCCGCCGCCGCAGCGATCCCGCCTCGTCCGCCGCCTGGCACGCGGGGTGCGCACGGAGCGGCCCGAGCACCTGGTCGACGAGCTCGAGCGCCTGGTCGAGGCGGATCCGCCCCTTGCGCGGCTGCGTGCCGGCGGCCAGTTGCTCGAGGATCGTCGCCTGCTTCTTCTCGCCGAAGCCGGGCAGCTCGGCGAGCCTGCCGTCGCGTGCGGCGGCTTCGAGCTGGCCGATCGTGGTGATCTCGAGCTCCTGCCACAGCTTTCGCGCGGTCTTCGCTCCGAGGCCGGGGATGCGCATGATCTCGACGAGGCTCTCGGGGATGCGCGCGCGCAGCTTCTCGAGCGCCTCCATCGTGCCGGTCTCGCGCAGCTGCCCGACCTTCTCGGCGATCGTGTCGCCGACGTCTGCGAGCTCCGTCAGCCGCCCCTGCGCGGAGAGCCGCCAGACCGAGTCGGAGGTCTCGCGGAAGCGCGAGGCCGCCTTGCGGTAGGCGAGCACGCGATAGACGACGGCCCCGTCGAGCTCGTAGAGGTCGCCGAGCGTGTCGATCAGATCGGCGATCTCGCCGTTCGTCATCGAGTCCGCGGCCATGCCCGGATTCTGTCAGGAGTCGCGGAAGCGGTACTTGACGAGCGCGGCGACGGCCGGGAAGCCGTCGCGCCAGGTGATCTTCTTGCCCTCCTCGTAGGAGCGGCCGTAGTAGCTGATCGGCGTCTCGAAGACGCGATAGTTGCCGCGGCAGATCTTCGCGGTCAGCTCGGGCTCGATCCGGAAGTCCGACTCGTGGAGCGGCTCGATCTCGCGCAGCACCTCGAGCGTCATCGCCTTGTAGCCCGTCTCCATGTCGCTCAGCGTGGTGTTGTAGAGGACGTTCGTGATCAGCGAGAGGCCGCGGTTGCCGACCTTGTGCCAGAACAGATGGGCGCGCTGAGGCTTGCCGCCGATCAGGCGCGAGCCGAAGACGACGTCCGCGCGACCCTCGAGGATCGGGCGCACGAGATCGGGGATGTCCGCGGGGTCGTACTCGAGGTCGGCGTCCTGGATCACGACGACGCGCCCGTGCGCGAGTGCGAAGCCCGTGCGCAGCGCGGCGCCCTTGCCCTGATTGCGGTCGTGCCGGACGAGCTCGACCTCGGGGAATCCGGCCGCGGCGACGAGCTGCGAGGTGTCGTCCGTCGAGCAGTCGTCGACGACGATCACCTGCTGGGTGATCGTCAGCGCGCGCAGCCGCTCGAGCACCTCGACGATCGTCCGGCCCTCGTTGAAGGTGGGGACGATCACGCTCAGCTCGGGTCGATCGGCCACCCGGGAAGTGTATGGCGTAGATCCCGGCCCGCGACGCGACCGGGAGACCGGTCATCATGAGACTCGATGCCCGACACCTTCCTCATCTGCGTGCCGACCTACAACGAGATCGAGAACCTGCCGTTGATGGTCGACGCGCTCGCCGAGGTGCGCGGCGCCGAGGGCCTCGAAGGCCACGTGCTCGTGATCGACGACGGCTCGCCCGATGGCACCGGCACCCTCGCCGACGAGCTGGTCGCCGAGCGCGACTGGCTGCACGTGTTGCATCGCCCCGACAAGGCGGGTCTCGGCCAGGCCTACGTGGCCGGCTTCCGCTGGGCGCTCGCGCGCGACTACGCCTACGTGCTCGAGATGGACTGCGACTTCTCGCATCCGCCGGACGCCATCCCGCGCCTGCTCGCGGCGGCGCGCGGGGGTGCCGATCTCGTGCTCGGCTCGCGCTACTCCGAGGGCGGCGGCACGCGCAACTGGGGGCTCGCGCGGCGCGTGATCTCGGCAGGTGGATGCCTCTACGCCCGGACGCTCTTGGGCGTGCGCGTGCGTGACCTGACGGGCGGCTTCAAGTGCTTCCGCCGCGTCGTCCTCGAGACGATCGATCTCGGCAGCGTCGATGCGCAGGGCTACCAGTTCCAGATCGAGATGACGTATCGCACGCTGCGGCTCGGGTTCACCGTCGTGGAGGTGCCGATCACGTTCACGGACCGCGTGATCGGCGGCTCGAAGATGTCGAAGGCGATCGTGCTCGAGGCCGTCCGGCGCGTGCCCGCGCTGCGCGTTGCAGCGCTCCGTGGGAACGTTCCGCGGGCGCGCCGCTGACCTCTCGGCAGGAGAACGCCCCGAGCCGGTGTAGATTAGAGGTCGATGAGGCGAACGGTGCTCTTTCCGCTTGCGGGCGCAGTCGCCCTGGGCGCTGCCGGCGCCGGCTTCCTGGCGTGGCAGTACGCGGCGCGACCGGCCGTCGGTCACGTCGGCGCGCTCGCGTTTGCGAGCGCTGCGCCGACGATCATTGTGCCGGCAACGAATGCGTCGAGCTATAGCGGGGTGAAGGCGAGCGTCGATGGCGCCGACGTCTCCCGCAGCGTTCGCGCGACGAGCAGGGGGCTCGAGCTCCGCGGCATCAAGCTCGCCGACGGCGTGCATCGCGTGCAACTCGCCGCGCACCCCTCGGGGATGTTCGGCTCGTCGCTCGCAGTCTCGGTGCCTGTCACGATCGACACGGTCAAGCCGCAGCTCACGCTGCGCGAGCCCCCCGCCGGCTGGAACCGCACGCTCGAGCTGACCGGGACGGCCGAGAAGGGCGCGGTCGTCGAAGCGAGCTGGCCGGGCGGCAGCAAGCGCTTCGTGGCCGGCGACGGCGAGTTCGAGCTCGTGCCCGACCTCAAGCCCGGGGCTGTCTCCGTGCAGGTCGTCGCACGGGACCTGGCAGGAAACGAGTCCGTCTTGACGCGAACGGTCCACGTCGACAGCGTCGCTCCGCAGCTCTCGCTCGACAAGATTCCGGCCGTCGTCGGCAGCGACTCGCCGACGGTGCGGGCGAGCCTCAAGGATGAGACGGCGATGACGCTCGAAGCGACCATCGACGGCCTCCCGATCGTCGCGCGCTCGGCGGGGGGTGCGCCCCTCACGGGCACGGCGCGCACGGGCAGGATCGCGCTTCCGCTGCAGCGGCTGACGCAGGGCATCCATCGCGTCAAGATCGTCGCGCGAGACGCGGCAGGCAACACGAAGACCGTCGAGAGCAAGCCGTTCACGGTCGATTCGCAAGAGCGGCTCCATCCGGGGACGACGCTCGCGCTCGGCGCGCGCGGCAAGGACGTCGTGCAGCTCGAGCGGCGGATGAAGGATTTCAAGGTCTGGAAGGGCCCGTTCACCCGCTTCTACAACGAGCGCACCGTCGCCGCCGTGCGCGCGTTTCAGAAGCTGCGTGAGCTGCCTCTGACCGGCATGGCGACGCCGGCCGTGCTCGCCGCGAGCAACGGTCACATCGTCGTCCGGCTCTCGAAGTTCCGCATGTGGCTGATCCGTGACGGCAAGAAGGTGTTCAGCGCCCCGATCGCGACCGGGCAGCCGGCCTATCCCACCCCCACGGGGCAGTACGAGATCACCGACATGGCCAAGAACCCGAGCTGGATCCCGCCAAACTCGCCCTGGGCGAAGGGTCTCGAGCCGATCCCGCCCGGAGCGTCGAACCCGCTCGGGACGCGCTGGATCGGCACATCCGCCCCTGCGATCGGGTTCCACGCGACGCCGCAGGAATGGTCCGTCGGCCACGCCGCGTCCCATGGCTGCATGCGCATGAAGCGCGTCGACGTGGAGCGGCTCTACGCCCTCGTGCGCATCGGCATGCCCGTCGACATCGAGGCCTGACCCGAGCGGCTGGTAGCCTCGGGAATCGGCCGCGCGATCGCCGCGTTGTCATCTGAGCACGCGTCTTTTTCACAGAGGAGCCCAATGAGCGATGCCGTTTCCCATGTCACCGATGCCGACTTCGAGACCGAGGTCGTGCAGAGCGACCGGCCGGTCGTGATCGACTTCTGGGCACCCTGGTGCGGCCCCTGCCGCCAGATGGAGCCCGCCTTCGAGGAGCTCGCGACCGCGAACGAGGCCGTCAAGTGGGTCAAGGTCAACGTCGACGACAACCCCGCGACTGCCGCCCGCTTCCAGGTGCTCGGCATTCCCGCCTTCGTCGTGATCGAGAAGGGCCAGGAGGTCAAGCGCATCATGGGCGCCAAGCCGAAGCACGCGTTCGCACGCGAGCTCGAGCCCTGGACGAGCGCCTGACGAGCCTTCCCGGGGCGCCGGCGGATCAGCTCCGCCGACGCCCCGAGCGCTCGTCCCTTATCCGCGTCTGACCCGTTCGACGTCGCCGGCGACGGTGTCGCCCTTGCGGTCGACGGTCGCGGTATCCCGTCCGGCCCCGCCGCGCACGTCGTCGCTTGTGCGATCACGCGCCGAGAACACGTCGTTGCCCGCACCGCCCTCGAGCTCGTCGTGGCCGGTGCCGCCCTTCAGCACGTCGTCTCCGCGTCCGCCGAGCAGGGCGTCGTCGCCCTTCTGACCGTCGAGCCTGTCGGCACCGAGCCCGCCGATCAGCTCGTTCGGAGCGCTCGACCCGGTCAGCTTGTCCGCGCCGTCGCCGCCGATCAGGTTCTCGACGTCGATCTTCAGCGTGTCCTTCTCGCCGGACTCGCCGTCGTTCGCCTTGCCGTCCAGCGAAAGCTGCAGCGCGGCCGTGCGATCCGAGTAGTCGGCCGTATCGTTGCCGAGGCCGCCCGAGAGGATATCGGAGCCGTCGCCCGGATCGAGCATGTCCGAGCCGCGCCCGCCGTCGAGCGTGTCCGCGCCCGCTCCTCCCTCGAGGCGGTCGGTGCCGTCGCCGCCCGCGAGCCGGTCGTCGCCGCCGTTGCCACGGATCGTGTTGTTCGCGGCGCCGGCGGTGATCGCGTCGTTCCCGTCGCCGCCGTCGATCTTCTCGACGTCCGCCGCGACGTTGTCGGTCTCGCCGGTGCCGCCATCGTTCGCGACGCCGTCCAGCGTGACGGTGACGCCGGTCGAGCGCCCCTGGTAGCTGACCGAGTCGGTGCCCGCGCCGCCGCTCAGCGCGTCCGCGCCCTCGTCGGTTGCGAGCGTGTCGGCGCCTGCGCCGCCGCTCAGGCTGTCTGAGCCCTCGCCGCCCTGCAAGGTGTCGGCACCGTCACCGCCGTCCAGCGCGTCGGCTCCGCTGTCGCCGCGCAGCACGTCCTCGCCGCCTCCGCCTGAGAGCGTGTCCGAGCCGGCGTTGCCGTCGAGCACGTTCGCCCCGCCGTTGCCGACGAGCGTGTCGGCACCGTCGCCGCCGGTCACGCGCTCGACGTCGGGAGCGACGTTGTCGCCCTCGCCGGCCGCGCCGTCGTTCGCGACGCCGTCGAGCGACACGTTGACCGGCTCGGAGATCCCGCGCTCGGAGTACGACGCGCTGTCCGAGCCGTCGCCGCCCGAGATCGTGTCGGTGCCGCGGCCGCCCACGAGCGTGTCGTCGCCGGTGCCTCCCGAGATCGCGTCCGAGCCCTCCTCGCCGAAGACGCTGTCTGCGCCGCCGCCGCCCGTCAGGGTGTCTGCGCCGTCGCTCCCGCCGATCGAGTCGGCGCCCGAGCCGCCGTCGGCGATGTCGTCGCCTGCGCCGCCCGAGAGCGTGTCGGCGCCGTCGCCGCCGGCGAGGCTGTCCGCGCCGCCGTTGCCGAACAGCTCGTTGCCGGCGCTCGAGCCGGTCAGCGTGTCGTTGCCGCCGCCGCCGAAGATGTCCTCGACGTCCGAGTGGACGTTGTCGGCCTCGCCCGCGCCGCCGTCGTTCGCGACATCATCGAGGCTGACGGCCACGCCCGTGGCGCGGGCGTCGTAGCGAACGGTGTCCTCGCCGCTCCCGCCGCTCACGTCGTCGGTCGCTGCGCCGAGGTCGTCGGGCCGCAGCGAGTCGTTGTCTGCGCCGCCTTGCAGCAGGTCGGTGCCGTCGCCGCCTGAGAGCGTGTCGGCTCCGCTGTCGCCCGCCAGCGTGTCGGCGCCGATGCCGCCGGAGAGCGTGTCCGCGCCGGTCCCACCGGAAAGGAGGTCGTTCCCGTCGCCGCCCGAGAGCGTGTCGGCGGCGTCGCCGCCGCTCAAGGTGTCGTCGCCCGCGTCGCCGTTCAGCACGTCGGTGTCGGGACCGCCGACGAGCGTGTCGTTGCCGGCCCCGCCGTTGACCGTCACGTCGTTGCCGCCCGTCGAGAGCGTCGTCGCCCCGACCAGGGTGACGGTGTCGTTCTGGTCGTTCGCATCGACGGTCGCGTCATCGAAGAACGTCGCGCCATAGGTGCATGTGGCAACGCCCGCGAGGTCGAGCGCGCAGACGCCGGCGGTGCCGGTGCCGAGCAGCACGCCCGCGCCGTCCGAGAAGACGACCGTGGTCGGCGAGGAGGTGACGACGATCGTGTCGATCTCGCCCGCGTTGGCCGTCAGCGTGGCGTCGCCGGTGGCGATCGTCAGCGTCGCCGCTCCGAACGCGCTCCCCGGCACGGCGAGCGCTCCGATCGCGGCCGCGCCGAGCACGGCCCGGCGCATTCCCTTGGTGATCCCCATGACTCGTCTCCCCACGTTTGCTGCAACTGGTCGTGCGGTCTCACCCTAAGGAGGGAAATCCGCCCAGTGGTAAAGACTTCGGGTGGATTTGCGTACCCTGGTCGCAGATGACGACGATCGCGTACCCCGGAGCCGAGGGCTCCTACACCGAGGAGGCTGCGGGCCTGCTCTTCCCCGACGGCACGCGCACGGCGGTGCTGGGATTCGAGGATGCGGCCGCCGCGCTCGTTGCCGGCGAGGTCGAGCGGGCGGTGCTGCCGATCGAGAACAGCCTGGCAGGACTCGTTCCCGACACCCTCTTGATCCTCGAGCAGGGCGCGATGTCGATCGTCGGCGAGGTCGTCGTGCACATCCCGCACTGCCTGCTCGGCGTGACGGGCGCGACGCCCGAGACGATCCGGGTGGTGCACTCCCACCCGATGGCGCTCGCCCAGTGCCGGGCGACGCTGAACGGCCGCTACGAGCGCGTCGGCACGTCGACGACGTCAGAGGCGGCGCGCCACGTCGCCGAGCTCCGAGACCCCACGGTGGGCGCGATCGCGAGCCCGCTCGCCGCGCGCGCGCACGGCCTCGAGGTCCTGCTCGACGACGTCTCCGACCATCCCGAGAACTTCACGCGGTTCGTCGCCCTGGCGCGCCACACGAGCTACGAGCAGGCTGGCCCCGGCCCGTGGCGCACGGCGCTGCGGCTCGTCACGAGCCACGAGCCGGGCGCGCTCCATGACGCGATCGAGCCGCTGCGCTATCACCGCGTGCAGATGACCTCGCTGCACTCGCGACCGATCATGGGCGAGCCGTGGCGCTACCAGTTCTACGTCGATGTGGAGGGCCACCGGGCGGACCCGCGCGTGCTCCGCGCGCTCAAGGACGTCGACGAGCGCAGCGCGTTCCTCGCCGTGCTCGGCAGCTATCCGGTGTGGACGCCCGCTTCCGACTAGCGTCGTTAGGCTGTCGGCGTGGCAACGGCCGTCGACTCGCGCGCCTGGGATGCGGTGCTCGCCCACGGCCGCGGCGATGATGGCCGCCTTGCCTTCGAGACGACCGAGCCTGCCGTCGAGGCGCGCTTCGAGCCGTTTCCGCACGACCTCGACCCGCGCGTCCAATCGGCGCTGATCGCCGCCGGCAAGACGGCCCTCTACACCCACCAGGCGGCGGTCTGGCGGGAGGCGCGAGCCGGACGGCACGTCGTCTGCTCGACGGGCACCGCGAGCGGGAAATCCCTCGCTTTCACGCTGCCGGTGCTGGCGGCCGTCGCCGAGAACCGCGCGGCGCGGGCGCTCTACCTGTATCCCACGAAGGCGCTCGCGCAGGACCAGGCGCGTGCGCTGCGCGAGTACGGGCTCGGGCTGAGGCCCGCCGTCTACGACGGGGACACGCCGAAGGAGCAGCGCGTGCTCGTGCGCAAGTTCGGCAACCCGATCCTGACGAATCCCGACATGCTGCACGTCGGCCTGCTGCCGAACCATCAGCGCTGGGCGGAGGTGCTCGCGAACCTCACGCACGTCGTCGTCGACGAGGCGCACGCCTACCGGGGCGTCTTCGGATCTCACGTCGCGCTCGTGCTGCGCCGGCTGCGGCGCGTCTGCGCGCTCTACGGCTCCGATCCGCAGTTCCTCTTCGCCACCGCGACCATCGCGAACCCGCGGGAGGCCTGCTCGGCGCTCTCGGGCCTCGACCTCGCCGTCGTGCGAGACGACGGCGCGCCGCGCGCCGCGCGCACGATCGCGTTCTGGGATACGCCGCTGATCGACGAGCGCGAGGGCTCGCGCGGCTCGGTTCTCGCCGAGGCCGCGTTTCTCGTCGCCGCGCTCGCCCGGCGCGACCTGCGCACGATCTGCTTCGTCAAGAGCCGCAAGGCGGCTGAGCTGATCTTCCGGTTCACGCGGGAGGCGCTCGAGCAGCACGGCGAGGCGGCGCTCGCGGCCCGGATTGCGAGCTACCGCGCGGGCTACACGCCCGAGGAGCGGCGCTCGATCGAGGCCCGCCTCGTCGCAGGCGAGCTCGCGGCGGTGGTCGCGACCGACGCGCTCGAGCTCGGCATCGACATCGGCGCGCTCGACTGCGCGATCAGCGTGGGCTTCCCCGGCACCGTCGCGAGCCTGCGCCAGCAGTGGGGCCGAGCCGGACGGCGCGGTGAAGGGCTGGCGCTGCTCGTCCCGAGCGAGGACGGACTCGACCGGTACTTCGTCAACCACCCGGAGGCGCTGCTCGGGCGGCCGAGCGAGGCCTCGATCATCGATCCGACGAATCCCGAGATCCGCCGCGGCCACCTGCGCGCCGCGTCGCGCGAGCTCCCGATCGTCCCGCGTGACGAGGCCCTGCTCGGGGAGGGCGCGCTCGCCGAGGCGGAGGCGCTGGCCGATGCCGGCGAGCTCGCCCGCACGCCGGGAGGGCTCTCGTGGCGCGGCTCCGGCTCGCCTGCCTCGGCGTTCTCGCTGCGCTCGGCGAGTCTCGCGGCGATCGGGGTGGTCGACCGGCGCACGGGCCAGCTGCTGGGCATGCAGGACGAGGCCCGGGCGCTCGGCACGGTGCACGAGGGCGCGGTCTACCTGCACCGTGGCGAGACCTACCTCTCGACGAGCCTCGACCTCGAGGGCCGGGTCGCGCTCGTCGAGCCGTTCGAGGGACCCTGGTACACGCAGCCGAAGCGTGAGACCGAGACGCGGGTCGTGAGATGCCTGGTCGGCCCGCACGAGTGCTGTGGCGTCTCGCTGAGCTTCGGCGAGGTCGAGGTCTCAGATCAGGTCGTCGCGTATCAGCGCCGCAGCCTGCCGAGCCAGCACATTCTCGACGTGACCCCGCTCGATCTTCCGGAGCAGCGCTTCGTCACGCAAGCGCTCTGGTTCGAGCCGCCTGACGCGCTGCTCGAGCCGCAGATGCCGCAGCTGCTCTCGGCGCTCCACGCCGCCGAGCACGCCCTGATCTCGGTGCTCCCGCTCGTCGCGATGTGCGACCGCTGGGACATCGGCGGCCTCTCGACCAACCTGCACGCGCAGACGGGTCGCCCGACGATCTTCATCTACGATGGGCACCCCGGCGGCGTCGGCATCGCGAGGCGCGGCGTCGACGAGTTCGGGCGGCTCGTCGCGGCGGCCCGTCAGGTGATCGCGGAGTGCGGCTGCGAGGCGGGCTGTCCCTCGTGCGTCCAGTCGCCGAAGTGCGGCAACCTCAACGAGCTGCTCCATAAGGCGGCGGCGCTGCGTCTGCTTTCGGCCATGAGCCCATGATCTCCGGCAGCTCGAGCGCCGCGGCCACGTTGCAGAGCATGCCGATCGCGAAGAAGGTCCGCAGCTCTGCGGGCGTCGCACCGGAGAGCTTCTCGACGTAGCGGTAGAGCGCGGCGTAGCGATCGCGCATGAGCGCGCGGATCTCGGGGTCTCCCGTCGCCGCGTAGCCCTGGAGCTGCATCAGCAGCCGCTCGCGGTCGTTCAGGAGATCGCCGTACGCGTCGCCCATCGCCGCCAGCCGCCGATCGGCGGGAAGGCCCTCCGCGGCTCGCGTGAACGTCTCGGTGACGAGGTCGAAGTTCGCCTCACAGCACGCCGAGAAGAGCGCCTTCTTGGTGCCGAACAGGCGCACGACGTAGGGCTGTGAGACGCCTGCTCGGCGCGCGATCGCCTCGGTCGTGGCGCCCACGTATCCGCGCATCGCGAACTCCGCGGACGCGGCCTCGACGACCTCGGCGCGGCGCGCCGTAGCGGTCATGCGCGGCCGTGGGACGGGTTTGACGCTCATCGCTTGACAGGGTATCAGTCGATTACTAAGCTCTTGGTAGTAATCGATCAATGCATTCTAGGAAGTGAGGGAGGCAGATGTCTGGATCCGTGGTCCGACGCCCGGCGCGGGGAGGCCTCGCGCTCGCCGCGACCGGCGCGGCCGTGTTCATGGTCGTGCTCGACAACCTCGTCGTGACGACGGCGCTGCCGAGCATCCGCACAGACCTCGGCGCGTCCATCAACCAGCTCGGCTGGCTCGTCAACGCCTACACGCTGAGCTTCGCGGTGCTGCTCCTGACAGGCGCCTCGCTGGGTGACCTGTTCGGTCGGCGGCGCGTGTTCCTGATCGGCCTCGGCATCTTCACGGCAGCGTCGCTCGCGGCCGGCCTCGCACCCTCGAGCGACGCGCTGATCGCAGCGCGGGCGATCCAGGGATTCGGCGCGGCGCTCGTGATGCCGCTCTCGCTGACGCTGCTCTCGGCGGCCTTCCCGGTCGAGAGGCGCGGGCTGGCGATCGGCATCTGGTCAGGCATCAGCGGTCTCGCGGTCGCGCTCGGACCGCTCGTGGGCGGCGCGATCGTGGACGGCCTCTCCTGGCACTGGATCTTCTTCCTCAACGTGCCCGTCGGGCTGGCGGCGATCCCGTTCTCTCGCGCCGCGCTCGACGAGAGCTACGGCTCGGATCGCTCGCTCGACCCGGCCGGCCTCGTGCTCGCGAGCGGTGGCCTGTTCGGCATCGTCTGGGGCATCGTCCGCGGCAACGACCAGGGCTGGGCCTCGCCCGAGATCCTCGTGGCGCTCGGCGGCGGCGTCGCGCTGCTCGCCCTGTTCGCCGCCTGGGAGGCTCGCGCAGCCAGCCCGATGCTGCCGTTGAGCCTGTTCCGAAGCCGCGCGTTCTCGGTCACGAACGTCGTCTCGCTGATCATGAGCTTCGGCATCTTCGGCTCGATCTTCCTGCTCGCGCAGTTCCTGCAGACCGCACAGGGGTACTCGGCGTTCGACGCCGGCGTGCGCACGCTGCCGTGGACCCTGATGCCGATGTTCGTCGCACCGATCGCCGGCGTGCTCTCGAGCCGCATCGGCGGGCGCCCCCTGATGGTCTCGGGGCTCGCGCTGCAGGCGATCGCGCTGGGCTGGCTCGCGCTGATCACCACGCCGACCGTCCCGTACTCGAGCCTGATCGCGCCGTTCGCGCTCGCCGGCCTCGGCATGGCGCTGGTCTTCGCGCCGGTCGCGAACACGGTGCTCGGCAGCGTCGCCGAGGGCGAGCAGGGCAAGGCCTCGGGCGTCAACAGCACGATGCGCGAGATCGGTGGCGCGCTCGGCGTCGCGGTGCTCGCGTCGATCTTTACGGCGCAGGGCAGCCTGCAGACGCCGCAGAGCTACGCCGACGGCCTGATCCCCGCGGTCTGGGTCGGTGCCGGCGTGCTCGCGACGGGATCCCTGCTCGCGCTGGCCGTGCCGAGCACGAGGCGCCGCCGAGCGCGCGAGGCGAGCGTCCTCGAGCCCGCGCTCGCCGACTAGATCGTTGTCCGCGAATTGGCGTGCTGGTTCGCGGCGTCGGATTCGTCACGGCCGCTTCACGGTCTCTCGCTGGGCCCGCGCCGCAGGCCCAGCGAGAAACCGTTGTGCTCCGTGATCTGCTGGCTTGACCAGGCCTCACGCCTTCCCTACGCCAGCAGATCACGTCCGAGAGCGACCGCCACTCCCGAACCAGCACGCCAATTGACGGCCAACGATCTAGCTCATCGAGCTGGCGGGTCTACGCCTTGCGGCGGCGGCGGCGAAGCAGCTTGAGGGCTGCGAGCGTCGCCGCCCCGCCGGCTGCGAGCGGCGCGATCTTCTGCACGCGCTCCTTGAGGAGCGCGATCGTCTCGTCGACCGCACCGGAGAGCTCGCCGACGGTGCCGGCGAGGCGCTCGCGTGCGTCCTGAGCCACCTTCCGCTTCTGCTCGGTCTCGCTCATGTGCCGCGAACCTCTTCCTTGAGCAGATCGACGGTCGCCCTGACCTCCGAGATCGCCGCGCTCGGGACCGGCGGGCCGCTCGTCAGCTTGCTCTTCGCGAGCAGCCCGAGGATCGCGGCGATCAGCAGCAGGGCGCCGCCCACGACGAGCGCAGCGGCCCACCCAGGCATCACGATGTCGAGCGCGAGGATTGCCGCGATCACGAGCGCGACCAGGGCGAACAGCGCCAGCACGCCGGCGACGCCGACGAGCGCGGCGCCCTTGCCCTGCGTCTTCACCTTGTCTCGCACCTCGGCCTTCGCGAGGTCGATCTCGGACTGCACGAGACCTCGTACATCCTCGCGGAGCCGGCCGATCAGGTCCTGGATCCGGTCAGTCGCGAACATCAGCGCAAGCGTACCCGTTCGGCGCACGGTCACACCACCTGCGATCCGAGCTGTTCCCACTCGCGCAGTCGTCGCGTGAGCTCGCTCTGGACGCGTCGGTGCTGCTCGCCGAGCTCGGCGATGCGAGCGAGATCGCCCGCCGCAGCCGGGTCGCCCAGCTGCCGCTCGAGCTCGCCCTGCTCGAGCTCGAGACGCCCGATCGCGTCCTCGAGCTTGCCGAGGTCGCGCCGCGCCTTCTGCGACGGCTTGCGCTCGCTCGAGCGAGCCGGCTTGGCCGGGGGCCGCGCAGCGGGCTTCGGCGGTGGTGCGGACGGAGCCGAGGTCGCCTCGAGAAAGTCGTTGTAGTCGCCGTGACGGAGGACGATGCCGTGTCCCTCGATGCTCGCGGTGTGCGTCGCCACGGCGTCGATCAGCGCGCGATCGTGGGTGACGAGCAGGATCGTGCCCTCGAACGCGTCGAGCGCCTCCTCGAGCGCCTCGCGCGCCTCGACGTCGAGGTGGTTGGTCGGCTCGTCGAGCACGAGGAAGTTGACGGGGCTCGCGACCAGCGTCGCGAGCGAGAGGCGCCGGCGCTCGCCGCCCGAGAGCACCGAGACCTTGCGCTCGACCTCGTCCTGGCTGAAGAGGAACCGCCCGAGGATCCCGCGCGCCTGCGTGGAGTTGAGGTGGCCGCCCGTCATCTTCGTCATCGCCTCGACGACCGTTGCGTGCTCGGGCAGCTCGTGCGCGTGCTGGCTGAAGTAGCCGACGGTCACCTTGTGGCCGAGCTTCGCGCGCCCCGCCTTCGCGCTCCGCTTCTCCAGCAGCGTCTCGATCAGCGTCGTCTTGCCGGAGCCGTTCGGTCCGATCAGGGCGACCCGCTGGCCGCGCTCGACGACGAGGCCGGCGTCTGCGAGCAGCAGCTTGTCGCCCGCCAGCAGCGTGAGGTGCTCGCCCTCGAGCACGACCCTGCTCGGCTGCTCGGTGCGTGCGAAGCCGAACGCCATCGCGCGCTGCCTGCGTGGCGCCTCGACGCGCTCGATCCGCTCGATCGCCTTGACCTTGCTTGCCGCCTGGCGCGCCCGGGTGCCCGCGCGGAATTTCGTCACGAACCGTTCGAGGCGAGCGATCTCCTGCTGCTGCCGCTCGAACGCGTCGGCCTGGCTCGCGAGCGCGAGCGCCTTCTCGTGACGGTAGGCGCTGTAGCGCATCGCGTAGTGCTTGGCGCGGCCGTTCTCGATCTCAAGCACCCCAGTCGCGACGCGCTCGAGGAACCAGCGATCGTGCGAGACGAGCAGGATCGAGCACGGGAGCGAGGTCAGCTCGTCCTCGAGCCAGTCCAGCGAGCGCAGATCGAGGTGGTTCGTGGGCTCGTCGAGCAGCAGCAGGTCGGGCTGCGAGGCGAGCACGCGCGCGAGCGACGCTCTCGTCAGCTCTCCGCCGGAGAACGTCCCGAGCGCTCGATCGGCGTCCTCGACCCTGAAGCCGAGGCCGCGCAGGATCTCCTCGAAGCGCGCGCGCCAGGCGTACCCTCCGGCGGCCTCGAGCGCGCGCTGGGCGCGGTCGTAGGCGTCCAGCACGTCGTCGCTCCCGTCTCCGGTCGCCATCTGGGCCTCGAGCTCGCGCAGCATCGCCTCCGCGGCGTGGATGTCGGCGAGGCCCTCGCCGATGTAGCTGCCGAGCGTGTGCGCGCCGGCCGTCGGGGGGCGCTGGTCGTGGAGCGCGATCCGGAAGCCTCGCGGGATCCCGATGCTGCCCTCGTCCGCATCGACCTCTCCGATGATCGTGCGCAGGAGCGTCGTCTTGCCGGCACCGTTGCGGCCGACGAGCGCGAGCCGCTCCCCGGGCGGCAGGCGGAACGAGACGCCGTCGTAGATGACGTTGGCGCCGTAGCTCTTGCGCAGTCCGGTGACGTGCAGCGTGCCCACGCCGCGCAGGGTAACCGGGCTGCCCGCGCCGCCGTCCCGGAGGACGAGGAAGCTCTGTGTGAGCTTCCTAGAGCTCGACTCTTACGAGCGGTTGAAGATGCTGCGCTTCTCGCCGCCGAACGGCGTCGAAGTCGTGCGCACGTGACCCCAGGCGGCGATCGAGCCGGCAGAGGCTCGCGCGATGATCGCGTCCTCGGGT
>JANLRV010000203.1:0-7538 GCA_031361905.1 Actinomycetes bacterium
GTGTCAGGCCGCTCCCCACGCGGCTGGGTGCCCGGTCGCTTCGCTTGCGGGCTCCCAGCCGCGTGGTGTGCTCCGGGCTGCGCTGTCTGGTCGAGGCGTCCGGCCGCGCCTGCGACAGCGCAGCCCGTCCTGACGGCCACCAGCAGGCCCGCCACGAACCCAGCCCACGGTGGATCCAGGCTAAAGAAGCTCTCACAGAATGCCTCGCGATGCCTGGCGGCGTCTTCCTTTGTGTCTCTGCTTGCTAGCAGCGGCGCAAAGAAGCCACTCGCCAGTCATTCACGAATCATCTGTGAGAGCTTCTACGACCACTGCGTCCGGGGACGCTCCTGCCGCTCGCCGTCGAGGTCCACGTCGACGCGCTCGTCGAAGAAGCAGACGAGCCCCTCGATCGACGAGATCTCCGCAATCGGGCTCTCATAGCTCCACGCCACGTCGTCGTGACCGCCCACGGCCCAGTACGACGCGACGCCCTTGTAGGGACAGCGGGAGGTGCGGGTCGTCGGCACGAGCGCGGCGACGACATCGCCTTTCGGGAGGTACCAGCGCGAGGGCAGGGCGGTCTCGAAGAGCGCGAGCGGTCGCGTCGACTCGGCCAGCACGGCTCCGCCGAGCGAGACGCGCACGTGGCGCGAGCTGCGGATGGCGTCGACGCGGTGGTAGGGATCGCGGGGGTGGACGAAGACCTCCTCGTCCTCCTCGAACCAGTGCTCCATCGCGTTCCAGTAGAACGCGACTCGATCGGCGATCTGCCGCACGGCCGCGAGCGGGTCGGGATAGGCCCAGACGCGGCTCTCGGCGATGCTCCCGCCAGCCTCGACGGTCCAGTAGCTCGCGTCGCCCTTGAACGGGCAATGCGAGGCGTGGCTCGTTGGCGAGAGCAGATCGAAGCGCACGTCGACACGGGGGAAATACCAGACGGGCAGGTGACCGCGCTCATGCAGGAGCAGCACGTCGCGAGAGTCGACGACGGTCTCGCCGCCGAGCATCCCGCGCACCCGCCGAGCCGTCGGCTCGAGGTAGATCGCGTGCTCCTGCGGTGGATCGGGCGCAAAGTTGAACGCACCGGCCGTCCTCGGCCCGAACGGGCCCGTTCCCGTCATCAACCCCATCGTCGCTCCTCGTCTCTGACCGTCCGATACAGGCTAGTAGGCTTGTGCGGTGACCGGAAACGTTCTCCCCGGCTGGCAGGAAGAGGAGTTCGGTCGCTCACGAGAGGGGATCCCGCTGCGCGTCTTCCTGCCGGCGGGAGACGGTCCGATCACCGGGCTCGTCACCGCGGCACAGCACGGCGAGGAGGCCCACACGGCGCTGCTCGCCCGGCGACTGCTCGAGCGGGTGCCGGCGCACGAGACGCGCTGGGCGATCGTGCCGTGCCTGAATCCGGACGGCGTCCTCAACGGGACCCGTCAGAACGCTGCCGGAGTGGACCTCAACCGCAACTTCCCGGCTGCCTCCTGGCAGGCCGGCGTCTCGGTCACCTACCCGCCGGGCATCGCCGACGACCTGCGCGTGAGCGCGAACCGCACGAACCGCTCCTCGCCAGGGCCGGAGCCGGGCTCCGAGCCCGAGACGCGAGCTCAGATGGCGCTCGTCGAGCGGCTCGAGCCGGCGCTCGTGATCGACCTGCACAGCCCGCTCGAGCTGATCCTCGATCGCGGCAGCGCCCCGCGCGAGATCGTCTCAGGGCTTGCGAGCGCGGCCGGCCTGGCCGTCGAGCAAGAGCTCGACGGGCCCTGCCCCGGCGCGTTCGACGACTGGCTGACCGAGCAGGGCGTGCCCGCGCTCGTCTACGAGGTCGAGCACGCCGGGCTGCCGGCGCTCTGCGCTCGCCACCTGCCCGGTCTCGAGGCCCTGCTCAGGCGGTCGTGACGCGCCGGCGCAGCGTGCCGGGCGGGCGCGCGTACTCGACGCGCGTGACGGCCGCGCGCTTGAAGGTCGTCAGCTCGCCCTCGTAGGGCGCCTCGAACGTGCCCGAGGTGGGAGGAACGTCGCCGTAGTCCCTGCCGACGGCGATCGTCACGTAGCGCAGGCCGGCGCGACGATCGTGCGTTGGATCGAACGCGACCGCGCGGAGCGCGCCCTCGACGGCGGGGTGGGGGACGAGCACCTCGACCCACGCGTGCGTGCCGCCCTCGCCGAGCATCTGGCCCGAGACGTAGCGCGTCGGCAGATCGCAGAGGCGGCAGAGCGCGACCATGCAGTGCGCGTAGTCCTGGCACACGCCGATGCCGCCCGCCCAGGCCTCGGCGGCGGTCGAGGCGACGGTCGTGACGCCCCAGCGATACGTGAAGTGCTCGTAGACCGCGCGCGCGATCTCGTCCGCCAGCTCGAGGCCCGAGCTGACGCTCTGCCGCAGCTCGCCGGCGACCGCGCGGAGGGCATCATCGGGTCGCGCAAGGCGCGACGGCTGCAGGAAACGGGCGTCTGGTGCGAGCGCGTCCGCCTCCTCGCCGGTCTCCGAGGTCGACTCGCGCTCGACTACGATCCAGGTGGCGAACTCGACGTCGTGCTCGACCGCGGGCAGCTTCACGTCGAGGATCACGTTGCCGAACGTGTCGTACGAGCGCTCGGTGTCGACGTTGCACGCCGTGACGCGGAGCTTGTGGGTAACGAGAGACTGGTCGTCGTGGCGGTCGGGCGGGACGACCACGAGCCGCTGGCGCAGCGCCGTGACCGGGCCGGGGTAGACGTAGCGGAAGCTCTGGTGGATCACGACGGTCGTCCGTCGCACGTTCTGCCAGTCGATCTCGTCGTCGTCGATGCTGCCGAATGTGGCGATCAGGTCGCCGAGCGTGTCGTCTGCCATCCGCTCCCAGTGTACGTCGGGTCCTCGCCGACGACCTCGTCGGACCAGACGGTCATCACGGTCAGCACCGCGTCGCCGTAGGTCGTGATCATCGCGACGTCGGCCGCGTCGCGGCCCCTGCCGATCGGCACGCGTCCGATCCGCGGGGTGTTGAAGCGCGCGTCAAACGTCCACCAGCGCTCTCCGAGCCAGACCTCGAACCAGGCGTGGAAGTCCATCGGCGGGAACGGCCCTGGAATGCCGATGTCGGGCATGTACCCGAAGACGTACTGCGCCGGAATCCCGAGCGCACGGCAGAACGTCACGCCGAGGTGCGCGAAGTCGCGGCACATGCCGCCACGCCGGGCGTAGATCTCGAGCGTCGAGGTCGTCGCGACGCTGGCCTGGCCGTAGGCGATGTTCGCGTGGATCCAGTCGCACACCGCCTGCACGCGCGGGCCTCCCGGGGCCGTCTGCCCGAACAGCTCCCAGGCCGTCGCCGAGAGCGCGTCGGACTCGCAGTAGCGGCTCGGCAAGAGCCAGTGCAGGAGGTCGTCCGGGAGGTCCTCGATGCGATGCTGGACGGCGCCGGGGTCAGGCACGGCCTCGGGATCGGGATCGATCGCGCAGACGGCGTCGTAGCTGATCACCGAGCGGCCGGCCGGAAGCAGCAGCCGCTTGCAGCGGTTGCCGTAGAGGTCTGAGTAGCTCGTCGACGGAAGCAGCGGCTCGCTCGTCCAGCGGTCCTCGATCACCCAGGCCGCCTCGCGAGCGTGCGGCTCGACGAGCACGACGGCGGGCGTGGGCGTCCTGGCCTCGTGCTCGAAGCGGCAACCGGAGTGGAGCCTCATGCGGTCCTGCCGGAAGCCTGTTGCTGCTGGCGCGGCTGCTCGGTCGGTGCTGCGTCGCCGCTGCGGCGCTGCGCGCGGGGCGGGAGCATCTCGTCGAGCGCGTGAATCGGCACGGCCCCGCCCATCGCAGGCGTCATGGCGCTGCCACGCTGGAACTGGCGCATCGCGCCGAGGTTCTGGATCGCGACGAGGCGCGCCGTCGGCATGCTCCCGCCGCGCAGCTGCTCGACGGCGTCATCGCCGCCGACGTCCTCGCACGTGACCTGCACGTCGAGCGTGGCCTCGCCGCCGCCCTGGTAGGTGCCACGCAGCACCGAGACGTCGGCGTAGTCGCGGCCGACGCCGACCTTGACGTGGCGGCCGGTGCAGAGCGTGCCGAGCGTGGCGTCGACGCTGATCCAGCCGTAGGGCGGGATGTAGGCCTCGGCCCAGGCGTGCGAGGCGGTCGAGACGCCGACGCTGCCGAGGTAGCCGCTGACGTAGCGGGCCGGCAGGCCGACGTTGCGGCAGAGCGAGATCAGCACGTGCGCGAAGTCCTGGCAGACGCCGCTGCCGCCCTCGAGAACCTCGGCGACCGAGCTGTTCACGTTCGTCGTCCCGAGCTGGTACTCGAGCCGGGAGCGCACCTGTGCGACGGCCTCGTGGAGGAACGCCAGCGCGCTCACGCCGGGATGCTCGGCGAGCATCCCGTGCGCGATCTCCTGCGAGGCGTCGGCGAGCACGATGTAGGCGCTCGGGCCGCAGAACTCGGCGAACTCGTCGGCGAAGGCCTCGTCGGCCGCGAGCTCGGCGACCGCGAGCGACTCGTCGGACTCGCCCTCGGCGGGGCCGCCGATCGGCTCGTCTGCGCCGACGTGCGTGACGATGTCGCTCGTCGCCTCGATCACGAGGCGATCGTGCAGGTAGGGCACGCCGAAGTCGTGCACGGCGTTGCCGTAGTAGTCGCGGAAGCCGATCACCGTGGCCGGCGGCTCGATCACGAGGTCGAAGTCGATCAGCGTCTGCGTCGGGCAGGCGAGCGGCTGCAGGCGCACCTCGTTGAAGCTCTCGAAGACCTCGCGCGGGTAGTCGTAGCTCGTTCGATGCCGGATGCGGTACCTCATGCGAGCACCTCGCGCGCGGTCAGGGGCTGGTGCGCGAAGAACTCGTCCTCGACGAGCTCGCCGATCAGATAGCAGCGTCGCTGCACGCCGAGCAGCGAGCGGTGGAGGCCGTGATCGAGCAGGTCCTCGAGTCGCTGGTAGGCGAACTCCGCGTGCAGGCGGCCGATCTCGCGGCGCGCGTTGCTCTCGATCGCCGCCCCGGGCATCGGCTCGGATCCGTTGTAGCCGGGCGCCTCGTCCGTCACGTGCCTTAGCGCGAGCTCGACCTGGCCGATCGAGAAGCGGATCGAGCGGGGCAGCACGGGGGAGAGCATCAGCAGCTCGATCACTCCGTTCGGGTGGATCCCGGTCGTCGAGATCCGGTGATACGACTCGTAGGCCGAGAGCGAGCGGAGGAGCGTCGCCCAGGGCTGCGGGTCGGCCGCCACGGACGCGAGCGCGATGCGCTCGTCCGGGTGCGCCTCGTCGCCGAGCAGCTGACGGTAGTTGACGTCGAGCGCGCGCGCCGTCCACTCGGCGCGCTCGAGGAACTTGCCCGCCTGCAGGAAGTACCAGCCCTCCTCGCGCGGCATCGTCGAGTCGGTGATGCCCTGCAGGAGCTGGCTGAACTCGACGACCGACATGCAGAAGCGCGAGGCGTTCTCCGGAGCCGCGGCCGCCCGGCGCCGGTGCACCGGTCGCTGCAGCTCGAGATGGAAGCGGTTGAGCGCCTCCCACATCTCGGTCGCGACCTGATGGCGCATCGTGCGCGCGTTCTCGCGCGCACGGCTGATGCACTCGATCACGGAGTGGGGGTTCTGGGGTGAGAAGAGGAGGTGTGCCGGCACGGTCTCCTCGTCCGTCGACGTCGCCTCCTCATCGAACGTGGCGCGCTCGCCGACGATGTCGAGCAGCGCACCCCAATGGCGCTCGCGGCGGCGCTCGGCCTCGGGCGTCGAGCCCATCGTCAGCGTGTGGCTGAACGTCACCTCCGTGACGCGCGCGGTCTGCTCGGCGCGCTCGACGTAGCGCCCGATCCAATAGAGCGACTCGGCCATGCGGCTCAACATCGGCACGCCTCGCTCATTGCAGCACCCAGGTGTCCTTGCTGCCGCCGCCCTGGCTCGAGTTGACGACGAGCGAGCCGCGCACGAGAGCCACGCGCGTGAGCCCTCCCGGCAGCACGGTGATGCCGTCGGGTCCGCTCAGCGCATAGGGGCGGAGGTCGACGTGGCGACCCTCCAGCGTGCCCGACTCGCCCTCCTCGTCCGGGACGAAGGTGGGATGGCGCGAGAGCCCGATCACGGGCTGCGCGATGTAGTCGCGCGGGTGGGCGATGATCCGCGCGCGGAACTCCTCGATCTGCTCCTCCTCGGCGTGCGGTCCGATCAGCATGCCGTAGCCGCCGCTCTCGTTCGCGGCCTTGACGACGAGCGAGCCGAGGTTCGCGAGCACGTGCTCGAGCTGCTCCGGATCGCTTGGCAGGTAGGTCGGCACGTTGTCGAGGATCGGCTCCTCGCCGAGGTAGTAGCGGATGATCGCGGGCACGTAGCTGTAGACGACCTTGTCATCGGCGACCCCGGTGCCGATCGCGTTGGCGAGCGTCACGTTGCCGGTGCGCACGGCGCCGAGCAGCCCGGCCACGCCCACGAGCGACTCGTGCTTGAACGCGAGCGGGTCGAGATACTCGTCGTCGACGCGGCGGTAGATCACATCGACCTGGCGGCGCCCGTGCGTCGTGCGCATGTAGACGCGGTTGTCGAGCACGAAGAGGTCGCGCCCCTCGACGAGCTCGACGCCCATCTGCTGTGCCAGGAACGCGTGCTCGAAGTGGGCCGAGTTGAAGATCCCCGGCGTCAGCACCACGACGGTCGGGCCGGCCAGGCCGACCACGCCGCGCCGTGGGGAGAGTCCGACGAGGTTGTCGAGCAGCCGGCCGGCGTAGGAGTCGACGGGGCGCACGCCGAACTCGGCGAACCAGTCCGGGAACGTGCGGATCATGATCTCGCGGTTCGCGAGCACGTAGGAGACGCCGCTCGGCGTTCGCAGGTTGTCTTCGAGCACCATCCAGCGTCCGTCGTCGCCGCGGATCAGATCGCTGCCGACGACGTGGAGATACTGGTCGTCCGGCACGTCGATGCCGACGACCTCGCGCCGAAAGTGGCGTGCGAGCACGATCAGGCGGCGCGGGACGATGCCGTCGTGGAGGATCTGCTGGTCGTGGTAAACGTCGTGGACGAACCGGTTGAGGGCGGTGATGCGCTGGCGCAGGCCGGCCTCGACGACGGCCCACTCCTCGGCCGAGACGACGCGGGGGATCGGATCGAAGGGCAGGATGCGCTCGGCGCCCGGCGAGTCGCCCGAGTAGATCGTGAACGTCACGCCGCGGTTGAGGAACGAGCGGTTCGCGAGCTCGGCGGCCCGGCGCACCGCGCGCCCGTCCATCGACGCGATCTGGGCGACGAGCTCGGCGTAGTGCGGACGGGCGATCGCCTCGCCGTCGGGCCCGCGCGTGAACATCTCGTCGTAGAACGCGCCCAGGTCGTAGCCCTCGCGGAGGATCCCCTCGGGCGCTGCGTCCGGCATCGCCGACGCCGTCGCCTTCGAGCGGTCACCCGTCATGCCGCACCCGCCATACCCGTTCCCATCGAGGAGATCCGAGAAAAGAAAAAGCCCCAGCCCGGAACCGGAGCTGAGGCTGCATTGCCTGCGCGCCACCCACGTGCCCGGCGCTTCTGAAGCCTAGCGCGCGCCGGATGGGCGCACAACTCGGCGGCCTCGATCGTGGGGTGCCTTCGGCGGGGTGAATAGCCCGGG
>JANLRV010000209.1:0-19577 GCA_031361905.1 Actinomycetes bacterium
ATGCAGGTGCGCGCCGTTTCCGACGGCTCCCGGGAGCACGATCGGAGCGAAGCTGACGTCGAAGCCGTGCGCGGCCGCGACCTGCCGAGCCGTGATCCGCAAGAGCACCAGGCGATCCGCCGCGGTGACGGGGTCGGCGGGTGCGGTGGAGACCTCGAACTGGCCGGGCGAGAACTCCGGATGCATCTGCTCGACCGGGATGCCCTCGGCCTCGAGGGCGTCGAAGAGGTCGAGCGTGAACTGCTCGATCGGGACGAGCGCCGGCGCGCTGTAGCCGGGTCCCTGGTGTGCGGGCGCACCGTCCGACGATCGCAGCAGCGTCATCTCGAGCTCGGTCGTGAGCTGGAACGAGAGGCCGGCGGCCGCGGCCTTGGCGGTCACGCGCTCGACCAGGCTGCGCTGGCAGCTCGGCATCACGCCGAGCTCCTGGTCGAGCTGGCGAACCGGCGCCCACGCGTAGCCGGGTGCGGCCGCGAGCGGCTGCAGCGCCTCGAGGTCGGGCACGAGCCGCATGTCGCCGCTCGGGCTATCCCACGGCGCGACCGGCGCGAAGCGATCGTTCCCGGCGACCGCCGCCCAGAGGTTCGAGTAGCCGACGCCGTTTCGCGCGACCGCCTCGAGCCTCCTGAGGGGCACGATCTTGACGCGCGTGATCCCGGCCGTGTCGACCATGGTGATCGCCGCGAGGCGCACGCCCGCCGATTCGAGGTCTCCGATTCTCATGCTCGGGAGTGTCCTACAGAATGCCGTGGAGCCGTCGCGTGTTCAGCGCCAGCACGTTGGCGCCGACGGTCGACGCCTCCTTCGCGGTCAGCCAGTCGTGCTCGACGCCGCGCGTGAGCACGCGCTCGAGCGCGGCGCGGCCGATGTGCGCCGAGAGCCACAGCACCTCGGGCTCGGTCGACTCGTCGGACCCGTAGAGCACCCGTGCCGTGGGCGCCACGCCGAGCAGCGACTCGAGCTTCGTGTCGAGCGCGAGCGACGACCAGGGCATCGTGATCGAGAGCTCGAGGTAGACGTTCGGCAGGATCGAGGCGACGTAGGCGCCCTCGTCGAGCCACGGCTGGCCCGAGTGGATCAGCACGATCGGCTGCGAGACGTGCTCGTGCAGCAGCGGGAAGAGGTCCTGGGCGCGAGCGTGGGCGAGCACGATCTCGGGATCGCCGCCGCCGCAGTGGATGTGCACCGGGCGGTCGGCCTGCCGGGCCACCTCGAGCGTGCGATAGAGCAGCAGGTCGCGCACCGGCTTCGCGTGCTCGCGCGTCTCGGCGAAGTCATCGGCGCGCCAGCGCTCGAACGCGGCCGTGGCGTCGCCGCGCGACGGCCGGGCGACGTCGAGACCGGTGCGGTACGCGATCACCGACTTGAACGCGACGATCTGCTCCGACGCGGCCTGCTCGGCCGCCGCGACGAACGAGTCCTCGAGCTCGCCGAAGCTCCCGGCGCTCTCCCGCAGCCGCGCGATCCACGGCTCGATGCGCACGACGCGGTGAACCGGCAGCGCGGCCTTCTCGGCGAACTCGTCCATCGCGATCGTGGGCTGCGGGTAGCCCTCGTCGCAGACGATGCCGGCGAGGCGCGCGTCGGCCCAGAGCGACTCCAGGTAGCGCGGCGCATCGTCGCGCAGTCGTCTCAGCCGCTCGTCGCCGATCGACTCGCGGTCGGCCTCGCAGCCGAGGAACGCGGCGAGCCGTCGCTGCATCACGCGGGCGAACGGCGTCGAGTCGGTCAGCCGGCGCAGCTCGGCCTCGCCGACCTCGTCGACGAGGTCGGACGAGATCAGGCACATGCCCATCATCGTGATGCGGTCGAGGAAGCCCATCGGGTCGCGATCGAGCACCGTCTCGAGCCGCCAGGGATGGCAGTGGGAGTCGACGATGTCGCAGTCTGCGAGGGAGACGCTGTTCATGGTCACCAGCCGGCGTAGGGGGTCAGCTTGCGGTCGTCGAACTGGCCGGCCTCGACGTGCGCGAGCGCCTCGTCGAGGATGGCCAGGCCCTCGTCGATCTCGGCGGCCGTGATCGAGAGCGGCGGCGTGAACTCGATCACGTTTCCGTGCATGCCGCAGTAGATGATCAGCAGGCCGAGCTCGAATGCGCGGTAGACGAGCCGCGCGGCCTCGCGCGCCGCCGGCTCTCGCGTCGATCGATCGCGCACGAGCTCGCAGCCGACCATCAGCCCGAGCCCGCGCACGTCGCCGATCAGCGGATGCCGCGTCGCCAGCTCTCGCAGCCCGTCCTGCAGCCGCGCGCCCATCCGCTCGGCGTTCTCGAGCAGGCGATCGTCGCGCAGCGCGTCGAGCGTGGCGAGGCCGGCGGCGCAGGGAACCGGCGATCCGCCGAGCGTCGAGAGCACGTAGGTGTCGGCGTCGAGGATCTCGCGGCGTGCGATCACGCCCGAGAGCGGCAGGCCGCCGCCGAGCGGCTTGCCGATCGAGAAGCCATCCGGAATCACCCCGCTGTGCTCGAACGCGAACATCCTGCCGGTGCGTCCGAGCCCCGTCTTGACCTCGTCGAAGAGCAGCCAGATGCCGTGGCGGTCGCACAGCTCGCGCAGCGCCGGGAGGTAGTTCGCCGGCGGGACGACGTCGCCGCCGTCCGACTGCATCGCCTCGAGCAGGATCGCGCCCGTGTCGGCGGCCGGTGAGACCGCGGCGAGCGCGAACTGCTCGACGAAATCGAGACACTTGAGCGAGCAACCTGCTTGCTCGCACGGCCCCCACGAGCACCGGTAGGGGTCTGGGTACGGCAGCTTCGTGATCTCGCCGCCGCCGATCACGCGGGCCTGGGTGGAGTGGCCCGAGAGCGCCGCGGAGCCGGACGTCTGCCCGTGGTACGCGCCGACGTAGGTGAGCATCCGCGGCCGCCCGCTGGCGAGCGGCACGAGTCGCGCGAGGCAGTCGTTCGCATCGCCGCCGGTCGTGCCGAACCACGCGCGCTTCTCGAAATCCCCGGGGGCGAGGGCGATCAACCGCTCGGCGAGCTCGACGGCGCGCTCGTTGGGATAGCAGCAGTGCATCTGCGTCCACGAGCGGTCGAGCTCGTCGAGCACGGCCTGCCGGATGCCGCCGTGGCCGTAGCCGGCCTGCACGACCGCGGCGGAGGCGATGAAGTCGATGTAGCCGTTGCCATCGACGTCTTGCACGCGCGAGCCCTCGGCGCTGCCCATCACGAACGGATAAAAGCGGATCTTCATGACCTCGCCGATCACGGCGCGCTCGCGTGCGAGCACCGCCTCGGCCCGCTCGTAGCGTCGCTCGGTCACGGATCGACGCTACGGATCGCACCGACCGCCGTCAAGCTCCATAATCGCCGGATGCGCTTGCTTCCGGGAGCGGTCGAGGTGATGGCCCTGCACGACGCCGAGCTGCCCCAGATGGACTATCTCTGCGGCTGCTTCTGGGCGACGCTCGCGCTGCGCCAGCATGGCTTCGCGCAGGTCACGCAGGACGATGTCGGTGTCCGCGCGGGAAGCTCGCTCTCGAACGCGCCCGACCCCGAGTCGTTTCCGCCGGGCGAGCCGGGCCGCCGCGACTACCGTCACGAGCTGCCGACGCTCGCTCCCGCGATCTCGGGGACGGCGCCGAGCGGGCTCGTGCGCGCCGTGCCGGCGATCTCCGCCGGGGCCGTCGAGGCCGTGCCGGTGCGGGGGCCGTTCGCGACGGACGACCTGCGCCGGCTCTTCGAGGCCGTGCTCCAGCTCGACCGTCCCGTGCTCGTCTCGCTCAACGTCGCCACGCGCTTCTTCTGGGGCGCGCGACCGTCGCCGCGCACGCTCGTCGAGTATCTCGTGTCCGGGGACGACGCCGGCGGCCCGCCGCCCGACTGGGACGTCGGCCACCTCGTCGGCGCGTTCGGGCTGATCGATGGCCCGAGCGGCACGCTCGTGCTGGTCGGCGACACCTACCGCTCGCTCGGCGCCAACGCCACCTACCTGCAGCCGATCGAGCGCGTCGCGGCGTCGCTCCGGCGTGACGGTCTGGAGACGAGCGGCGGGATCCTCGTCTACGCCGCGAGCGCCGACGCGGCCGCCCTGCGGAGCTCGCTCGCCGGCTTCGACCTCGCGGTCTGGGACAACGGCAGCCCCGACCTCGGGGCGACTGCGTGACGGGCGACGACCTCGTCTTCCACGCCGTCTGCGATCTCACGGCGCAGGTGCGCGGCCGCGGGGTGCCGCTCCTGGACTACGAGCTCCATCCCGAGCGCGGGACCGGCTGGGTGCCGGCGAACCAGTCGCTCACGGCCTTCGGGCCGCTCGCCGAGGAGACCTCCTTCGACGCGGTCGGCGAGCTCCGGCTGCGCCCCGACCCCTCGACGCGCGCCCGCATCGAGCTCGGCGACGCGTCGCCGCTCGACCTCGTGCTCTGCGACGTCGCCGAGCAGGACAACTCCGACTGGTCGGCCTGCGCGCGCACCTACTGCCGTGACGCGCTCACCGAGCTGACGCGCGAGACCGGCCTCTCCCTGAACGGCTCGTTCGAGCACGAGTTCACGATCGTCGACGGCGCGGAGTGGCGGCCGTTCCTGCTCGGCGAGGTGCGGCGCCGGGAGCCGCTGCTGCCGCTGATCGCGCGCGGAATGCGCCAGGCCGGGTGTGAGCCCGAGAACCTGCTGCCGGAGTACGGCGCCGGCCAGTTCGAGCTCACGTCGAAGCCCACCGCGGCTCTCGCCGCTGCGGATCGCAGCGTGCTCACGCGGGTCGTCACCGGCGAGGTGGCGCGCCTGCTCGGCTTGAACGCGACGTTCTCGCCCGTGGTCGTGGTCGATGGGATCGGCAACGGCGTGCACGTGCACTTCGGCCTCGTCGAGGCGAGCGGCGCGCCTGCCGGGATCGGAGCGGTCGGCATGTCGTTCGCGGCGGGCGTGCTGCGCCACATCCGCGCGCTGACCGCCCTGTCGGCGGCCAGCCCCGTCTCGTTCCTGCGGCTGAAGCCGCACCGCTGGTCGGCTGCGACGGCCGCGCTCGGGCGCGCGAACCGCGAGGCGGCTCTGCGGATCGCGGGCCAGGGCCCGTCCGAGCACCTCGAGTACCGCGCCGCGGACGCGACCGCCTGCCCCTATCTGACGCTCGGCGGCCTCGTGCACGCCGGTCTCGCGGGGATCCGCGACGGCCTGCCCGCACCCGGGCTGCTCGAGCGCGACCCCTCCAACATGTCGGCGGCCGAGCTGGCGGGCTTCACGCCGCTTCCGACCTCGCTCGAGGAGGCGCTCGACGAGCTGCGCGCCGACTCGCTCGGCCTCCCGCCGCTCTTGCTCGATACGTACATCGGTCTCAAGCACGCCGAGCTCGCGCTCTGCGACGGCTTGGACGACGCCGCGCGCGTCGAGCGCTACCTCGACGTGTTCTAGCTTGGCCAGATAGTGCCTGGCACTTTCTGGCCAAGCCGTTCGGTTTCCCGGTGGCTGCTACGCTTGCGCCGACATCCAGAACCGTGCCGGTCCTCGCTCTCTCTGCGTTCGCCTGCCGTGTTCGTATACGCAGGAGGCGCCAATCGTGGCGACCGGTACCGTGAAGTGGTTCAACGACGCCAAGGGCTATGGCTTCATCAGCCCCGAGTCGGGCGGCAAGGACCTCTTCGTTCATCACTCCAGCATCATGGGCACCGGCTTCAAGTCGCTCGCCGAGGGCGCGCGGGTGGAGTTCGAGGAGCGCCAGGGCCAGAAGGGCCCCGAGGCGACCAACGTCAGCCTGCTGGGCTAGGAGTCAGCGCCATCTCCGACAAAGAGGAGAAGATCGAGCTCGAGGGCGAGGTCACCGAGGCCCTCCGGAACGGGATGTTCCGGATCAAGCTCGATAATGGTCACGAGACGATCGGATACGTCGCGGGGAAGATGCGGCGCTATCGCATCCGCATCAATCCCGGCGATCGCATCACCGTTCAGCTCTCGCCGTACGATCTGACGCGCGGGCGGATCACCTACCGCTTCCGTTAGCCGGTTGGCTCCACGCCCCCTCGCGGGGCGTGGAGCCAACCGTTTCGCTGCGCGGGCGACGCTTCGGTCGCGCGGACGCGTCTACCCTGCGGTCATGAGCAGCCAGCCCCTCGAAAGCGCCCGGTAGCGTGGCCGCGAACGGCTCGCTGGCAGTCGCGCTCGACCTCGACGGCGTGCTCACGGAGCATCCGCGCGTGCTCGCGCACGCGGCGAGCGCCCGCTTCGGCGAGCTTCCCGAGCGCGCGTTCGTCGACTCCGCCGGGATCACCGTGCCGGAGGAGGCGCGCGCCTGGGTCTACAGCGCGGATGGCCCGGCGGCGCACCTCCGCCCGGCGCCCGGCGCGCAGGCCTTTCTCGCCCGCCTGATCGAGCTGTGCCACGGCGACGTGCGCATCATCACGGCGCGCGCCGCCGCGAGCTCCCAGATGACCGAGGGCTGGCTCGCGCGGGAGGGTTTCCCGGAGTGCCCCGTCGTCTACGCCGACGACAAGCCCGCCGCGGCCCGCATCTACGGCTGTCGCTTCGCGATCGAGGACAGCCTGCGCCACGCGCGCAACTACGCCTCTGCCGGCATCACCTGCTTCCTGCTCGGAGACCACGGCAGCAACCTCCCGCCGCGGATCGAGCCGATCGCGCACCTCGACGACGTGCTCGCGCGCCTCGTCGGCTCGCTGCCCGTCGGCGAGGCCGCGACCGACCGGCCGCGCATCGTGATCGGCGACGTGATCGATCACCTGGCCCGCGCACGCCTCGCGCGCGATGCCGAGATCGTCGACGTGGACGGCGTCGATCCGGTCGCGCTCAAGCTCGCGCTGGCCGACGCCGACGGGCTCGTCGTCCGCAGCGAGACGCAGGTCACCGCAGAGGTCCTCGCAGCCGGCCCGAAGCTGCGCGTCGTCGCCCGCGCCGGCGTCGGCTTCGACAACATCGACGTCGAGGCGGCCACGCGCGCCGGCGTGCTCGTGCTCAACGCGCCGGGCGCGAACCGCATCTCTGCCGCCGAGCACACGGTCGCGCTGCTGCTGGCCGTGACGCGGCAGATCCCGCAGGCGAACGCCTCGACCCACGCGGGACGCTGGGAGCGCAAGCAGATCCGCCCGATCGACCTGCGCGGGCGCACGCTCGGGATCGTCGGCCTCGGCCGGGTCGGCACGGTCGTCGCGGAGCGCCTGCGCGCGTTCGAGATGCGGGTGCTCGCGCACGATCCCCACATCACCGACGAGCGGTTCGCGGCGGTCGGCGCCGAGCGGGTCTCGTTCGACGAGCTGCTCGAGCGCTCGGACGTGATCAGCTTTCACTGCCCGTCGACGCGCGAGACGCATCGCATGCTGGATGCGGCCGCGATCGAGCGGCTCCGGCCGCAGGCGATCGTGCTCAACTGCGCGCGCGGCGAGGTCGTCGATGCGGAGGCGCTCGCGGCTGCCCTGCACGCGGGGCGGATCGCGGGAGCCGGCGTCGACGTGTTCCCGCACGAGCCCTGCACCGCGAGCCCGCTGTTCGGGGCGCCGAACGCCGTCCTGACCCCGCATACCGGGGGCTCGAGCGCCGAGGCCCTGGCAGCCGTCGGCGAGATGATCGCCGAGACGACGCTCGCCGCGCTGGCAGGCGAGACCGTGCCCAATGCCGTCAACCTGCCGCCCGCCTCGGTCTCGGCGGTGGAGCTCGCGCGCCTGACCGCCGCCACGTCGGCGGCCGGGCGTCTGCTTGCGGTGCTCGCCCCCGACTCGCCCGCGCAGCTGCGCGTGACGGTGAACGGCCTCGTGCCAGCCGACGTGACCGAGCACGCGACCGTCGCGGCGCTCGCGGGCGCGCTCGCGCGCTGGAGCGCAGAGCGTGCGACGCCGGTCAACGCGCGCCTGCTCGCCGAGCGCGCCGGGATCGGCGTGATCGTCAACGCCGGAACCGACGATCCCGCGATCGAGCCGTCGTTCTCGTTCGAGGTGACTGGTGCCGAGACGCGCCACGTGCGCGTCAGCTGGGATCGCCACCGCGCGGGGATCGTCGAGATCGACCGCTTCTCGCTCGACCGGCCGCTCGAGGGCGACGTGCTGATCACCCACCACCTGGACGTGCCCGGCGTGATCGGCGGCGTCTGCACCGCGCTCGGCCGTCACGGGGTGAACGTCGCGGGCATGCAGGTGGGGCGCCACGATCGCGGCGGCGAGGCCGTGATGGTCGTGAACGTCGACGATGCGATTCCCGCCGAGGCGCTGCGCGAGATCGAGGGCATTCTCGGCATCGCGACGGCGTTCCGCGTCTCGCTGCCGCGCCAGTAGCGCGTTCGGAAGCTCCCCAAACCTGCCGGAAACTGGCAACGCCTTCCAGCCATCCGGAGGCCCGTCCTGGTAGATTGCCGATCTGTGATGGGACGCCGAGTCATCGCGTGCGTCGCCGCGCTCGCCCTTTCGATGGGCGTCGTGCTCGGCACGCTCAGCGCCCAGGCGGCGACCGCGCTGTGCACGCCGCAGTCCGGCTGGGGCACCGTCAACGGGACGCTCGCGGGGCAGATCGTCACGCTCGTCAACGATCATCGCAAGGGAATGGGGCTCTCGGCGCTCGGATCGAACGGGCCCCTCAGCGACTCGGCGAACTGGAAGTCGCTGAACATGGCGGGGTTCAACTACTTCGACCACAGCGATCAGTCGCCGGCCCGAAGCGCGGACCAGCGCGCGACCGATTGCGGCTACACGGGTGCGGCTTACGGCGAGAACATTGCGGAAGGGACGCGCGGCATCACGGCCGTCGACATCTTCAATGGCTGGCTCGCCTCTGCGGGGCACCGAGCCAACATCGAGCGCACGATCTTCACGGTGACAGGCGTCGGGGTGGCCGTTCAGGCGGGGACCGGAACGATCTTCTGGACGCAGGAATTCGGGGCGGGTGTCAGTGGCGTCACATCTCCTCCGCCCGCTCCCTCGCCCGTGACTCCTCCGGCGAGTCCGCCCGCGCCGCCCGCCGTACCTCCGGCGGCTCCGACCGCTCCCGCCAGCCCGCCGAGCCCGCAGTCGTCGCCCCCGTCGCCGTCGTCGCCCGTCACCTCACCCGCCTCTCCTGCCTCGCCTGCCTCTCCTCCCTCTCCTCCGGCCCCTCAGCCCGCACACGCGCGCGCGAAGGGGATCGCGATCACCGATCGCGTGCACGCGCCCACGGCGCATGCGGGCGAGCGGCTCACGGCGACGCTGCCGATCACCGGCGCGGACTCCGCTGCGGTGCACTGCACCGCGACCGTCGGCCAGACGTCGCTCGCAACCCACGAGGGGCGCTTCGTCGAGGGCAAGGCGATCTGCAGCTGGCATCCGAAGCGCTCGATGCGGGGCAAGAGCCTGACCGGCCGGATCACGGTCGAGGCTGATGGCGAGACGGTCTGGGCGCAGTTCAGCCGGTACGTCCGCGCGCGCCATTGACGCCGAAGAGGCCGACCAGCTCGCCCTCGCTGAGGGCGCTCGCGGCATAGCTGAACGAGCCGCGTTCGAGAATCTCGTTCGCCGCGCCGACGAGCGCGGTGAGCGCTGCGCGTGCGAGACCGCCGCCGACGGAGATGCGGGCGACGCCCGCGGCCGCGAGCTCGGCCACCGTCATCTGCGCGTTCCAGCCCCCGACGACGACGTTCACGGGGCTGCGCAGCGAGGACGTGATCGCTTGCACCTGCTCGATCGTCGTCAGCCCGGGCGCGTAGAGCACGTCGGCGCCCGCCTCCTCGTACGCCCGCAGGCGTCGCACGGTGTCGTCGATGTCGGGCCGCCCGTGCAGGAAGTTCTCGGCCCGCGCGGTGATCAGGAACGGCGTGGCGAGCGTGCTCGTGGCGGCGACCGCCGCGGCGACGCGCTCGGCCGCGTCGGCGACGTCACGGATCTGCCCGTCGCTCGCATCCTCGATCGAGCAGCCGACGAGACCAGCCTCGGCTGCCCGCTCGATCGTCACCGCGAGGTCCGCCGGGCGGCGAGCAAATCCGTCCTCGAGGTCGGCGCTGACCGGCAGGTCGGTCGCCGAGCAGATCTGCCGCGCGTTCGCGAGCAAGTCGTCGAGCGACACCTCGCCGGTGCCGTCGCGGCGCCCGAGCGAGAACGCGCAGCCCGCGCTCGTCGTCGCAAGCGCCTCGAAGCCGAGGTGCTCGAGGATGCGTGCCGTGCCCGCATCCCACGGATTCGGCATCACGAACAGCCGCCCGCTCTGGTGCAGCGAGCGGAAGCACTCGCCTTTCTCCGACTGCGATTGCATCGGCCGCGACTCTACCTGCAAGCGAAATTTTAGACGCGTCTAAGGGGTCAGACCCCATTCGGGTCAGACCCCGTACGGGTCAGACCCTTGGGTGTCGATCTAGAGAAGGCCGCAGAAGCGCGCGGTGTTCGGCCACGGCGAGAAACCGCGGTTCGTATAGGCGCGCTCGGCCACGATGACCTGCTCCCAGGGAGCCCAGGTGTTCGCGAGACCGCCGGCGTGCCTGCGGATCATGTCCGCCCCATAGGTCCACATGAACTGGCGGTCCATCTGCAGCCCGCCCCAGTACGGATCGCCGGCGTCCTGCCACGAGCCCTCGTAGTGGTGGATGCACATCCACAGGTTCCAGCGCGGGAGCCGGGACGACCAGGGGATCACGGCCTGCTTGCGGTAGTGGCGCAGCTGCTTGTGCAGCCTGCGGATCTCGCGGCGCAGGCGCGGACGCTTCCAGGTGAGGTGGGGCTTTCGGGGAACCGTCAGCAGATGGCCCTGCGCGAGCGCGACCGTCTCGCGGTGGATCCGAATCGCCTTCTGGCGCAGCAGCACGACCTGGCAATAGCGCCGGCAGGTGAACCAGCGCGTCGGCGCGGTCTGCACCACGGAGCGCAGCGGGATCGACAGCTGGAGCGGCGCAGGCGGGATCAGCAGCTGGGCCGGCTGCGGCGTGGACGTTCCAAATGCGGCAGCGAGCAGCTGCACGACGATGCGACTCATCGGTTTCCTCTCTAAGCGCGCTCTCGGCGCGCGACGCGGTCGCTTCCCCCTGGCTGCCCATGGCAGCGAGCGATCGCTGGTCGTGTTTCGCGGTTTGCCTGCCGGGCGAGACGCCGGCCGAGCTGAACGGTTTCGATGCTCCTACAGGAAGCGAAGGCCTATCCCTCGATCGGGTGATGGTAACCGATGTGGCATGGGCGGCACACCACATCTCCCCGGAGGGATAGATGGTCGATTGCCACCCTTCCCTGCGGCCCGCCGGATTGGAAGCCGTATCCTCGGGGGATGAACTGTGGAGAGGCCGTTATCGCGCTGCTTGAGGAAGCGGGCATCGAGGTCGCCTTCGGCATCCCGGGCGTGCACACCCTCGAGCTCTACCGCGGCCTCGCCGGGAGCGGCGTGCGCGCGGTGCTCGTGCGGCACGAGCAGGGGGCGTCGTTCGCCGCCGACGGCTATGCGAGGGCGACCGGCCGGCCGGCGCTCTGCTGCGTGATCACGGGGCCAGGTCTGACGAATGCCGCGACCGGCATCGGCCAGGCGTACTCGGACTCGGTGCCGATGCTCGTGCTCGCGAGCGTGAACCAGTCGACGACGCTTGGGAAAGGGTATGGCGACCTGCACGAGCTGTCCGACCAGCTCGCGCTCGCCCGTGTGCTGACGAGCTCGGCGCAGAGCGTGCGCGCAGCCGCCGACGTCCCAGGTGCCGTCGCCCATGCGCTCGCGGCGCTCGCCTCGACACGTCCGCGCCCGGTCTACATCGAGATCCCGATCGACGTGCTCGAGCAGCCGGTCGAGGGTCGCTGGACGATCCCCGACGCGCCATCGCGACCGCATCACGACCCCGCGGCAGTGGAGCGCGCCGCGGTCGCCTTGGCGGCGGCCGAGCGGCCCGTCGTGATCGTCGGCGGCGGGTGCGTCGATGCCGTGGAGGCCGTGCGAGCACTCGTTGCCCGGCTTGGCGCGCCGGTGCTGAGCACGACCGCCGGCAAGGGCGTCGTCGCCGAGTCGGACCCGCTCTGCGCGGGCGCACTGCTCGGCTTCCCGGACGCCCAGCGCTTCCTGACGACGCGCGACTGCGCGCTCGTGCTCGGCAGCGAGCTCGCCGAGACGGACTGCGAGGTCGAGCACCTCGACCTCCCGGGAACGCTGATCCGGGTCGACATCGACCCGGCGAAGCTCTCCGACGCCTATCCGGCAACCGTTCCCGTGCTCGGCGACGTCGGGCCATTCGTGGCCGCGCTCGCCGAACGCATCGCGCCGCGCGTCGCCGACGTCTCGGCCGTGAGCGATCTGCGACGACAGGTCGAGGCGACCCGCAGCCCGCTCGCGTCGCAGCACGCGCGCGTGCTCGACGCGATCCGTGCCGCGCTTCCGGCGGACGGCCGGGTCTACAGCGACATGACCCAGATCGCGTACACCGCCATCCACTCGCTGCGTTTCGATCACCCGCGCCGGTTCCTCCACCCGAGCGGCTTCGGCACGCTCGGCTATGCCGTGCCCGCCGCGATCGGCGGCCTGCTCGGCGATCCCGGCACGGCGACGGCGGCGCTGATCGGCGACGCCGGCCTGCTCTTCACGGTCAGCGAGCTCGCGACCGCGGTGCAGCTCGAGCTGCCGCTCGTCGTTCTGCTCTGGAACAACGACGCGCTCGGGCAGATCCACGGCGACATGATCGCTCGCTCGATCCCTGAGATCTCGGTGCTGCCGCGGAACCCCGACTACCCGATGCTCGCCCGCGCGTTCGGGGCCGAGGCCGAGACTCCCGCCTCGCTCGCCGAGATCGGCCCTGCGATCGCGCGGGCGCTCGAGCGCCGCGGTCCGACGGTGATCGAGCTCCGCCAGGACACGCTCTAGCTCATCTAGCGTCAGCGCCGGGGCAGGCCGGGCAACGTGTCGCGGCTCAGCTCGTGCACGACGAGGTGTGCGTGCGCGAGGGTGTGGGCGACCGACGGATGGCGCGCGATTCCCACCGTCGTCATGCCGGCCGCGAGCGCGGCGCGCGCGCCCACGGGCGAGTCTTCGATCGCGATGCAGCGCGTGGGTGCGATGCCGAGCCGGCGGGCTGCCTCGAGGTAGAGATCGGGCGCGGGCTTGCCGCGCGCTACCTCGTCGACGGCCGCCGACGCGTCGAACAGCCCCGTCAGCCCGGCCGCGGCGAGCATCGCGTCGACGTGCACTCGTGTCCCGTTGCTCGCGACGGCGAGCGGCACGCCCTCGGCGGCGAGCCGGCGCACGAGCGCTGTTGCATCCGGGAAGGCGACGACGCTCGTCGCGTAGAGAACCTCGGCGAGCTCCTCCAGCTCGGCCACGAGCAGTGGCGGAGCCGGCAGCAGGCCCCGTTTGGCGAAGTAGGCCGCGATCTCGATGTCCGGCAGACCGAGGTTGTGCGTGATGTCGCCCGCGGCGAGCGCGATTCCGTGCCGAGCGAGCACCGTCTCCCAGGCCTCCCAGCAGAGACGCTCGCTGTCGACGAGCACCCCGTCGCAGTCGAAGATCACCGCCTCCATCTCACCCATCCTCTCCGTCGCCGAGCAGTCGGAAGAACACCCAGGCGATCGCGCTGACGAAGACGATGGACTGCTCGCCGTTCATCAGCGCACCCGCGAGGTTCTGGTCGCGCACGACGCCGATGCCCCAGAGGCGCGGCGCCTGCTCGTAGAAGGAGTAGAGCGGGGTTGCGATGAAGGTGAGCGCGAGGCCGAGGAAGGTGGCGCCGACGAATGCGGCGGAGAGGTAGCCGAGCATCGCGGCCGGCCCGAGGCGCTGCGTGATCACCGGCCACCAGAAACAGAGGCCTGCGGCGATCAGCGCGCCGTGCTCGAGGTTGAGCGCCCACGGATGCCGCAGGGCGTAGTCGTAGATTCCGCCCGCGTGCACGCCGTACCACGTCGCGAGCCAGCCGGGAAGCGCGTAGGCGGGCCGCGTCACGGTCTCGAGCAGGCGCCCGCCTCGCCGGCGAATCGAGGCGCGCATCCCCTCGGTGAGGCCGATCAGGATCAGCGGCGGGGCCCAGTCGGCGATCAGGGCGTTCTGGAGCAGGTGGGCGATCAGCAGGTAGTGCGTCGCGATCGTCTCGAGCGGCGAGTTGAGCGTCGCCGCGATGATCGCGAGACCGCTGCCGAACGCGACGGGCTTCCAGGTCGGCCCGCGGCGACTGTGCCAGGAGCGCGCGTAGGCGATCGCGGCGGCGGCGGGCACGACGATGAAGACCGGCTCGAACGTGAACGCCCCGGCAGGTGGCGTCACGCGAGCGCCACCACGCGCGGCGTCCGCGTAAGCTGTCGCAGCAGCAGGGCGGCGCAGATGCCGAACGTCGCGAGCTGCTCGACCATCATCGCGAGGCCGGCGAGCCGCTGGTCGGCGAGCGCCGAGAGCCCGGCGATCCGCAGCGGCTCCGCAGCGTACTGGCTGTAGTACGGCGAGTACGAGAAGATCAGCACGTCGGCCAACAGTTGGCCCGCGAGGAACGTGCCGAGCGCGACTCCGAGCTTCCCGCGCGTCGTCAGCCGGAGCCGCCGGGTCGGGTCGATCAGCTGCGTCCAGACGAGCATCCCGCAGATCGCGAAGCTCACGTGCTCGAGCGCGTGGACCGTGCGGTTGGTCAGCCCCGCCTGGTAGATCGGCGGGAGGTGCCAGCTGAGGAACGTGATCGCCCACAGCGAGACGGAGATCGCGGGGTGCAGGAGCGCCGTCAGGAAGGCGCGCGCGCCGTGCCAGTGCCCGACGCGGCGCAGCACGGCCTTCGGGAACAGGAAGACGCAGAGCGGTCCACGCAGCGCGAGCAGCAGGAGCACCGGAACGAGGTCGCCGAGCATCAGGTGCTGCAGCATGTGCACCGAGATCAGGTAGCGCTCGCCGATCGAGTCGATCGGCGAGCACAGCGCAAGGGTCGCGACGCCCACCGCAGCCGCTGCGAGCGCAGCTCGAGACCAGGGCGCGAGATCGCGGCGGCCGCGGCGGCGCAGCCGCGCAAAGCCCTGCGCGAAGAGAGCTGCGGTGAGCGCGAGCGCGATCACGACGAGCGGGTCCCAGCGCCAGTGCCGTGAGGGCGCAGGCGGCGTGTAGGTGAACGTGGTCTGCGAGCGGCCGTCGTCGATGCCGGTGTCGATCCTCCAGCGCCGCCACTCAGACGCGTCGGGCGCCGGCAGCAGCGCCTCGTAGAGATCGCCAACCGGCACGGCATCGGCGTCGTAGAGACCCTCATTGGGTGTTTGTGCAAACACTCGAATGTACGCGCCCTTCACGGGGCGCCCGCGGGCGTCGCGCACGTCGATGGTATAGTCGAGCTGACCTCCACGCACGCTCGCCGAGACGCGCACGTTGAACGGGCCGGCGTCCGGGATGCGATCCCAGCGCGACCCGTGCGCGTCAGCCGTGGCCGGTGCGACGAGCGCGAGCAGCACGGCACAGGCGATCACGCGGAGCATCGGCTTCAGCCTAGATGAGCCGTGGTTTAGAGGCGTCTAAGGGGCCTGACCCGTTCGGGGTCTGACCCTTGCGGGGTCTGACCCTTTTGGGGTCAGACCCCTTAGTCGCGTCTAAAATTTGGCCGATCACTCGGCAGCGCGGTCGCTATCGCCTGCCGGATACGGCTGACGTGGCTGCGGGCGAGCTCGCCCGCCGTGGCGTGGTCGCCGCTGACGATCGCTGCGATCAGCGCGCCGTGCTCGCCGGTCACGTCGGCGAGCAGCTCGGGCGCTCGCTCGAGCACGACGAACCAGACGCGCAGCGCGAGGTGCAGGTAGAGATCGGCCGTCTCCTGCAGGTAGGCGTTTCGGCTCGCCCGGTAGATCGCGTGGTGCACGCGATAGTCGAGGCGCATCAGCTCATCGGCATCGCCCGTCGTCTCGATCGCGGCTCGCAGCCGCTCGAGCTCGCGTCGCTCAGCCGGCGTCGCGCGCTGGGCGGCGAGCTCGGCCGCGAAGCGCTCGAGCTCGATGCGCACCTCGGCGATCTGCAGGGCCTCCGTCGTATCGACGTGGCTCACGTGGGTTCCGCTGCGCGGGTTGACCACGATCAGCCGTTCGTGCGCGAGCCGCTTGACCGCCTCTCGGATCGGGGTTCGCCCGAGACCGAGATCGGCCATCAGCTCATCCTCGCGCAGCGGCTCTCCGGGCGCCCGGGCCAGCGTGATGATCTCGTGGCGCAGCTTGACGTAGGCGCGCTCTGCGAGCGATCGGTCGATCAGCCGCTGCTCGTGCGGCAGCAGGAAGAGCCGGCGCGTCGCGCTCACCGGCGGCCGACGAGCTGCCGCACGCTGCGGAAGCGGTCGGGCGTGAGCGCTCCCAGATCGACGCCGGGCTCCTCTCCCGCGACGAGCCGGCCGATCACCTCGGCCGTGATCGGGGCGAGCGTGATGCCGAGCATCTGGTGGCCGGTCGCCACGAGCACGCGGTCGCTCGCACGGGTTCGGCCGATCGCCGGCAGCCCGTCGGGCAGGCACGGGCGCAGCCCGCGCCAGATGCTCGTGACCCGCGCGTCGTCGAGGCCGGTCAGGGCGGCCCGGCCGGCGGCGAGGGCCGACTCGGCGCGCCGCCGGTCGACCACCTCGGGATCGCTCCCGAGCTCGAGCGTGCCCGCGAAGCGCAGCCGTCCGGGAAGCGGCGTGGCAACGACCCGCGTGCCGTGCAGGTAGACCGGTCGCGACGGAGGCACGCTCCCCTCGACCTCGACGTGGTAGCCCTTGGCTGCGGCAAGCGGCAGATGGATGCCGAGATCGGCTGCGAGGCGGGCGGACCAGGCGCCGCCGGCGAGCACGAGGCGCTCGGCGGAGAGCGGTCCGACGGTGGTCGTCAGCTCGATTCCCGACGGCGACTCGGCGGCTGCGATCACGTCGACTCCGGTGATGATCTGCGCGCCCGCGGCGCGCGCCGCATCGGCCACGGCGCGGGTGTACTGGTCCGAGTCGAGGTGCGCCTCATCGCGTGCGAGCGTGCCGCCGAAGATCCCGCTGCGGACGGTGGGCTCCAGCTCGCGGACGGCGTCGGCGTCGAGCGCATCGATCGCGAGGCCGCTTGCGCGCTGCTCGGCGGCGTGAGCGAGGCCGTGCTCGAGGTCGTGCTCGCTCGCGTAGACGTTGAGGATGCCGCGCTGCACGAGACCCGTCGGGACGGTCTCGGCGAGCGCGACGTGCAGCGCGAGCGCCCGGGCGCTGAGGTCACGCAGGATCGCGGTCGAGCGCGCTGCGCGGCCCGGTGCGATCGCCGAGGCGGTGAAGCGGGCAAGCCACGGAGCCAGCTTCGGATCGGGGCGCAGCGCGAATGGCCCCGTCGCATCGAACATCCAGCGAATCCCATCGCGCAGCGCCTGCGGGCTCGCGATCGTCTCGGCGTGGCTCGGGCAGATCAGACCCGCGGTTCCCGCGGAGGCGCCGCTCGAGAGGTCGCGGTTGCGCTCGAGCACCAGCACGTCGACGCCGCGCAGCGCGAGCTCGCGGGCGATCGAGACGCCGATCGCGCCGCCTCCGACGATCACCGTGCCTGCGTGGCGGGGCACGCTTCCCTCTCGTCTCTGTACCATCGATCTGATATATCACACTGATGCGCACCCGGGCGGACACCGTCATCATCGGCGCCGGCATCGTCGGCGTCTCCACCGCGTACGAGCTCGCGAAGCGAGGGCGGAAGAAGATCGTCGTGATCGACCGCGGAACGCTCTACCGCTGCGGGGGATCGACCTCGCACGCGCCCGGCGGGATCCTCCAGAACAACAACTCGCGGACGGTCTCGAAGCTCGCGCAGTGGTCAGTCGACCTGTTCTGCGAGATCTCGGAGGAGACGGCCGAGCCCTGCTACTACGCGTCGGGCAGCGTCGAGGTCGCGACGACCGACGCCCGTCTGATGGACCTGCGGCGCAAGCACGGGCTCGCGCAGTCGTGGGGCCTCGAGTCGAGCCTGCTGACGCCGGACGAGGTGCGCGGGCACCTGCCGCTGCTCGATACCGACCTGATCCTCGGCGGCATCCACGTCGAGCGAGACGGCATCCTGCGCGCGGTCCCGTTCGTCGAGGGCGTCGCGGCGCGCGCGAGCGCCCTGGGCGTCGAGCTCGTCGGCGAGACCTCCGCGCTGTCGGTCGATCGGACCGGAGGCCGCGTCCGCGCGGTCGAGACGAGCCGCGGCCGGATCGAGTGCGACGAGGTCGTGATCTGCGCCGGCATCTGGGGCCCGCTCGCGGGGCGGCTCGCCGGGATCCCGATTCCCCTGCAGCCGTGCGCGCACCCGATCGTGCGCTCGACGCCGCTTGCCGAGATCGCCGGCACCCGTGGGGTGGAGCGTCCGATCTGGCGGCACCAGGACCACTCGATGTACCTCGTCGAGGACGACGGCAAGTACGTCGTCGGCAACTACCGCCACGCGCCGATGCTGGTCGATCCCGAGCAGATCGACGACTCGACCCCGGCGCCCGCCGACGTTCCCTGGCGCGAGGAGCTGATGGCGCCGGGCTGGGCGGAGGCGCAGCGACTCGTTCCGGCGCTCCGTGACGCAGGCCGCACGGTCGAGCTGCTCGGCATGTTCTCGTTCACGCCAGACGCGCAGTCGCTCGTCGGCGAGAGCGTCGAGACGCGCGGGCTGTGGGTCGCCGAGGCCGTTTGGGCGACGCACGCCGCAGGCGTCGGCCGCGGGCTGGCCGAGCTGATGACAACCGGCGACTGCGAGCTCGACCTGCGCGAGCTAGACGTCAACCGGTTCGCCGACTACGCCCGCTCGCGCCCCTTCGTGCGGGCGCGCGGCGAGCGCCAGTACGTCGAGATCTACGACGCCGTCCACCCGCTGCAGCCGTACGACCACCCGCGCGGCCTCCGCCGGACGCCGTTCCACGACCGCCAGCGCGAGCTCGGCGCGTTCTTCCAGCCCTCGGCGGCCTGGGAGCGCCCGGCCTGGTTCGAGGCGAATGCCGCGCTCGAGCGCTCGCCGCTCGCGGTGCGGGAGGGATGGGCGGCGCGCTACTGGTCGCCGATCGCGAGCGGCGAGCACCTCGCGACGCGCTCGCACGCCGGCCTCTTCGACATGTCGACGTTCCAGAAGATCGAGGTCTCCGGGGCGGGCGCTCTCGCCGTGCTGCAGCGGCTCGCTTGCAGCGACCTCGACCGGCCCGTCGGCCGGATCGCCTACACCTGCTTTCTCAACGGCAACGGCGGCATCGAGAGCGACCTCACGATCCTGCGTCAGGCCGAGGACCGCTTCCTGCTCTTCGGAGGCTCCGGCAGCGGCCCGCGAGATCTCGCCTGGGTGCTCCGCGCGGCGCGCGACACCGCGGGCGTGACCGTCCGCGACGTCACGTCGGGGACGTGCGGCGTTGGCCTCTGGGGCCCCCGCGCACGGGCGACCCTCGAGCCGCTCACCGAGCAGTCCCTCGACAACGAGGCGTTCCCGTACTTCTCCGCCCGGTCGTTCCACGTCGGCGCCGTTCCGGTGACGGCGTTGCGGCTCTCGTACGTCGGCGAGTACGGGTGGGAGCTGCACACGCCGAGCGAGTACGGCGGCGCGCTCTGGGATCTGCTCTTGGAGTCGGGCGAGGCGCACGGCCTCGTCGCCTGCGGGACGGTGGCGATGGACTCGCTGAGGCTCGAGAAGGGCTATCGCGGTCTCGGCACCGACCTGCTCGCCGATCACACGCCTGCCGAGTCGGGTCTGGGCTTCGCCGTGGCTGCGGGCAAGGCCGGCTTCATCGGCGAGCGAGCCGCGCGCGAGGCACCGCGATCGCAGCTCTGCG
>JANLRV010000234.1:0-8476 GCA_031361905.1 Actinomycetes bacterium
GGGGCAGACGGTGCCGATCACGGCGAGGGTCCCGGAGCCGGTTGATGAGGGCGCGGAGCGTGCGCTTGCGTACATGGGGTTGACGGCCGGGACGGCGATGACCGACGTCGCGGTCGATCGCGTCTTCATCGGTAGCTGCACGAATAGCCGCCTGGATGACTTGCGTGCCGCGGCCGACGTGGTGCGGGGCGGACGGGTAGCCGATGGCGTGACGGCGATTGTGGTCCCGGGCTCGATGAGCGTGAAGCGATCGGCCGAGGCCGAAGGCCTGGATACGGTCTTTCTCGACGCGGGCTTCGAGTGGCGTAACGCGGGCTGCTCGATGTGCCTCGGCATGAACCCCGACATCGCCGGTCCGGGAGAGCGCGTCGCCTCGACCAGCAATCGAAACTTCGAGGGCCGCCAGGGCCCCCGAGCGAGAACCCATCTGATGGGCCCCGAGATGGCCGCCGCCGCCGCCATCCACGGGCACCTCGTCGACGTTCGAACTATGGAAGGGCTTCATGGCTGACGCGCAGATCAACGGCGCTCGCATCTGGTACGACGTGCACGGCGAGGGCGACGACTACCTGCTGCAGATCGGCGGGGCCGGCTTCGCGCACGAGAACTTCGGGTTCGTGACCGACAAGATGACGCCGCACTTCAAGGTCATCGAGTTCGATCTGCGCGGCTACGGCCTCTCGGAGCGCCCCGAGCAGGAGTACTCGATGGAGATCTGGGCCGACGACGTCTCCGCTCTCTTCGATGCGATCGGCGTCGAGCGCGCGCACGTGCACGGAACGTCGATGGGCGGCATGGTCGCGCTCGCGTTCGCCGGACGCCACCCCGAGCGGGTCGACGGGCTCGTGCTCGACTGCGCCTCCGCGAAATCCGACTTCATGGCGCGCTCGCACTGGCAGATCTGGAAGCGCCTCGCCGAGGCCTACGGCATGGGCGGAGAGCCGCTCGCGCTCGAGATCGCCAGCAAGTGCCTGTCGCGCGCCTTCCTCGACACCCCGGCGGGGCCCGAGACCGTGAAGGTGATCCAGGGCGTGCTCGAGCGCAACTGCTCGGTGCCGGTCTTCGCCGGCGCGTGCGACGCGATGGCGGCGATGGACCTGAGGCCGTACGCGGCGCGCGTGACGGCGCCGACGCTCGTGATGACCGGCAGCGAGGACTGCCTCACGCCGATCGATGCGGGCCCGGACGGCGCAGGCGCCCGCTGGCTTGCCGAGACCATTGCGGGTGCCGAGCTTATGATCGTAGACGGCAGCGGGCACACGAACCTGATGGAGCAGCCCGAGCTGTCGGCGAGGCTCGTGATCGAGTTCTTCCAGTCCGTCGCTGCGAAGCGCTCCGCCGCCTGATGGACGTCACGCTCTGCGACGTGGGGCCCCGAGACGGGCTGCAGAACGACCGGCTCATGCTCGAGCCGCCGGTCCGCGCCGAGCTCTGCAACCGGCTCGCCGCGACCGGGCTGCCGCGCATCGAGTGCGGGAGCTTCGTCAATCCGAAGGTCGTGCCGCAGATGGCGGGGGCCGCGGAGGTCTTCGGCGCGCTCCGGCGCGTCGACGGCGTCGTCTATGCCGCGCTCGCCCTCAACGGGCGCGGCCTCGACGACGCCGTCGCGGCGGGCGCGGACGAGATCCACCTGGCCTACCCGCTCTCGGACACGTTCTGCGCTCGCAACCAGAACACCACCCTGGCCGCCGCGGCCGCCGCGCACGAGCAGATGCTCGCATCTGCCCACGCCGCGGGCGTCCGCGCCAGCGTGACGCTCGGCGCCTCGTTCGGCTGCCCGTTCGAGGGCGTCGTGCCGGAGGCGCGCGTGATCGAGCACGTCGAGCGCATGGCCGTGGCCGGAGCCGACGAGATCCTGCTCGCCGACACGATCGGCGTCGGCGTGCCGAGCCAGGTCCGGCGCCTCGTGCCCGCGGCGCTGCGCGCTTCGGGCGGCCGCCCGATCGGCCTGCACCTGCACAACACGCGCAACACGGGCTACGCGAACGCCGACGCCGGGATCGAGGCCGGTGCGACGCTGCTCGACGCCTCGATCGGCGGGCTCGGCGGGTGCCCGTTCGCGCCGCGCGCCACCGGCAACATCGCGACGGAGGATCTCGTCTACCTGCTGGACGGTCTCGGCGTCGAGACCGGCGTCGATCTGCTGGCGCTGATCGCGGTCTCGGAGTGGCTCGCCGGCGTGCTCGGTCGCGACCTGCCCGGCCAGGTCTACAAGGCGGGACCGTTCGCTCCGATGTCATGATCGTCGCCTTCGTCGGAGTCGGGCGGATGGGGCGCCTGATGGTGCCGCATCTCGTCGCGGCGGGGCACGACGTGCGCACCTTCGACCTCGCGCCGGGCGAGGCGCTGGAGGGTGCGACACCGTGCGCGAGCGCCGCTGAGGCTGCGGCGGGGGCAGAGGTCGCGATCACGATGCTGCCGTCGCCCGACGCCGTGCGCGAGGCGATGCTCGGACCCGGCGGGCTCGCCGAAGGGCTCGCGCCGGGAACGCTCGCGATCGACATGTCGACGTCGACTCCGGCCCTCGCCCGTCACCTCGCCGCGGCGCTCAGCGACCTCGACGTGCTCGACGCGCCCGTCTCGGGCGGCACGCTCGGCGCCCGCGCGGCGTCGCTGACGATCATGGTCGGAGGCGCGGCCGGGGCGTTCGCGCGCTCCGAGTCCCTGCTCGCCGCGCTGGGCGCGAGCGTCGTGCACGTCGGTGGCCACGGGCAGGGCCAGGCTGCGAAGCTCTGCAACAACCTGCTCGCCGGCGTCAACATGGCGGCGATCGCGCAGGCCGTCGCGCTCGCCCGCTGCGAGGGCATCGATCCCGAGGTGTTCTATGATATCGTCACAGCTTCGACGGGCGACTCGCGCGTTCTGCGCACGCGCTACCCGGCCGCCATCAACGAGACGACCCCGGCAGCGCACGACTTCGCACCGATGTTCACGGTCGATCTGATGGAGAAGGACCTGTCGCTCGCAGAGCAGCTCGCAGCCGAGCATGCGATCGAGACCGAGCCGCTCGCGTCCGTTCTCGCGCTGTATCGCCGCGGACAGGAGGGTGGGCTGGGCGCGCTCGACTACTCGGCGATCGCGATGCTGACGGGCGCGGTCGAGATCGACGATCAGCTGGGCGCCCTGCGGAGGCAGCTCGGCGTGCAGCGCGCAACGGTGCGCGTCGATCGGCCGGGCGCACGCTTTCGCGTCGCCTTCGAGTCGTGTGCCGCAGGGGTCGGCAGCCTCAAGCCCGATCGCCTCGACATGACGCGGCAGCCCGTGCCGCGCGCGCTCGCCGAGAGCGGCGGCCAGGTGGTGCAGGACGATGCGGCGGCCGCGTTCCCCGGCGATCTCTCCTTCCACGAGATGCGCGAGCGCTTCGGCGGCCTGCGCGCTCAGATCGTCACCGGCTGCTATCGCGGCGACACGCTGGTGGCGCTGCTCTCGGTCCACGACCTGCGTGCGCCGCGTGCCTGGAGCGAGGCAGAGCGCGCGCTCTGCCGGCGCACGGCTGCGCGAATCGCGAGGGCTGTCGATGTCGCGGCATGATCTCAAGCCGCCCGTGCGACGGGCGCTCGTCGATGCTCCGGAGACGGGCCACAACCGCTGGCATCCGGACCTGCCGCCCGCGATCGAGATCGACGCGGGTGACGAGATCGCCGTCGATTGCCGCGACGGGCTCGACGGTCAGATCACCCCGCAGACGAGCGATGCCGACCTGCTCGAGCTCGATCTCCGCCGCGGCCACCCGCTGACCGGCCCGATCGCCGTGCACGGCGCGCAACCCGGCGACGTGCTCAAGGTGGAGATCCTCGCGATCGAGACCGACGGCTTCGGCTCGACGGCGCTGATCCCCGGCTTCGGCCTGCTCGGCGACTGCTTTCCCGATCCGTACCTCGTCACCTGGGGCCTCCACGATGGTGCCGCGACGTCGGCTCGGATGCCGGGGATCCGCGTGCCGGCCGACCCGTTCATCGGCGTGATCGGCGTCGCGCCGTCCGCGCAGCGCCTCGAGCGCTTCCGTGCGCGCGAGGCGGCGCTCGCCGAGGCGGGAGGCATCGCCCTGCCGCCCGAGGCGGGTGGCGCGATTCCGGTCTTCGAGCCCTACGCGTCGGCCGGGCTGCGCACGATCCCGCCTCGCGAGACGGGCGGCAACCTCGACGTCTCGCAGGCGCGCGCGGGCGCGACGGTGTTCTTGCCGGTCGACGTGCCCGGCGCGCTCCTCTCGCTCGGCGACGTTCACTTCGCGCAGGGCGACGGCGAGGTCTGCGGGACGGCGATCGAGACCCACGGACGGGTCACGCTCCGCGTGGAGGTGCTGCCGGCGGCGAAGCTCCGCTTCCGTCCGTCGACGCCGGCGTTCGAGTCGTCGGAGCCGTCCTGGGCGGGCGGCCGGCGACACTTCGTGACGACAGGCCTGCCGATCCGGGCCGATGGCTCGAATGCCGATCTGGACGCCACGCTGTGCGCGCGCAATGCGATCCTCGCGATGATCGACTGGCTCGAGGCCGAGCGCGGCCTCACGCGAGAGCAGGCCTACGTGCTCTGCTCGGTCGCCGTCGACCTGCGCATCTCAGAGCTCGTCGACGTGCCGAATCCCGTCGTCAGCGCGCTCTGCCCGCTCGACATCTTCCACGCCGTCCGCCCGAGCCGGGGAGCCTCCAGATGACCGCAGACCACGACCTCTACGCGAGCCAGGGCATCGGCTCGCAGATCGGCTTCGGGGTGCGCCCCGCCGTGATCGTCGTCGACTTCCAGCTCGCCTTCACGAGCGGCGCGCTGGCCGGCGACTTCCCCGAGGCTGCGCTGCGCGCGACGGCCGCGATCTGCGCCGCTGCGCGCGCTTCTGGGGCGCCCGTCTTCTACACGGTCTGCGCCTATGCGCCGGACCTCTCCGACGCCGGCCCGTTCGGCGTCAAGTGCCCTGGCCTCGTCGCCTGCGAGCGAGGGACGGAGGGATGCCTCGTCGATCCGCTCGTCGCGCCGGCGGACGCCGACGTTATGCTCGAGAAGCAGCAGCCGTCGGCGTTCTTCGGCACCGGCCTGCACGTGCTCCTTGCGGCGCGCGACGTCGATACGGTCGTCGTCTGCGGCACGACCACGTCGGGGTGCGTGCGCGCGACGGTCGTCGACGGCATGTCGCTCGGCTATCGCGTCGTCGTGCCGATCGAGGCGGTCGCCGACCGCGCCCGCGCGCCGCACGACCAGGCGCTCTTCGACATGGCCCACAAGTACGCCGACGTCGTGCCCGAGCTCGAGGTGCTGGCGGCGCTCGGGCGCTGAGCGGCGTCAGTCTCCGGTCGGCACCGCGGCCGCTGACATCTTCAGCGTCTCCGCGTTGTCCTCCTCGATCGCCTTCGCCCGCGAGCGGCGGACGGAGAGGCCCGAGACGAGCAGGAAGAGCGCGATCAGGAGGAACGAGAACAGCGTCGTCAGCACGCCAAGCGCGAAGATGTACGGCTGGAAGACGGTCGCCGTCATCACCGTGTAGAGCTCGGTCGGCAGCGTGGCCGTCGGGCCGGTGACGAGGAACGTGCGCTCGAACTCGTTCCACGCGAGCGTGAAGCCGAACAGCGCGGCGCCGAACACCCCGACCCAGACGATCGGGAACGTGACCTCGCGGAACGTGCGCAGCGCGCTCGCCCCGAGGTCCCTCGCCGCCTCCTCGGCCCGCGCGTCGTAGCGGTTGAAGACGGTCAGCATGACGAGGAAGCCGAACGGCAGCGCCCACACGACCTGCACGCCGAGCGCGGTCGTGTAGATGCCGACGTCCTGGCCGATGTACGACGTCAGCAGGGTGCTGCCGAGCGAGAGCAAGAGGCCCGGCGTCATCAGCGAGAGCAAGACGAGGTAGAAGAGCGGCGTCGAGCCGCGGAAGCGCTCGCGGAACGCCATCCCGAGCATCAGCGAGAGCACGGCGGTGATGATGCAGACGATCCCGCTGAGCTTGAGCGACACGCCGATCGAGTCGCGCAGCGCCTGCTGGGTCTCGTCGTTGACGAGGATGTCGTACCAGTAGGTCGAGAAGATGCCCGACGTCGGGAACGTCGTCAGACCCTGCGAGCCCTGGAACGAGAGCAGCGCCATCAGCAGCGTCGGGCCGTACATCAAGAGCAGGAAGGCGCCGAAGAACACGCCGAGCGCACGCTGCAGCTTGCGGCCGAGCACGACGTAGAAGCCGGCGAGCAGCGCTCCGACCGCGACGATGCCGGCGGCGAGCTCGAGCAGCGTGAACCAGGAGGCGTAGAGCGTGTAGGCGCCGAGCACGATCAGCACGCCGGTGAGGAGCCATCGCCCGCCGGCGTCGAACGCGGGATTGCGTTGCTTCGCGGAGGCCACGAGCGAGACCGAGTCGCGGATCTTCGCGAACTTCAGCAGGATCACGACGCCGATCATCATCGCGACGACGAGGATCGACGCGCCTGCCGCCGCGGTCGGGAGGTCGACGTTCGAGTAGTACCCGTTGACGACGCTGCCGACGGACGAGACGGTGTAGCCGCCGATGATGTTGACGGTCGCGAAGTCGCCCATCACGAGCACGAAGATGAAGATGAAGCCGATCATCACGCCCGGGAGCGAGAGCGGCAGGATGACCTCGCGGAACACCTTGATCGGTGATGCGCCGAGATCCCTCGCCGCCTCGATCGCGCTGTGGTCGATCGAGGCCAGCTGGAAGAAGATCGGCGTCACCATGAACAGCACGTACAGCTGGACGAGCGTCAGGTTGACCGCGAAGTCGGAGAAGAGCAGGAAGTCGAACGGCTTGAACCCGAGCTTCTGGGCGAGGTAGTTGATCGCCCCGTTCTGACCGAGCACGGGAGTCCACGCGATGATGCGGATCAGATAGGCCGTCCAGAACGGCGCGAGCACGAGGATGAAGAGCGCGATCTGCTTGCGCAGGCTCTTGATCTGCGTGAGGAAGTACGCGATCGGGTAGCCGATCGCGAGCGACAGCAGGCAGACGAAGATGGCGCGCTGGAACGTCCGCAGCAGCACCGTCCGGTAGACGTCCGTGTTGAACAGGGTGCGGTAGTTCCCGGTCGTCCAGTTCCACGCCTGGAAGCCGTTGACGTCGCGCCTCCAGAGCGAGACGAGCACGATCATCACGACCGGCGCGAGCAGGAAGATGCCGAGCCAGAGCGTTGCCGGGGCCGCCCACAGGAAGGTCGCGAGCGCCGAGCGCTTGACGCCGGAGGTCGCGGCGACCGCGAGCGCCTTCTCGCCGAGCTGCGCCTCGACCTCGGCGACCTCGGCGAGCGCGGTCTGCTGAGCCGGGGTCCGCGCGTCAGAGCTCAAGGAGCCGTCCATCCTCGACGCTCCAGCTGACCGTCACGTCGCCGCCTTCCCGCTCGCGCATCTCGGCGTAGCGCGTCTCGACGACCTTCGCCGTGAACGGCTCGCCGGCGACTTCGAGGTGCAGCTTGACCGAGTCGCCCAGGTACTCGGCGAAGTTGAGCCGCGCCTGCGCGTTGTTCGGCCCCGCCTCGCCCTGGTCCCCTGCCGTCACCTCGATCGCGCTCGCGCGCACCGTCATCGCGGCCTCGCCGCCGACCGTCCCGGCTCCCCTGACGCGCCCGAGCACGTGCGGCGCGCGGATCGTGATGGTGTCGCCGTCGGTCGCCTCGATCGCGCCGCGCACCGTGTTGTTGTCGCCCATGAAGCGTGCGACGAAGACGTTCTTCGGGTTGCGCGCGAGGTCCATCGGCGTGCCGACCTGCTGGATGCGCCCGTCGTTCATCACGACGATGCGGTCGCTCATCGAGAGCGCCTCTTCCTGGTTGTGCGTGACGTGGATGAAGGTGATCCCGAGGTCGCGCTGCAGCGCGCGCAGCTCGACGCGCATGCGCAGCTGCAAGAGGCGGTCGAGGTCGCCGAACGGCTCGTCGAGCAGGATCGCCTTCGGGCGCGTGACGAGCACGCGCGCGAGCGCGACGCGCTGCTGCTGGCCGGACGAGAGCTCGCGCGGCTTGCGCTGCTTCATCGTGCCGAGGCCGACCATCTCGATCGCGTCGCCGGCAGTCTTCTCACGCGCGGCCTTGTCGATGCCCCGCATCTTGAGGCCGAAAGCGACGTTCTGCAGCACCGAGCGGTGGGGGAACAGCGCGAAGTGCTGGAAGACCGTCGTGACCGGGCGCTTGGCCGGCTCGACGCCGTTCAGCACCTGCCCGTCCAGGCTGATCGTGCCGGAGCTCGGCTCGTCGTGGCCACCGATCATCCGCAGCGTCGTCGTCTTGCCGCAGCCCGAGGGTCCGAGCAGCGTCACGTACTCGCCGTTCTCGACGTGCAGGTTCGCGTCCTCGACGGCCACGACGTTGCCGGGGAAGACGCGGTAGACGTCCTTGAGAACCAGACCCGAGGTGTCGTCGCTCGCCTGAGCGGTGACCTCGGTGCTTGCGGAGGGTGTGCTCACGAGTCAGGCACTTTCGACGAGATTTGCCAGCAGAGGATTGCAGGTACAGCATGGAGCGGGCGGCCAGGGGCCGCCCGCTCCACC
>JANLRV010000236.1:0-10094 GCA_031361905.1 Actinomycetes bacterium
TCGTCGACGAACAGGCGCGTGCGCCGGCGCACGTGCGCCATCGAGTCGGCCGCGACCGCCTTGCCATGGTCGCTCGCATACGCCGCGTCGAAGTCTTCCTCCGAGTCGAACCAGAGCTCGCTGACGCCGTCGACCTCATCGTTCTCGTCGCAGATGTTGAACACGATGCGACGCACCCCCGGCAGGCCCGCCGCGAGCGGCACATGCTCGTCGATCCACCACGCGCGGAACTGCTCGGGCGTCATGTCCTGGCGACGGGAGAGCAGGATGATCGCCTTGAACTGCATGCTCACGAGGCCTTGACGATGCGGTGCAGCGGCCGGCCGCCGACGCCGAGCGCGAGCACGGCGAGAATCTCGTCCGGTCGCGGCGCGTCGTCCACCGCGATTGCGATCGCGTCCATCTCGTCGAATGCCCAGATGTCCGAGCAGCTCGTCAGCGGCACCGTGATTCGGGTTCCCGGCGCGCCGAGCAGCTTCGTCGAGGGGATGATCGCCGGACCCTTGCCGAGCGCTGCGCGGACCGGGGCGCCGAACTTCGGGTGGATCAGCGCCGCGGCATGCTCGAGCTCGCCGTTCGTGCCAACGATCGCCGCCTTGCCGTACGCGGAGACCTCCTCGACGCCGCAGCGCAGCACTGCGAGTGCCTCGTCGACAAGCGCCCGACCGAGCTCCGCACCAAGGTCGACGAGGGCGTCGACGTTCGTCTCGTAGCGGCGTGCGAAGGGGTTGCCGAACACGATGCCGGTGGCCACCTTGCGATGCGTGCCGTCGACGTGGCGGCCCATCTCGCGCTTCGTCGTCTCGACGATCGAGACCACCTTCCGTACCTCGAGCTCCATCGACCGTCCTCTCCGAGTCTGCGATGGTGACGATACCCGTGTCCGCCGACCTCGGGTTTTGCACGGCGGCTGACTCCGTCGCGTCGCACTCCCTGAGCTCGCGAGCGTGGAGGGTGAGTTCCGGGGTGAGCGTAGAAGCACGCATCCGGTATATAGTCGGCTGCCGTCTGTCGTGCCTACCCGAAAGAGCCAAGAGATGCGTGCGTTTCGACTGTCGTTGCTCTCGCTCCTCGCTGTGGTCGCGCTCGCCGCTCCAACGGCCTCGCTCGCAGGTGGGGAGATCAGGCTCAACGCAGCGGGCGCCTTCTTCAAGACCACCGATGCCTCGGGCTGCATCGAAACGACCGTCGACATCTCCGGTCAGCGGCAAGCCGGTAGCGGCGCCGCGACGTCGCTGGTCGAGACCTTCATTCACCGGCGGGATATCTGCAACGGGATCGATCTCATCCGAGCCTCTGAGTCCGGAGATCAGCAGGTCGAGATCAGAGCACGCTCGCTGTCCCGTTTCGACGTCCATGGCTCGGTCACGGTCTTCGACTACGTGAGCCAGACGTCGTGCGTTATGGTCGTGGATCTCGAGTGGAGAGGTACGGGTCGTGTGACCACCACCACTAGCCCGAATCAGCACCACCAGATCCGCGATGCAGAAGCAAGAGGACGAGTTCTCTTGACCGGCGAGAATCTCGCCGCGGGCCGAAGTCTCTCCGCGTCGATCGAGCAGGTCAAGACGAGATCGAGTTAGTCGTGTGACACGACGAGCGCCAGCAGCCTCGCGGCTCCACCGGACGCGGATCCGTCGTCGCATCGGTGTCGCGCTCAACGGTACTGCGGTCTTCGTCCAATCGCCGCGAGCGCGGCCACGCGGAACCAAGGCTAGACCCAGCGCCCGCCGAGCATCGTCCGAGCCGGCCGCACCGTGCGCAGTTCCTCCACCGTGATCGCGAGCGGGTCCTCCTCCAGGACGACGAGGTCGGCGAGCTTCCCTGGCTCGAGCGAGCCGAGGTCGTGCTCCCGCCCGATCGCGTAGGCGCCGCCACTCGTATACATCACGAGCGCCTCCGCCGCCGTCAGCGCCTCCGCCGCGTCGAGCACCCGCCCGAGCTCCGTCCGTCGCGTGCAGGCGGCGTACATCCCGAACCACGGGTTATAGTCGGAGACGTTCGAGTCGGAGGAGCCGGCGAGCGGCACGCCGCGCGCCAGATACGTGCGCATCGGCATCGCGCGACGGGCGCGCTCTTCGCCGATCGACGACACGAAGCTCTCGCCGAGCAGGGCGAGGAAGGGGTTCGAGACGACCGCCGGGATCCGGTGATGCGCCATCAGCGCGAGCGATTGGTCGGTCGGGAAGTAGGCGTGGTGGACGCGGTGGCGCAGCCAAGGCTTCGGCGACGCCTCCTGCGCGGCCGCATAGGCCGCGACCGTCACCGCCTGGGCCTCGTCGCCGCAGGTGTGGGTGTCGATCGCCCAGCCGTGGTCGTGGGCGAAGCGCACGAACCGCCGCAGGTCGTCCGGGTCGACGACCCAGGTGCCATGGTTCGAGGGCTCGTCGAGGTACGGCTCGGAGACCCGGGCGGTGCGGTCTCCGATGCCGCCGTCCGAAAGGATCTTGATCCCGCCGAGGCGCAGCAGCGAATCGCCGAACCCCGTCTCGAACCCGACCTGCCCGAGACGGTACGGAAGGTCCGCCTCCTCCTCGGCCCCTCCCCACCCCCACGCGGCCATCATCAGCTCCGTCCGCACCGTGAGGCGGGCCGTGCGCGCGGCGTGGTGGAAGGTGCGGATCTCGTCCGGGTAGAGGCCGGGCTCGCAAACGGTGGTGAGGCCGACGGCGTTGTAGGCACGGCACGCGAGCTCGACGCTCGCGAGCTCGCCATCGTGCGTCTGACTTGGGACGTGGTCGCGGATCAGCGCCTTCGCCCGGTCGCGGAATAGCCCGGTCGGATTGCCGTCGCCGTCGCGTTCGAACGACCCGGCGTAGGCGATCCGCGCCGACGGATCGGGCGTGTCGCGCGAGACCCCCGCGATCGCGAGCGCGCGCGAGTTGCAGACGAGCTTGTTCCAGACCCGCTCGAGCAGCACCGGGTGGTTGGGCGAGACCGGGTCGAGGTCGTGGCGGGTCGGATGGCGCCGCTCCGCGAGCAGGCTCTCGTCCCAGCCGCGACCGAGCACCCAGGTACCGGGCGGCAGCTCGCGGACACGGCCGGCGACGCGCTCGACGATCTCGCCGATCGAGCGGCAGTCGAAGAGCTGCACCTGGGCGAGCGCTCGCCCGGTGGCGAGCAGGTGGTTGTGCGCGTCGATCAGGCCGGGCACGATCGTCGCGCCAGCGAGGTCCTCCCGCTGGGCGCCCGCCGGACTGACCGCGAGGACGTGGTCCGCCGGGCCGACCGCGAGGACCTGGCCGTCGGCGATCGCGATCGCCGTGGCGACAGTGCGCCGGGCGTCCATCGTGTGGATCCGGCAGCCCGTGAGGACGAGCGGGGTCACGGCCCGCGATGCTACCGCACGGGGGGACGGCCGCTACGTGAAGATGATCTGGCCCCCGCCGGCCTTCTGGTAGAACTCGCCGACGGTGATGATCTCTTGGACCTGGTCGATGAAGTCGGCTCGAGTGAGCTTGAACATGTCGACGGACGCATTGCAGGCGTAGAGGCCGGCGCCCGAGTCCGAGATCATCTCGATGAACTCCGGGATCGGCGGGATGTCGAGCCCCTCCATGGCCTTCTCGAGCTGGTGCGTCACGATCGCGCTCATCCCGGGCAGGCCGCCGAGCCAGGTCGCCAGGTGCAGGCCGGGGTTGCCGACCGTGGCGGCCTTGATGTGCTCGTGGCGCTTGCGGCTGATCGCGTCCATGCCGAAGAAGGTGAAGAAGAGGTTCGCCTCGATCCCCTCCATGCGCGCGCCATTCGCCATGATCAGGCCGCCGGGGTACACGCCCTCCAATGAGCCCTTGGAGATGACGATCGAGACTCGGACGCGGGAACGGACCGAGGCCCGCGCCAGGCCGAGCGCGGAGGCGGAGTCGCTCACCTCCACGCTTGCGCTCGAGCGCCCTCAAGCCAGCGTCTGCGGCGAGCTGCTGGCTGGTTGCGACCGTCCCGCGCGCTGCGACCTCGCTGGCGCGTTCAGGAACCGCCGCGCCTTTCAGATCCACGTCACCTCGTCGAGGCCTTCGAAGCCCTCGGGCAGTGGCGTGCCGACGGAAGCGTTGAGCGCGACCTTGACCACGCCGAGCCCGAGCAGCGCGCACTTGAGACGCACGGGCGAGAGCTGGATGCCGAGCAGGTCGACGACGTCTTCGCGGCCGAGCGCCGCGACCTCGACCGCCGGCTTGCCCTCGATCTCCTCGCTCAGCATCGACATCGCCGCCTGTGAGATCGCGCAGCCCTGCCCGCGGAAGCGCACGGCCTCGATTCGCTGATCGTCGGTCAGCCGCAGGTCGACGGTGATCTCGTCGCCGCAGAGCGGGTTCTGGCCCTCGGCCGTCGCATCGTGCGGGTCGAGCTCCCCGCGATTGCGCGGGCTCTTGTAGTGGTCGAGGATCTGCTCGCGGTAGAAGTTCTCGTCGATCATGCGAACAGCTCGCGCACGTCTTCGAGCCCGTCGCAGAGGCGGTCGATCTCCTCGCGGACGGTGTACAGGTAGAAGCTCGCGCGCGTGGTCGCGGGCACACCGAAGCGCTTCATCAACGGCTGGGTGCAGTGGTGCCCCGCGCGCACGCACACGCCGCGGCGGTCGACGATCTGGGCGACGTCGTGCGGATGCGCCGGCGCGAACGTGAACGAGACGACCCCGCCGCGCTCGGCGGCCGGCGGCCCCAGGATCGTCAGCCCCTCGACGGCGGACAGGCGCTCGCAGGCGTACGTCGTGATCTCGGCCTCGTGCGCGGCGACAGCATCCATGCCGACGGCTTCGAGGTAGTCGATGGCGGCGCCGAGCCCGACGCACTCGACGATCGCGGGCGTGCCGGCCTCGAACTTCCAGGGCAGGGCGTTGAACGATGTCCTCTCGAGCTCGACCGACTGGATCATCTCGCCGCCGCTCAGGAAGGGCGACATCTCCTTCAGCAGCTCCTCGCGCCCCCAGAGCGCGCCGGTGCCGCTCGGACCCGGCAGCTTGTGGCCCGAGAAGGCGAAGAAGTCGCAGCCCAGCGCCTGCACGTCGACGGGGCGGTGCGGTGCGGACTGCGCGCCGTCGACCACGACGACCGCGTCGCGCTCGTGCGCCCAGTCGCAGATCTCGCGCACGGGATTGAGCGTTCCCAGCGTATTGGACTGGTGCACGATCGCGACCAACCGCACGCGCCCCTCGCGCTCGATTGCCGCGAGCTGGTCGAGATCGAGGCGGCCGTCGTCGGTCACGCCGATGTAGCGCAGCGAGGCGCCCGTGCGGCTTGCGAGCAGCTGCCACGGCACCATGTTCGAGTGGTGCTCCATCTGACTGCAGACGATCACGTCGCCCGGCCCGCAGTTCGCGCCGCCATAGGAGTAGGCGACGAGGTTCAGGGCCTCCGTGGCGTTGCGCACGAAGATGCACTCGCGCCGGCTGGGAGCGTTCACGAAGCGTGCCACGGCGTCGCGCGCGGCCTCGTAGGCATCGGTCGCCTCCGCCGCGATCGTGTATACGCCGCGGTGCACGTTGGCGTAGTGGTGCTCGTAGACGTGATTCATCGCGTCGAGCACCTGTCGCGGCGTCTGCGCGGAGGCTGCGGAGTCCAGATATGCCAGCGGGTAGCCGTTGATCTCCCGCGCCAGAATCGGGAAGTCGGCGCGCAGCTTCTGGACGTCGAGCGCCCTGGCGACCACGCCAGACGAGCTTGCGGGAGCGACCTTCACACGGGCAGTCTACGCCCCCTGAGGCATTCCTCCCGCGCGCCTCTCGCGTCCCGAGCGCCTCCCAGATTCTCACTCGGGCGGGCTCGTATTCGGCTGAAATTGCGATCCCCCATCGCACGCGTCGCGGGAAATCAAGCACGACGTCGCGACCGTCCACCTCGATTCGCGATCTGCTCGATGTCGTCGCGGAACGCGGCCTCGGCCGGGACGCTGAGCGCAAGCTCGCCGTCGCTACCACGAGTTCGAGGCGGCCGTCGACGCCGCCGCTCAGAGCGCGTAGCCCGCCCGGGCCTGCGGCCTCCGCGGGCAGCGGCGCAGTCCAGCGGACCGGAATGGAGCAGCGGCGAGCCACGGACCTGACCGCGATCGCGGGTCTCCCGCGAGGCTCGCGCGGGCCGCTCGCGCCCGGAACAGCAAGGCCGCAAGCAAGGCCGCAAGCAAGGCCGCAGGGAAGGTGACGTTTCCCGCGGCGTCGCCGCTCATGACCGATTGGATCTTCGTTGCAATCGACACGAATGCTGCCGATGCGCTACCGTCCGGACAGATCGCGCCGGCTCCAAGCGCGTGGAACAAGGGAAAGGGACTGTCATGCGGCAGTATCTTGGTACTGGTCTCGCGGCGCTGTTCGTGTTGCTGTGTGTGGGAGCCGGCAGTGCCGTCTCAGCGCCGCAGGCGCGGCGGACCGCAGCCGACCTCGCCACGCTCGACGGCACCAGCCGCTCGGCGCCCGCAGCGAACGCGAGTCGCCGGGCCATCCACAACAGCGAGCTGCCGCAGGCGGGGTGGATTGCTACCGACCTCGGCTCGCTCGGCGGCACCAACAGCTCGGCGCTTGCAGTCAACGCGAGTGGCCGGGTCATCGGCAACAGCGAGCTACTTCCCGGAGACACCACGCAGCATGCGTTCTCGTGGACGCAGGAGACCGGGATGATCGACCTCGGAACGCTCGGCGGCACCGGTAGCGACGCGGTGGCGATGAATGCGAGCGGCCAGGTGGCCGGCAACAGCACGCTTCCGGGAGACGCCGAGACCCACGCGTTCCTGTGGACACCGGGGACCGGCATGGCCGACCTCGGTACGCTCGACGGCGCCGACAGCATGGCCGAAGGGCTGAACGCCAGCGGACGGGTTGTCGGCAACAGCGGCGAGCACGCGTTCCTGTGGACGCCGGGGACCGGCATGATCGACCTCGGCACGCTCGGTGGCACCTTCAGCGACGCGGAGGGCATCAGCGACGGCGGCCAGGTGTTCGGCACCAGCGAGCCCCTCCTCGGGGGTGTCGAGTTTCACGGGTTCCTGTGGACGGCCGGGGCCGGGATGGTCGATCTCGGCGTGCTGCAGGTGGAAGGGGTCACCGACGATGGCAGGGTCGCCGGCAACAGCGGTGAGCATGCGGTCCTCTGGGAAGACCGGGTTGGGGCGAGCGACCTCGGCACGCTCGGTGGCACGCACAGCACCATCTACGGAGGGGGCGGCGGCACCGGCCCGGTCGGCAGCAGCACGCTTCTCGGAGACGCAGAGACCCATGCGTTCCTGTGGGTGCCGGGGATGGGGATGGTCGATCTCGGCACGCTCGGTGGCACGAACAGCGTCGCATCCGGGGTCAACGCCAGCCGTCAGGTCGTGGGCGATAGCTTCCTCCTCGGAGACACCGTGATGCATGCGGCTTTGTGGCGGTCGAGCAGCGTCGGTCGTCGCTGAGCTGCTCGACGCCCAAGAAGCGCATCCTCCAGCGGTGCGCTGGCCTCTTCGAGTCCAATCGCGCGGCCTGAGTAGCGAGCGCAGCGACTCGGTCGTACGGACAACCGAAAGCTCTCGAACGCTGGAAGGACCCTAGGCAAACGCACTCTCTCGGCGAGCGTGATCGTGATGCCACTCGGATAGATCACCGTCCAAGCGTCGCCGGCACGCTGAGCGGGCAGGGCCACATCGAGGCTCGCCCGAGCCGCTCGGGAGTCAGATTGTTTCGATTGGCGAACTATCTCCGGGCTTTGGGCTCGTTCAGGGTCACGGCGGCGCGAACGAGAGTCTTGAGCGCCTCCTCGTCGATCGTCTCGCCCTCGTGGACGTCGATTGCGCGCCTCGTGTTCCCGTCAAGACTGGAGTTGAAGAGGCCCGAAGGATCCTTCAGAGCCGCCCCTTTGGCGAAGGTCATCTTGACGACGCTCTTGTAGGTCTCGCCGGTGCAGATCAATCCGTCGTGCGACCACACCGGCACCCCTCTCCACTTCCACTCCTCGACGACTTCGGGATCCGCTTCCTTGATCAAGATACGGAGCCGGCTGAGCATCTCGCCCCGCCAGTCGTCAAGTTCCTCAATCCGCGCGTCGATCAATCGAGAAGCCGAATCGCCTGTCTGCGGCCCGCTCTTCGTCATGCCCGATTCGCTTCCTTCGCCTCGAGAGTTTTGAGAGGTGAGGGTCACCACCGCCACCGAGTCGACTCTACCTTGAGCTACGGGACGCACGACTGCGAGCGGACTGGGAGTCTCGGCCTCCGAGACAGCGCCTCCGTGGTCACGCCGACCAGGCTGACGACGCCACCGAAAATGACGACAGCGGTCACACTCCTATCATGGCCGGGCCGGACACATCCCTGGAGGCCGCGTGCGTACAGATCCGAGAGTGGCGTGTCTATGGGAACGGCGAGTCCGTGACTCCAACGCGGATGGGACCCGCGCGTCGCGGGGGTGGGCGTGGGCCCGATTGACCCGGCTAACGCGCCGTCGCTGGCGATCGCGTACGGCGCGGGCTCTGTCGAGGTCGGCCAACAGATCGACGTGGTCGACGGCCTCGAGCTGATTCTTGAGAAGCAGATCTCGGCCTGATCCGAGGAGGAAGCGAAACGTCGTGACCGTCTCGGGCGATTAGAGGGAAGGATGGCGAAGAGACCTGACTTCACGGATGCCGAATTGATCCGCCGGGCGCGTACCGACGCGGACGCGTTTTCCGAGCTCTACGTGCGTCATGTTGCCCGCGTTCATCGACTCGTCCTATCCCGCGCGCCGGCTCCTGTGGCGGCTGACATCGTCGCCGAAACGTTCGCCGAGGCCGCTCTTTCGCTTCGCCGATACCGAGACCCGGGAGATGGGAGCGCGGCGGCATGGCTCTGCGGAATCGCGCTCAACCTCTTGCGCAGAGCCTACAAGCGGCAGCGAATCGAGACGCGGGCGCGGACCCGTCTCGGTGTTCCAGCGCGAGACGCCGAGCTGGATGTCGACGCAATAGCTGCGCGGCTTGACGCAGAAGCGATGCGCGAGATTCTGCAATCCGCGTTGAGCGACCTCCCCGCGGGTCAACAGCGGGCGATCGAGCTGCGGATCGTGCGCGAGCTCGACTACGACGACGTAGCACGCGAGCTCGGCACAACCGTCGTTGCCGCGCGAATCCGCGTGATGCGCGCACTCAAGTCACTTTCCGCGGCCCTCAAAGGAGTACTCGCATGAACGATCCGACGTTCCCTGAGCAGACCTATGACGATCTCCGAGTGACCCTGCGGGACGGCATGGAGCGCCTCATCCTCGAGCGAGGCCGGCGCCGTCGAAAGCTACGAATGCTCAGCCTCACATGCCTCGGGCTTCTCTCCCTGTCCGGGCTCGCATTCGCGGCTACGAAATTCGTCGGCTCTCCGGCGCCTCCGTCGGTTCAAAACGACATCGCCGCAGTCGACGCGGGGATGCCCGATGCGCTGCGCCTGAATCCCGATGTTCGCAACGCAACCAGCGTCGCCACCACCGGGGCATCGACGCTGTGGATCGCCGAGCTGACAGGCGGCGGACGCTGCCTCGAGCTCACGACGACCTACTACCCGACTGTGCGAGCCCCGGGCTGCACGACCGGCACCGCGGTTGATCGCAGCCCGATCTCGATCACGCTCCCAAACGACGATCATGTCGGTCCATCCGCTCCGGTCGTAATCGCAGGACACGTCGAGCCGGCGAATGCCTCCTCGCTCTCGCTGATGCTGAGCGATCGACGCGCCGTCCCTGTGCCATTCGGAGCCGAACGCTTCTACGTGATCGATCTCACCGACACCGACGCGGCCGACATCCGCGCTCACGGGGTCACGCTGATCGCTCGTGACGCAGCCGGCAGCGAGGTCGCCCGGGAAACAGTGCCTTCGGATTGGGACGCGAGCGCGGCCGAGGTCGAGCGGCTCACGACGGTCGATGTGACCACCCGCTCAGACAGCAGCGACTTAACGAAAGTGCTCGGGATCGAAGGCATGCTGCGCGACCCGAGGCCCGCCACGCTGCAACTCGTCTACAGCGACGGTGCCACGGCCGACGTCACGCTTGCTCCCGACGGGAGCTTCCACTACAACGTAGCGCTCCGCCGCCGCGGCGACTTCATGACGCCTCAGCACCTGGTCGGCCGCGATGCCGACGGACGAGTCGTACTCGATCGAGCAGTGGCAGC
>JANLRV010000239.1:0-24097 GCA_031361905.1 Actinomycetes bacterium
CCGTCGACCTCGCGAGCGTCGGCACGCCGATCGCCGCGCTCGCGGCCGTGCTGATCGTGCCTCACCGTCTGCGCCTCCCGGTCGGGGCCGTCGCGCTCGCCGCGGGCGCGCTCTCGTTCTCGTCGTCCGCCGACGCCGCGCGGTGCGTCGCGATCGCGCTCGCGTGCATCACGTTCGCGGCGCTCGTGGCGCCGCTCGCGCCGGTCCGGCTGCTGCAGCTTGCGATCTTCGGCACCGCCGCGGCCGACGTCGTGCTCGTGCTCTCGCGTCACATGGAGCGCGCCGCGGACGCGCTCGCCCGGGCGCCCACGCCGGGCGGGCTGCCGCGCTTCCAGGATGCCACGCTCGGTCCGGCGGCGATGGGTTACGGCGACCTCTTCCTCGCGGCGCTGCTCGGCGCGCTCGTCGCGCGCGGCGACACGGGCAGGCGGCCGCTCGTCGCAGGCGTGCTGCTGGCGGGCGCCGCCGCCTTCGGCCTGCTCTTCTTCCGCACGGACCTGCTTCCGGCGACGGTGCCTGTTGCGGTCGCGCTGCTCGCGGGGATAGCGTCCCGGACGTGAGCGCCGGATACTCGGGCACGCCCCTTCTGAGGAAGCTCGGCATTGAGGGCTCGCGCCTCGCCGCGATCTCGGCACCCGATGACTTCGCCGCGACGCTCGGGCCGCTGCCTGCGGCGATCGAGCACTGCTCGCTCGCCGCCGGGGAGCTCGACGTGATCGTCTGCTTCGCCGTCGAGCGCAGCGAGCTCGAGCGGCGGCTTCCCGCACTGATCGATGCGCTCTCCGTCGCCGGCGGGCTCTGGGTCGCGTGGCCGAAGCGCGCCGCGCGCGTGCCTACCGATCTCGGCGAGGCCGTCGTTCGCGAGCTCGGGCTGGCCGCCGGACTCGTCGACAACAAGGTGTGTGCGATCGACGAGACGTGGTCCTCGTTGCGATTCGTACGACGCCTGCGTGATCGTCGCTAGAGTCTCCCCCGATGACACCGCGACGGCTCTCCGCCTTGCTTGGCGTCGCGTTCGCGGTCTCGCTCGCGGTCGCGAGCCCTGCGAGCGCGGCTCTTCCGTTCGCCCCCTGCGATCCCAAGATCGCGAGCCTCGACATCGGCACGGGCAAGACGAGCGCGCAGTGCGCGACGCTCGCCGTGCCGCTCGATCGCACCGGCCTCGTGCCCGGCACCGTCAGCCTGCGGGTGTTCTTCGGGACGGGGTCGGCGCCGCCGCCGCGCCGAACGCTGCTGTTCCTCTCGGGCGGCCCCGGCCAGCCCGGCGGATTCGCGCCCCTGCTGGGCGAGTACCTGCTCAACCCGCTCGGGGTCGGTCTCGACGTGATCGGTATCGACGAGCGGGGGACCGGCCTCTCGGCGATCGCCTGTCCCGACCTGCAGCGGCAGGCGATCGATGACATCTTGACGGCGCTGCCCGGCAGCGTCGAGACGTGCGGGCTCGCGCTCGGCGCCGCGGTCGGCCAGTACTCGACGACCGCAAGCGTCGAGGACATCGAGGCCGCGCGCCAGGCTCTCGGCATCGAGAAGCTGACGCTCTGGGGGATCTCGTACGGGACCTACAGCGCGGAGCGGTATGCCCGGGCCTACCCGCAGCACGTCGACGGCCTGATCCTGGACTCGGTCGTGCCACAGCAGAACGTCGACCCGCTGCAGATCGCGAACGTCCGCCGCGTCCCGCACGTGCTGCGGGAGCTGTGCAGGCCGCCGCGCTGCAAGGGCATCACGAGAGACCTGGTCGGAGACACCGCCGCGATCGTGCGTACCCTCGCCGCCGGACCGCTGCGCGCGCCGGTCGTCAACCGCAACGGCAAGCTCATCCCGAGCGCGATCGCGAACGGCACCGAGCTGCTTGCAGAGCTGATCGACGCGAGCGTCTTCGGCAGCCTCGCGCAGCTGCCGGCCGCGATCGCAGCCGCCCGCAAGGGCGACGCGGTCCCGCTCGTGACGCTCGCGTCGGATGCCCGCGCGGGCCTCGTGCAGCCGGCGGACCTCTACGACCAGACCCTTCACGTCGCAACCCTCTGCGGCGACCTGCCGGCACCGTGGGGCACGGCCTCCCCGCCCGCCGAGCGCACTGCGGCGCGGGATGCCGCGCTCGCGGCCGTGAATCCCGCGGACCTGCTGCCCTTCGACGTCGCGACCGTGCGCGGGATCGCGGTGCTGGACTCGTGCGAGCGCTGGCCCCAGGCCGGGCTCGCGCCGCCCGTGCCAGGCCCGCTCCCGGACGTGCCGACGCTGTTTCTGAGCGGCGACCTCGACCTCTCGACGCCGCTCGAGGACGCGCAGAGCGAGGTCGCCCGCAGCCCGCACCCGACGTGGGTGCAGGTGCCGGGCGCCGGCCACGGCACGACGACCGGGTCGAGCTGCGCGATCGATGCGCTGCAGGCGTTCCTCCGCAGCACCGCGGTGAGCACGACCTGTCCGCCCGCCGGACGCTCGGCGTACTACCTGCGCTATGCCCGCACGCTCGCTGAGCTGCCCGCGATCAAGGGCCAGTCCGGCCTCGCGGGACGCCTCGCCTCGCTCGCGGACGTGACGATCCTCTACGCCACCCAGCGGGTCTCCGCGCGGACTCCGGATCGAAGCGCGAGGACGATCTCCGTCGGCGGCCTCCGGCGTGGCATCGCGACCTTCGACGCGAAGGGCAACGTCCGTCTGCGCAACAACGAGTTCGTGCCCGGCGTGCGCCTGACGGGCACGCTCAAGGTCGCCGAGGGTGGCGCGAGCGGACGGCTCACGGTGACGGGCTCGGTCAACGCGATCGCCGTGCTCGTCAAGGGCAAGGTCACGGTCACGGTGCGCTGATGGAGACGACGCTCAAGACCGTCTGCCCGCGCGACTGCTACGACGCCTGCGGGATCGTCGTGACGAAGGTCGACGGCCGCATCAAGAACGTGCGAGGCGACCGCGACCATCCGGTCGCCCGCGGCAAGCTCTGCCGGAAGTGCTCGATCGGCTACAACGGCGTCTTCCTGGACGAGGGCGCCCGCTTGACCCACCCGCTGCGGCGGAGCGGCGCAAAGGGCTCCGGGCAGTTCGAGCGGATCTCCTGGGACGAGGCGATCGCCGACTGCGCCGCCCGGCTCGGCGCGATCGCGCGCGATCACGGGGCGTCCTCGATCCTGCACACGCACTACACGGGCACGCTCTCGCTGCTCGCCTTCCTCTTCGGCAACCGCTTCTTCCACCGGCTGGGCGCGACCGAGGTCGATCCCGACACCGTCTGCAACAAGGCCGGGCACGTCGCGCTCGAGTACGTCTACGGCGCCTCCGAGATCGGCTTCGATCCCCGCACCGTGGGCGATGCGAGCTGCATCCTCGTGTGGGGCGCGAACCCGTCGGCGTGCGGCCCGCACCAGCACGAGCACTGGCTCGGTGAGGCCGCCGCCACGGTCGTCGTGATCGACCCGATCCGCACCGACACCGCCGCGGCGGCTGAGATCCACCTGCAGCCCAGGCCCGGCGCCGACGCCGCGCTCGCGTTCGGGCTGATGCACGTGCTGGCGCGGGACGGCCTGATCGATCGCGACTACCTCGCGCAGAACGCCGTCGGCTTCGACGAGCTCGAGCCCCTGCTGGCGGCCTGCACGCCGGAGTGGACCGAGCGCGAGACCGACGTGCCGGCGGCGCTCGTCGAGCGGGTCGCCCGCCTCTACGGCTCTGGTCCCTCGCTGCTCTGGCTCGGCCAGGGCCTGCAGCGCCAGCCGCTCGGCGGCAACATCTTCCGGGCCGTCTCGCTGCTGCCTGCGGTCACCGGGAACCTCGGCAAGCCCGGCGCGGGCTTCTGCTACATGAACACCGCCGAGCGCGTCGGCGTCGACTACGACTACCTGACCGCGAGCCATCTCGCGGTCGACCCGCCGGACCCCGTCAGCCAGATGGATCTCGCCGACGTGCTCGCCGACGCCGAGCGCTCGCGCGCCCTCGTCTGCTGGAACATCAACGTCGCGAGCTCGAACCCGCGTCAGGAGGCGTTGCGCGCAGCGCTCGCCCGCGAGGATCTCTACTGCGTCGCGATCGACATCTTCCCGACCGACACGACCGCGCTCGCCGACCTCGTGCTGCCGGCCGCCAGCTTCCTCGAGTTCGACGACCTGATGGCGTCGTACTTCGAGATCTCGCTGTCGGCGCAGGTGCAGGCGTCCGAGCCGGTCGGCGTGGCGCTGCCGAACCAGGAGATCTTCCGGCGGCTGGCCGCGGCGATGGGCTTTCACGAGCCCGAGCTGCACGAGCCGGACAGGGCGATCATCGATCGCGTGCTGCAGGCGAGCGGCACGGGCGAGACGTTCGCGTCGCTTGCCGCGAAGGGCACGGTGTGGCCGCACGCCGAGGTGCTCCTGCAGTTCGCCGACGGCGCCTTTCCGACGCCGAGCGGCAAGATCGAGATCGCGAGCGCGCGTGCCGAGGCCGACGGCCTGCCGCGGGTGCCGCAGCCATCTGCCGACGCGCGCACGGGTGGCTCCCGCCTGCGCCTGCTCTCGCCCGCCTCGCCCTGGACGATGAACGGGACGTTCGCGAACGACTGCAAGATCGTGCGCCGGATGGGCGTTGCGACCGTCGGCCTGCATCCCGCCGAAGCGGCGGCGCGCGGGCTCGCAGAGGGCGCCGAGGTCGAGCTCTCGAACGCGACCGGGACGCTACGGCTGCACGTCGAGCTCTCCGATCGCCTGCCGCGGGGCGTCGCCCTCGTGCCGAAGGGCCGCTGGGGCGTCAATGTGAACGTGCTCAATCACGGCGCGAAGACCGACATGGGCGAGTCGAGCGCCGTGCACGGCGTCGAGGTCGAGATCACTCCGGTCTGAGAGCCGGTTTCAAAAGTCTCGGGGTGTCTGGAGTCGCTGGATCGTCCTTGCCGGCACCCCCGCTCGCTCCAGCAACCCCAGACACGAACGACACTTTTAAAACCGGCTCTAGGAGTTGCCGAGCGAGGCTCCAAACGCCGCCGGCGGGAGCAGCTCGAGGTCGCTCGCCGTCACGTCGTCGCCGCAGCGCAGGCAGCGCCACGCGGTCGGCGGCACCCGTCCGCCGCAGCCGACGTGCGCGGCCAGGTAGTCGGGCTCCGCGCGCCCGAGGTGGTCGATGCCGAAGCGTCCGAGCGTGATCACGACGGGCGCGAGCGCGTGACCCTTCTCGGTGAGCAGGTACTCCGCGCGCAGCGGCTTCTCGCTGTAGACGACGCGCGAGACGATGCCGTCCTCCTCGAGCGAGCGGAGCCGGCGCGCGAGCAGGTTCGGGGCGATCGCGCCGAGCGAGCGCTCGAGATCGCCGTAGCGCGTGATCCCGCGCAGCAGGTCGCGAACGATCAAGAGCGTCCAGCGATCGCCGACGGCGTCGAGCGTGGCGGCGACGGGGCAGGTATCGGGGTAGGTCGACACGAGGTCACTATACTTCCTATAGTTACTAGAAATTCTCTAGTGACGAGGTGGATCGTGATCGCATGCGTGGATGGTGAGTGGACGAGCTCCGCCGAGGCGCGCATCGGCGTTCTCGATCACGGGTTGCTCTACGGCGACGGCGTCTTCGAGGGCATCCGCTTCTACGGCCGGCGGGCGTTCCTGCTCGATGCCCACCTGCGCCGCCTGGCGGACTCGGCTCGCGCGCTCGCGCTCGAGCTGCCGATGGACGCGGCGGGATTCGCGGCGCTCTGCGCCGAGGCGATCGAGCGCACCGGTCTGGACGACGGCTACCTGCGGCTCGTCGTCACGCGCGGCCAGGGCGCGCTCGGCGTCTCACCCCACACCTGCGCGCGCCCGACGGTGGTGCTGATCGCGGCGCCGCTCGCGCTCTATCCGGTCGAGGCCTACCGCGACGGCCTCGTGCTCGTGACGTCCAGCCTGCGCCGCGCCTCGCCGGACTCGCTGCCACCGCAGGTGAAGTCGCTCAACTATCTGACCTCCGTGCTCGCATCGGTCGAGGCGCGCCGCCAGGGCGCCGACGAGGCGATCATCCTCAACGCGCAGGGCCATGTCGCGGAGTGCACCGCCGACAACCTCTTCGTCGTCCGCGACGGCATGCTGCGCACGCCCTCGACGTCCGGCGGCGCGCTCGCGGGCATCACCCGCGGGCTCGTGATGCGCCTCGCCCGCGAGCAGGGGGTGCCGGTCGAGGAGGCGCAGCTGACGCCGAGCGACGTGTGGACCGCCGACGAGCTGTTCCTGACCGGCACAGGCGCCGAGATCGTGCCCGTCCGCCTCGTCGACGGCAGGCACCTGCCGACTGCGCGGCCGGTCACCGAGCGCCTGCTCGCGGCCTTCCGTGCCTTCATCGACGAGCACGCGCGCGCCCCTATGCTGCGGGCCTGAACACCGGCGAAAGGACGAGCATGGCCACGCGCACCGCGCACACCAGATGGACGGGATCCCTCGAGCAGGGGTCGGGGCGTGTCGAGCTCGCGAGCTCGAAGGTCGGCACCTACGACGTCTCGTTCCCGAAGCGCGCGGCCGACGAGGCCGGGGGCACGACGAGCCCCGAGGAGCTCGTCGCGGCGGCCCACTCGTCGTGCTACGCCATGCAGTTCTCGGCGCTCGCCGCGGGCGCCGGGGGCACGCCCCACCACGTCAACGTGACCGCCGACGTCTCGCTCGGCTCCGACCCGGCCGGCGGGTTTCACCTCACCGGCATCACGCTCACGGTGCGCGGCTCGATCGAGGGCCTGGATGCCGACGGCTTCCAGAAGGTCGCGCAGGAGGCCAAGGCCACCTGCCCGATCTCGAAGGCGCTGACCGGAGTGGCGATCACCCTCGACGCGGCGATCGAGTGAGCGCTCCGACGATCGCCGAGATCGACGACCTGCGGCGCGAGCTCGAGCCCCACATCGTCGAGACGCCGGTCGTCGAGTGCCGCGCCCCCGAGCTGCTGGACGGGCTTGTGCCCGGCACGAGCGTCGTGATCAAGCTCGAGCTGATGCAGGTGACGGGCAGCTTCAAGCCGCGCGGCGCGCTCGCGAACGCCTTCCGGCTCGATGCCGCCGAGCGCGCGCGGGGGGTCACGGCGGTGAGCGCCGGGAACCACGCGATCGCCGTCGCCTATGCGGCGAAGGTCGTCGGCGCGCACGCGAAGGTCGTGATGACCGAGACGGCGAGTCCCGTTCGCGTCTCGCGCTGCCGCGCGCTGGGCGCGGAGGTCGTGCTCGCGCCGACCGCGCACGACGCGTTCGAGCTCGTCGAGCAGATCGCACGCGACGAGGGCCGCACCTTCATCCACCCCTTCGAGAGCCTCGCGACGGTCACGGGCACGGCGACGGTCGGCGCCGAGTGGATCCGCCAGGCGCCCGACCTCGACGCCGTGATCGTGCCGATCGGCGGCGGCGGCCTGGCGGCGGGCATCTCCTCGGCGGTCAAGCAGCTCTCGCCCGCGTGCCTGATCTTCGGCGTCGAGCCGCGCGGGGCCGACTCGATGACGCGCAGCTTTGCGGCCGGCGAGCCGCGGGCGATCGAGCGCGTCGCGACGATCGCCGACAGCCTCGGCGCGCCGCACGCGGGTGCGATCACCTACGAGCTCTGCCGTCGGCACCTCGACGATCTCGTGCTCGTCGACGACGACGAGCTGCGAGCGGCGATGCGCGTGCTCTTCGACGGCGCGAAGCTGGCGGTGGAGCCTGCCGGGGCCGCCGCCGCGGCCGCGCTGCTCGGTCCGCTGCGCGAGCGGCTCGCGGGCAAGCGCGTCGGCATCATCGCGTGCGGCGCGAACATCGATCCCGAGAGCTTCGCCCGGCATCTGGGCGTCGACCGCCAATAGACTGAGCCGGTGAGCGCGACCGCGAGCAGACCGTTTCTCGGCGATCCCGCGTCCTTCCGTGACGCGACCGCCGACGAGTCCTCGCTGCGCCGGTTCCTGCACGGTCTTCCCGGCGTCGACCAGGTCGGTGCGGAGGCACGTGCCGCGGATCTTGCGACACGCAGCATCAAGACGACGAGCAAGGCCTGGGCGATCGATCTGGCGATCCGCATGGTCGACCTGACGACGCTCGAGGGCGCCGACACGCCGGGCAAGGTGCGCTCGCTGTGCGCGAAGGCGATGCGCCCGGATCCCGGCGATCCATCCGTGCCGCCCGTCGCGGCGGTCTGCGTCTATCCCGATCTCGTCGGGGTGGCGGTCGAGGCGCTGCGCGGCAGCACGGTGCGGGTCGCGAGCGTCGCGACGGCGTTCCCGGCGGGGCGGGCGGCGCTCGAGACCAAGCTCGGCGACGTGCGCGACGCGGTCGCGGCGGGTGCTCACGAGATCGACATGGTGATCGACCGCGGGGCCTTCCTCTCCGGGCGCTACGGCAAGGTCTACGAGGAGATCGTGGCGACGCGGGCGGCCTGCGGATCCGCCCATCTGAAGGTGATCCTCGAGACCGGCGAGCTCGTCACGCTCGACAACGCGCGCCGTGCCTCTCACCTCGCGTTGCTCGCGGGAGCCGACTTCATCAAGACGTCGACCGGCAAGGTCAGCCCGGCGGCGACGCCCCCGGTCGCGCTCGTGATGCTGCAGGCGGTGCGCGATTTCGCGGCGGCGACCGGCGAGCTGCGTGGCGTCAAGCTCGCGGGGGGCATCCGCTCGAGCAAGGACGCGGTGCGCTACCTCGTGATGGTCTCGGAGGTCGCGGGGCAGCGCTGGCTCGATCCGGATCGCTTCCGCTTCGGCGCCTCGAGCCTGCTCAACGACCTGCTGCAGCAGCGGCACAAGCTGGCGACGGGCGCGTACGACGGGCCCGACTACGTGACGGTCGACTGAGCGTGGCGACGACGACCGCCTTCGAGTACGCCCCGGCTCCCGAGGCGCGCGATTCGGCACGGCTGCGCTCGCACTACGGGATCTTCGTCGACGGCGCGTTCCGCGACGGTGCGGGCGACGCCGTGCAGACGATCGACCCGTCCAACGAGCAGGCGCTCGCCGAGGTCGCGCAGGCCGGCGCCGCCGACGTCGACGCGGCGGTTGCGGCGGCCCGGCGTGCCCACGACTCGGTCTGGGGCGCGATGCCGGGGCGCGAGCGCGCGAAATACCTGTTCCGCATCGCGCGCGCGATCCAGGAGCGCGCCCGAGAGCTCGCCGTGCTCGAGTCGCTCGACAACGGCAAGCCGATCCGCGAGTCGCGCGACGTCGACATCCCGCTTGCCGCCGCGCACTTCTTCTACTACGCGGGCTGGGCCGACAAGCTGGAGCACGCCGGCCTCGGCGCAGCGCCCCGGTCGCTCGGCGTGGCGGGCCAGATCATCCCGTGGAACTTCCCGCTGCTGATGGCGGCGTGGAAGATCGCGCCCGCGCTCGCCGCGGGCAACACGGTGGTGCTGAAGCCGGCCGAGACGACGCCGCTGACCGCCCTCACGCTGGCCTCGATCATCGCGGAGTGCGAGCTGCCGCCGGGCGTCGTCAACGTGCTCGCTGGCGGCCCCGAGGTCGGCCAGGCCCTCGTCGAGCACGCAGGCATCGCCAAGATCGCCTTCACGGGCTCCACGGAGGTCGGCAAGCTGATCCAGCGCACGCTGGCCGGGAGCGAGACGCGGCTCAGCCTGGAGCTCGGCGGCAAGGCGGCCAACATCGTGTTCGAGGACGCGCCGCTCGACCAGGCCGTCGAGGGGATCGTCAACGGCATCTTCTTCAACCAGGGGCACGTCTGCTGCGCGGGGTCGCGGCTGCTCGTGCAGGAGTCGGTCGCCGACGACGTGATCGCCGCGCTCAAGTCGCGCGTCGAGACGCTGCGGCTCGGCGACCCTCTCGACAAGAACACCGACATCGGTGCGATCAACTCCGCTGCGCAGCTCGCGCGCGTTCGCGAGCTCAGCGACGTCGGCGACGCCGAGGGCGCCGAGCGCTGGTCGCCGGCGTGCGCGCTGCCCGAGCGGGGCTTCTGGTTCCCGCCGACGATCTTCACGGGCGTCTCGTCCGCCCATCGGATCGCGCGCGAGGAGATCTTCGGGCCGGTGCTCTCGGTGCTCACGTTCCGCACGCCGGCCGAGGCCGTCGAGAAGGCGAACACGACCCCGTTCGGCCTCTCCGCCGGGATCTGGACGGAGAAGGGCTCGCGCATCCTCTGGATGGCACGCCAGCTGCGCGCGGGCGTCGTCTGGGCGAACACCTTCAACCGCTTCGACCCGGCCTCGCCGTTCGGCGGCTACAAGGAGTCGGGCTTCGGGCGCGAGGGCGGCCGGCACGGTCTGGAGGCCTACCTTGGCCGCTGAGCGCCTGCGCGTGCGCAAGACCTACAAGCTCGCAATCGGCGGCGCCTTCCCGCGCTCCGAGTCGGGCCGCTCGTATCCGGTCTCGGATCCCGCGGGCGTGCTCCTCGCGCACGCCGCGCAGGCCTCGCGCAAGGACGCGCGCGACGCGGTCGTGGCCGCGCGGAAGGCGTTCCCCGGCTGGTGGGGCGCAACGGCCTTGAACCGCGGGCAGGTGATCTACCGCATCGCCGAGATGCTCGACGGGCGGCGCGAGCAGCTCGCGGCGGAGGTCTCCGCCGCCGAGGGCTGCGCGCCCGGCAGCGCGCTCGGCCAGGTCGACGAGTCGATCGACCGGATCGTCTGGTACGCCGGGTGGGCCGACAAGTTCGCGCAGGTCGCGGGCTCGGCGAACCCGGTCGCCGGTCCCTACTTCAACTTCTCCGTGCCCGAGCCGACGGGCGTCGTCGCGATCCTGGCGCCGCAGCAGTCGAGCCTGCTCGGCTTCGTCAGCGTGCTCGCCCCCGTGCTGTGCACCGGGAACACCGCCGTGATCGTCGCCTCGGAAGCGCGACCGCTGCCTGCCGCCTCGCTCGCCGAGGTGCTCGCGACGTCGGACCTGCCGGGCGGCGTCGCCAACGTGCTGACGGGCTTCACGGCGGAGCTCGCTCCGTGGCTCGCGAGCCACCGCGACGTCAACGCGCTTGACCTGACCGGAGCCGATCGAGCAGCGCGCACCGCGCTCGCTCGCTCGGCGGCCGACACCGTCAAGCGCGTGTTCGTGCCACGCGACGAAGACTGGAGCCGCGACCCCGGTCTCGAGCGGCTCTCGGCGTTCGTCGAGACGAAGACGGTCTGGCACCCCGTCGGGGTGTAGAGCCGATGGCCTCTCGCGTCACTGCCCTGCGCGCATCGCCCGTCAAGGGGTTCCCCCAGGAGTCCGTGGCGACGCTCGGGCTGATCGCCGAGGGGATCGTCGAGGACCGGCGGTTCGTCGTCTTCCAGCCGGACGCGAAGGCGCTCTACGGGGCCGAGCTGACGGCGCTCGCCGGTGCCCGCGCCGCGTGGGATGCCGAGGCGGGCGCGCTGACCCTGAGCTTTGCCGACGGCGAGGCCGTGACGGCCGTCGTCGAGGAAGGGGACGAGCTGATCGCGTACGGCTACGGGCGCCGCGCGATCCCGGGGCGCGTCGTCGACGGCTCGCTCGCGGAGGCGCTGTCGGCCCGGGTCGGCAAGTCTGTGCAGCTGCTCTCGGTCGCGCCGGCCGTCGGCGCGATCAAGGCTGCCACGATCGTCTCGGAGGCGTCGGTCCGGCGCGTCGCGGATGAGCTCGGCATCCCGGGACTCGATCCGCGCCGCTTCAAGATGAACATCGAGATCGACGGCGTCGAGGCGCATGCCGAGGACGGCTGGGACGGGCGCGACGTCGCGATCGGCGAAGCCGTCGTGCGGATCGCCGGGCCGGTGCCGCGCTGCGTTCTGACGACGCTCGATCCGGACACGCTCGTGCGCGACGCGGACACGCTACGCGCGATCCTCGCCTATCGCACGCCGATGGCGGGCGGCGAGCCGCCGTTCGGGATGTACGCGACGGTCGTGAGCCCCGGCCGCATCGCCGTCGGTGACCTTGTCGCCCCGGTCTAGCCGTGCGCCGGCGGGCGGCGTCAGCTGCGGAGCGCCTCGACCGCGCTCCGCAGCGCGCCGGTGAAGAGCGGCGCGTCGCCGTAGACGACCGCGCTGTAGCCCTGGCGCAGCAGCTCCTGGCCGTCGGCGATGTCGTTCGCCATCGTGCCGACGTGCTTGCCCGCCGCCGCGGCGGCCGCGAGCACCTGCTGGACGGCGGCGGCGTGCAGCTCGTGCCCGAACTGGCCGGGCACGCCGAGCGAGGTCGTGAGGTCGAAGTGGCCGATCCAGAGCAGGTCGATGCCGTCGACCGCGGCGATCTCGTGCGCGTGCTCCACCCCGGCGATCGTCTCGATCTGCGCGATCAGGAGCTGCTCGCTGTTCGCGCGCGCGAGGCTCTGCGCGAGGCCGTCCGCGATGTCGTCGGGGTAGTACGCGCCGACGCCGCGGGTGCCGCCGGGCGGGAAGCGCGCGAACTCGACGAGGCGGCGAGCCTCCTCGGCGGACTCCACCATCGGGACCATCACGCCGAGCGCGCCGAGGTCGAGCGGGCGCGAGACGAGGTGCCGCTGCGCCTCGGAGACGCGGACGAGCGGCGTGACGCCGGTGCCGCGCGTCGTCGCGAGGAGCTGGCGGATCGTCTCGATGCTCCAGCCGGAATGCTCCATGTCGAACATCACGAAGTCGGCACCGGCGGCAGTGGCGAGCCGCGCGATGCCGGAGGTCGAGAACTCGAAGCAGATCAGCCCGACGATCGGCCGGCCGGCGGCCAGCTGCGCTCTCAGGGGGTTCGCACGCATCAGAGGTCCTTCGGAGTTGGGCCGATCTGGGCGGTCTGGCCGCCGTCGACGGCGAGCAGGGAGCCTGTCACGAACGACGCGTCGTCGCTCGCGAGAAAGAGCGCGGCGGCCGCGAGCTCCGACGGTCGCCCGAGGCGGCCGATCGGCAGAGACTCGCCGAACGCCCGCATCTGGGCTTGATCCATCACGCCTTCGAGCATCGGCGTGGCGACCGGGCCGGGCGCGATCACGTTCGCGCGGATGCCGTCTCGCGCGTGGTCGACGGCGATCGACTTCGTCAGCATCACCACGCCCGCCTTGCTCGCGACGTAGGCCGCGATCTGGCTGCCGACGTCGAAGCCGCCGGTGCTCGACGAGATGTTGACGATCGCGCCTCCGCCGGTCAGCCGCATCGCCCGCACGGCGGCGCGGCAGGTGTTGAACGTGCCGGTCAGGTTGACGGCGAGCACGCGAGCCCAGGTGGCGTCGTCGGTGCCCCCGACCGACCCGAAGGCGAGCACGCCCGCGGCGTTCATGAGGATCTCGAGCCGTCCTTCATCGCGCACGATTGAGTCGACCAGACGATCGACCGCCTGCGGATCGCTGACGTCGAGCGCGGCGGCGCGGGCGCGTCCGCCGATCGCGGCGGCGGCCTCGGCGGCCGCGCTCGCGCTCACGTCGGAGCAGATCACGATCGCGCCCTCGCTCGCGAACCGCTCGGCGACGGCGCGCCCGATTCCCGAGCCCGCGCCCGTGACGAGCGCGATCTTCCCGCTGATCCGGTCTCCCATCAGCCGGCCTCCCTCGTTGCATCGACGAGCACCTTGAGCTCGCTCCCGGCCGGGTCGCCGAGCGCCTCGATCCCCTCGGCGACGATCGCGCGGATGCCGATCCGGCGTGTCACGATCCGCTCGACGGGAAGCCGGCCGGCGGCGATCTGGGCGAGCAGCCGCGGCGTCTCGTAGTAGTTGAACGACCACGAGCCCGCGATCGTGATGTCGCGGAGCGTCAGCTCGTCCAGCTGGACGGTCCGCGGGCCGACGTGGATCGCGGTCTGCGCCACGGTTCCTCCCGCGCGGACGGCCTCGACTCAGAGCGCGAACGCGCGCCCTGCGCCCGAGCACTCGACGGCGACGTCGACTCCGAGGCCGCCCGTGAGCTCGCGCAGCTCCCCGGCCACGTCGGTGGCGGTCGGGTCGAACGCCGCCGTCACGCCGAGCTCGACGGCCTGCCGACGGCGCGTCGGGTTGGGCTCCGACACGAAGATCGACGCCGCGCCGGCGGCCACGGCGGCCAGCACGGAGAGCTGGCCGATCGGACCGGCGCCCGCGATCAGCACCGAGTCCCCCGCCCTCAGCCCCGATCGCTCGACCCCCCGGACCGCGCTCGCGAGCGGCTCGAGCAGGGCGCCCTGCTCATACGACACGTCGTCGGGCAGCCGCACGGCCTGGTAGCCCGGCACGACCGCCTCGGTCGCGAGCCCGCCCCAGGGCCAGCTCATGCCGGTGATCCGCAGCGTCTGGCAGAGCGCCTGGCGACCGCGAATGCAGTAGTGACACGAGCCGCAGAAGACGTGCGGCAGGATGGCGGCCCGATCACCGACGCGCACCGAGCGCACGTCTTCGGCAACCTCGATGACCTCGGCCGAGAACTCGTGGCCGAGGATCTGCGGCTTGTTCTCGGCGGGAACGAAGAGACCGCCGGTCTCGTACTCGTGCAGGTCTGATCCACAGATCCCGCACCACTGCGGGCGGACGCGGATCTCGCCCGGGCGGAGGTCGGCCGGTGCCTCGACCGTGTCGACCCGGATGTCGTGCTTTCCGTGGAGGCGCGCGGCGATCATCGCTCAGATCGCCGTCATTCCGCCATCGGCCGCCCAGACGGCGCCCGTCACGTACGAGGCCTCGTCCGAGGCCAGGAAGAGCATCACGGAGGCGACCTCCTCGGCGGTGCCCGCGCGTCCCAGCGGGATGGTCGCGAGCAGGCCGCGCCTGGCCTCCTCGTCGACCCAGCTCGTCATCGCGGTGTCGGTGTAGCCGGGGATCACGCCGTTGACGCGGATGCCCGAGCTCGCGTAGTCGGCCGCCATCACGCGGACGAGCCCGTAGACCCCGGCCTTGCTCGAGCTGTAGGCGTCGTAGCCGGCGGCGCAGCCGTAGAGCCCGGTCGGCGAGGCCGTGCAGACCACGCTGCCGCCCCCGTTCTCGAGCAGCGCACGGAGCCCGTGCTTGCAGGTCAGGAAGATGCCGGTCAGGTTGATGTCGACCGTGCGCTGCCAGACCGCCAGGTCGAGGCGATCGGCACGGTCGTCCTGGCCGGCGAGCTGGACTCCGGCGTTGGCGACGACCGTGTCGAGGCCGCCGAAGGCGGACGTCGCCTGCGCGACGGCCGCCTCCACCTGCGCCTCATCGCGAACGTCGACGGGCAGCGCGAGCACGCGAGGCCCCCCGCCCAGCTCGGCCGCGACGGCCGCGATGGCGCTCTCGTCGATGTCGAGCAGCGCCACCTCGGCGCCCTCGGCAGAGAACCGCTGCGCGGCTGCCCGGCCCATGCCCGATCCGGCGCCCGTGATGATCGCGCGCTTGCCGGCGACTCGGCCGGCCGTCAGTCCGATGGGCTCCACTCGCTAGTCGCCCGTGTACGCGATCAGGTCGATCTCGACCCGCATGCCGGGGACCTGGCGCAGCCCGCTGCCGACCGTCGTGCGGGCCGGCCGCGGCTCGGGGAAGCGGCGCGCGTAGACCTCGTTGAAACGAGGGAACTCAGTCTCGTCGAGCAGGTGGACGGTCGCCTTGACGACGTCCGCGAGGGTGGCCCCGCCGGCCTGCAGGATCGCCTCGAGGTTGTTGATCACGACCTCGGTCTGCTCCTCGACCGTCGCTCCCGTGACCTGCGCGGTGGTCGGATCGATCGGTCCGCAGCCGGTCACGAAAATGAAGTCGCCGGCACGGATGCCCTGCGAGTAGGCGCCGAGCGGAGGCCCGGCCTTGTCTGTCTGGATCACGTGCTTGGGCACGTCGGCTCTCCTCTTCGTGGTGGATTCAGGTGCGCTTGCCGCGTGCGAGCACGGGCCAGACCTTCTCGACGATCCCGTTGCGCATGCCGACGAGCTCGTCGCAGAGGTTCACTGCGGTGCACACGTGGAACGGCGTGAACCGCAGCTTCTGCCCCGGCTCGACGCTGACCCCCTCGCCGAGCTCGAGCATCCCGTGCTCCTCGGTGATGCGCATCACCGTGGCGTCGATGTCGAGCGCGTGCGCGATGCCGGCCGGCTTGCCGATCTGCGTGCCGACGACCGCACGATCGCCGCTGAACGTCTTCGACCCGCCATCGACGGTCGCCCAGCCGGGACGCCGCGTGCTCACGACCGTGGTGAGGATGAAGGCCGCGACCTCGTGCTCGCCCGCCGCGCCGAACTCGACCTGCATCGCGTCGTTGAAGACGTAGGTGCCGGCTCGCAGCTCGGTGATGCCCGCGACCTCGGCGACGCCGCGACCGCTGATCGTTCCGCCTGCGGTGACCTCGCGGATCGAGAAGCCGTCGGCGCGGAGGCGCTCGGCGACCTCCACCAGCAGCTCGCCCTCCTCACGGCCCGCCTGCTCGTTCGTCATCGCCGCGAGGCGCTCGTTGAACTTTCCGCGATGCGTCGTCACGCCCTCGAGCTCGAGGCCCGGCAGGGTGCCGATCAGCGTCGCGAACGAGCGGATTCCGGCGTGGTCCGCGAGATCGAGACCGCAGCGGTTGAGGCCCGTGTCGATCTCGATCTGGACCTGCACGGTGACGCCGGCGGCGGTGGCGGCGGCGCTGAGCCCGCGCACCCCGAGCTCGCTGTCGACGTTCACCGTCACCTTGGCCTCGCGCGCGAGGCGAGCCAGACGCTGCCACTTGTCCGTGCCCACCGTCGGGTAGGCGAGCACGACGTCGCGGCAGCCGGCCTCGACGAACGGCTCGAGCTCGGCGGGCTTCGCGGCTGCGATCCCGCACGCGCCCGCGGCCTGCTGCTGCAACGCGATCTCGGGGATCTTGTGCGTCTTGACGTGCGGCCGGAAGCGCTTGCCATTGCGGGTGGCGATCTCCTGCCAGGTCGCGATGTTGCGATCCATGCGGTCCAGATCGATCACGAGCGACGGCGTCGCGACCTCGTCGAGCGTCTGTCCCGGCTCGACGCCGGTGCGGCTGATCATGCGAGCAGCTCGAGGCCGACCGCGTCCACCTCGTGAACGGTGAGCTGCCCGAGCTCGTCCTCGGTGACGAAAATGCGCGGGTCGCCGCCGAGCCCGAAGGCGACGTTCGTCGGCGACTTGCCCTCGAGCGGGATCCGCCGCTCCCAGCTGCCGTCGGGATTCAGCACGGTGACGTCGCCCTGGCCGAAGACCGCCACCCAGAGTCGGCCGTCAGCCGAGAAGGCCATCCCGTCGGGGCCGCGCACGGCGCCCTCGCCCTGCCATTCGGGCCAGAGCACGTTGCCGAACGGCTCGCGCCGCGCGACGATGCGGCCGCCCTCGGACGGGTAGCGGTAGACCTCGCCCGTGTTCGTCTCCGAGACGTAGAGGTTGCCGGCGCGATCGAAGGCGATGCCGTTCGCGAACTGGAGGCCGCGATCGAGCATGCTCGTCTCGCCCGTCGACGGGTCGAAGCGGATGACCTTGCCGTCGGCCTTGACCGACGCGAAGCCCGGCTTGGGGTAGTCGCCGTCGAGGAACTCCGAGACCAGCGCCCCCGAATCGGTGATGTAGAGCGCGCCGTCCGGGCCGACGCAGAGATCGTTCGGCCACAGCAGCGGCACGTCGCCGACGCTCGTCAGCTCGGTCGTCGTGGCACCGTCGAGCGTCATCGTGAGGATCGCGGGCGTGAGCGTCTCGGCCACCCAGATCCGTCCGTCCGCCGTCCTGGCGAGGCCGTTCGGCCGGCCCGTCTTGACGATCTCCCGGCGGGTGCCGTCCGCGAGCACGTGCGAGACGCAGCCGCGACGGAGCGCGAGCTCGGTGACGAGCCAGGTGCCGTCGCCGAGGGCGAGCGGTCCTTCCGGGAGAGCGAGGTCGTCGCACAGGATCATTGGTCCTCCTTCGAGTCGGGGAGCGCGACCACGAGCCGCACCGCGGCGCGCACCGGCAGGGCGTCGTGCTCGGGGGCGAGCGAGGCGATCACGGTCAGGGCGGTTCGGGCGAGGTGCCGGGCGAGCCGGTTGGCGGCGACCCGATCGTCGCCGGCGCGGCACGCCTCGACGATCGCCGAGTGCTCGGCTGCGGCCGACGACCACGCGATCGGCTCGGTCAGGTAGACGCGCCGGTAGCGCTCGCTGTGCGCCGCGAGCTCGTCGGCGATGCGTCCGATGCGCGGTCCGGCGTGCCTGCGGAGGAGGCCGTGGAAGCGTCGATGTGGCTCCTCCCAGCTCTCCACGTCCCGATCCATCGCGGCGGCGGTCATCGCTCCGAGGGCGTGCTCGAGGTCGTCGAGGTCGGAGGCCGTGCTGCGCGGCAGCGTGATCCGCAGCGCGAGCGCCTCGATCGCAATGCGGGAAGCGTACAGCTCCTCGAGGTCGGTGACCGAGAGCGCCGTCGCCCGCACCTGCCGGTTCGGCTCCGAGCTGATCAGCCCGTCCCGCTGGAGCATGCGGAGGGCCTCGCGGAGCGGCGTGCGCGAGATGCCGAGACGGTGGGCCAGCTTGATCTGCGAGATCGGGCGGTCGGGCTCGAAGGCCCCGGAGAGGAGCTCCTCGCGGAGCTGCGCGTAGACCTCGGTCATCGCGTCCCCGCCTGCGCCAGCTGGCCGGCGAGCTCGAGCGCGAGGTCGTCCTGGCCCGTCACCGCGCCGCGCCGGCCGAGCCCGACGAGCACGTCTCGCGGATCGACGCCGAAGCGCTCGGCGGCCCGCTGCGCCGCGGCGAGCAGGCTGGAGGGCGCGCCGGCGTAGCCGAGCGTCGCCGTGAGCCGGTCGATCACCGGGGCGCCGATCGGTCGCACCACGGCGTCGGCGAGGTCCTGCAGCGCGAACACGTCGAGGCCGGTCTCGATGCCGAGCTTCGAGAGCACGGCCGCGAGCACCTCGGTGCGCGCGTTGCCGGCGCCCGCGCCCAGGCCGACGAGACATGCATCGGCGAGCGTGGCGCCCTCCTCGATTCCCGCCAGCGTGTTCGCGATCGCGAGCGAGAGGTTGTCGTGCATGTGCACGCCGAGCAGCACGTCGGGACCGAGGCGCTCGCGCATCGCCGCGATCCGGGAGCGCACCGCATCGGGCACGAGGGCGCCGGCCGAGTCCATCACATGGACTCCCTGGGCGCCGGCCGCGGCCATCATCGCCGCCTGCTCGGCGAGGCTCTGCGGATCGGTCAGGTGCGGCATCATCAGGTCGCCGTGCACGTCCAGGCCGAGCTCTCGGGCGAGCGCGATGTGCTGAACGCTGACGTCCGCCTCGGTGCAATGCGTCGCGATCCGGACGAGGCGTGCGCCGAGCTCGGCGGCGCGCCGCAGGTGATCCTTCGTGCCGATTCCGGGCACGAGCGTGACGGCGAGACGGGCGCGTGTGAGCGCTCCGGCGGCGGCGGCGATCAGCTCGTCGTCGGCGTGCAGCGAGGTCCCGAGCTGGAGCGACGAGCCGCCGAGCCCGTCGCCGTGGCCGACGCCGATCGAGGCGACGCCGGCGGCGTCGAGGCCGCTCGCGATCGCCTGCACCTGCGCGAGCGTGAACTGGTGCCGGATCGCGTGCGAGCCGTCGCGCAGCGTCGCATCGAAGATCGTGACCGCTCGTGCGTTCATCTGTGTGCAGTTGCCGATCTCGCGTCGGTCACGAGATCGATCCATCGCGTGCAGCGTCGCGCTTGACGGGCAGATCGGTGCCGATCTGCCCCGAGCCGACGATGCCGATCTGCATGCAGTTCTTTTACCGATTGCGCCAGCCGAAAGCAAGCAGCGGTCAGCTCGAGCGCCCCCGGGCCGTCACGTCGAGGCGCTCCACGATGTCATCTCCGTGCACGAGCCAGGCGACGTCATGCAGGTTGAACGTCGTGCGGACGTTCGACGGGATGAGCGAGACCGTCGCACCGAGCGCTGGACCTGCGCCCGGGTACTCGAGCACGGTGTGCTCCTCGCTGACCGAGACGGCGACCCCGCCGTCCGTCGGTGCGGGCAGCGCGTACTCGCATCCCGCGGTCTTGCGACCGACGTCGACGACGACGCGGGACCCGGCCCTCGAGATCACCGTCGAGCGAAGCGCGACGGCACAGCGAAAGGGCAGGCCGAGCTCGTCGAGGTCATGCTCCATCAGGGCATAGGTGCCGGCTTGGATCTCGGTCACGCCCGTCTCCTCGAGGGCCTCGAGCAGCGTGGACGTGCCGGCACCCGACACGACCGGCACCTCGAGGCCGGCGCTCTCGATCAGCCGTCTCGCGTCCGCGAGCGAGGCGAAGGCGCCCGTCACGCGCCGGGCCCGGTCGGCTGCCGCGTGCCGCAGCCGCCCCTCGTAGCCCATCAGGCCCGCGAACCGGAGCCCCGGAGCGTCGCGCACGACGCGGGCGAGCTCGAGCGCCTGCTGGGCGGAGCGCACGCCGCAGCGCCCGAGCCCGACGTCCAGGTCGACCAACACGGAGACGACGACGCCGGCGTGAGCGGCGGCGGCCGAGAGCGCGAGCACGGGCTCGGCGGCATCGCCGGCGACGGCCATGGCCGCGCGCGTTGCGAGCGAGACCACGCGTTCGATCTTCGCCGCCGAGACGATCTCGTTCGCGATCAGGATGTCGGTGATCCCGGCCTCGGCCATGGCCTCGGCCTCGCCGACCGTCGCGCACGTCACGCCGCGCGCCTCGGCGGTCTGCTGCAGCAACGCGATCGCTGGCGTCCGGTGGGTCTTCACATGGGGTCGCAGGCGCTTGCCCGTGCCGCGCAGCAGGCGATCGGCGGCGGCGATGTTCGCGACGAGCGCAGCGCGATCGACGATCAGGGCGGGGGTTTCGAGCTCGCTCAGAACCATCTCGTGCTCCGGAATGATTGGATGCCGATCGGCATCGCTGGCATGGTCTACCTGAACAACGCGAGCGACGAGGAGCGTCATGGGGAAGTTCGACGGCAAGGCAGTGCTGGTGACCGGGGCCGCGCAAGGGATGGGCAAGGCGATCGCGAAGCGGTTCCTGGAAGAGGGCGGGTCGGTCGTGATCTTCGATCTCGATGCGAAGCTCTTGGAGCAGACCGCCGGCGAGCTGTCGGCGCTCGGACCGGTGACGGCGGTCGCGGGCGACGTCGCGGCGCGCGCGGACGTCCACCGAGCCGTCGCGGCCTGCGAGCAGTACGGCGGCATCGACGTGCTCGCCGCACAGGCCGGCATCGGCGATCTCTGCCCCTTGCTCGAGATCGACGACGCTCGCTGGAACCGGATGATCTCGGTCAACCTGACCGGCGTGTTCCTGTCGGTCCAGGAGGCGGGCTTCGCGATGGCCGCACACGGTCGCGGCGGAGCGATGGTTGTGACATCGTCGACGAACGCGTTCTACGTCGAGCAGGGCACCGCGCACTACAGCGCCACCAAGGGCGGGGTGCTGACGTTCGTGCGCAACGCGGCGCTCGATCTCGCCGAGCACGGGATCCGCGTCAACACCGTCTGTCCCGGCATCATCCGGACGCGGCTCGGGTCACCGCTGATCGACGATCCGGTCGCGGGTCCCGAGTACCTCAAGCGCGTCCCGCTGCGCCGCTTCGGCGAGCCGGTAGAGATCGCGAACTCGATTCTCTTCCTGGCATCGGATGACGCGTCGTACATCACCGGAGAGGACCTCGTCGTCGATGGCGGCACGACGCTCGGCGTCGTCCTCGAGATCCCGGACGGCTCGATCCCGGGTGAGCTCTCGTCGTGATTCCGCGACGCGCGTTCCCCTCCGCCGGCCTGACTGCCGGCGCGATCGGGCTCGGCTGCATGGGCATGAGCTGGGCCTACGACGCGGCCGACCGCGACGAGGCCCGATCGATCGCGGTGATCCAGCGGGCGCTCGAGCTCGGGGTCACGCTGATCGACACCGCCGACGTCTACGGGCCGTTCACGAACGAGCGGCTCGTCGGCCGCGCTCTCGATGGCCGGCGCGACGAGGCCGTGCTGGCGACGAAGTGCGGGATCGTGATCGGGGACGCCGCGGCGTACGAGGAGCTGCGCGACGGCAGCCCGGAGCACGTCCGGCGCGCCGTCGACGCGTCGCTCCTGCGCCTGCGCACCGACCGGATCGACCTCTACCAGCTGCACCGGGTCGATCCGGACGTTCCGCTCGCCGAGACCTGGGGCGCGATGGCCGAGCTCGTCGAGGCGGGAAAGGTCCTCGCGATCGGGCTCTCAGAGGTGTCCGTCGAGCAGCTCGAGCTGGCCCAGGCGATCCACCCAATCGCGAGCGTCCAGTCGGAGCTCTCGCTGTGGACGCGCGGCGCCCTCGCCGACGTCCTCCCGTGGTGCGAGGCGCAGGGCGCGGCGTTCATCCCGTTCGCGCCGCTCGGGCGAGGGTTCCTCACCGGGACGGTCACGCCGGGATCGGTTGGAGCCGACGACTACCGGGCGATCAACCCGCGCTTCACGGACGAGGCGATCGCGCAGAATCAGACGATCGTCGACGAGGTGCGCGCCGTCGCGAGCACGCTCGGCTGCACCCCCGCGCAGGTCGCGCTCGCGTGGTTGCTGGCGCAAGGACCGAGCGTGATCCCGATCCCGGGCACGAAGCGGATCGCCTACCTCGAGGAGAACGCCGCCGCGGCCGGGGTGGTGCTCGGCGAGGGGGAGCTCGCGCGGCTCGACGCGCTGCCGGCACCGGCCGGCGAGCGGTACTAGGCATGCCCTACTTGCCCATGCCCATCGTCAGCCCGGTGATCAGGTACCGCTGGAAGATCAGGTAGACGAGCACCGCAGGCAGCGCGCTCACGAGCGAGCCCGCCATCAGCAGCGGCACGTCGAGGCCGTGCTGGCCGGGAATCGTGGCGAGTCCGACCGTGATCGGCCGCACGTTCGGGTCCTGCAGGAAGAGCAGCCCGACGAGCAGGTCGTCCCAGATCTGGATGAACTGCAGCACCGCGATCGTGGCCATCGCCGGTCGCGCGAGCGGGATGATCACGCGCAGGTACGCGCGCCCCCAGCCGAGCCCGTCGATCATCGCCGCCTCGAGGATGTCGATCGGGATGCGCCGCAGGTAGGTCGTCATCAGGAACGTCGAGAACGGCGCGCCGAGCGCGGCGTAGACGATGATCGCGGAGTCGAGGTGGTTGATCCGCCAGTAGTCGACGACGTTGATGAACTCGGGCGCGATGATCGACTGCAGCGGCACCATCATGGCCCCGACCACGAGCAGGAATGAGACCGTGACGGCCCGGTAGCGCAGGATCGCGAAGGCGTAGCCGCCCATCGTGCTGACCAGCAGGATCACGGCGATGCCACCCAGCGAGACGATCGTCGAGTTGAGCAGCTGCCGCCACACGGGAAGCACGTCGAAGAGGTGCCGCCAGCTCGCGAGCGAGAATCCGCCGCCGAGCTGGTACTGGTCGCTCGATTGCAGCGACGTCGAGATCATGTAGTAGAACGGATAGAGCATCACGACCGTGATCCCGGCGAGGATCGCGTAAATCAGCGGGCGCGAGAGCCGGCGCGCGGTCACTCGTCGCCTCCTCTGAAGAGGCGCACCTGCGCGATGCTGACGACCGCCACCGCGATGAAGAGCAGCACGCCCGCCGTCGCGGCGGTGCCGAAGTCGCCGGTTGCAAATCCCTGCTTGTAGCCGTAGAACTCGAGCGTCGTCGTGGCGAAGCCGGGGCCACCGCCGGTGATCACGTAGATCAGGCTGAAGATCGCCGTGAAGGCCGAGATCAGCGTGATGATGAAGGCGAACTGGACGAACCGGCGCAAGAGCGGCAGGGTGATCGAGGCGAGCACGCGCAGTTGCCCGGCGCCGTCGACCCGGGCCGCGTCGTAGAGCGACTCGTCGATCGTCGACATGCCGGCGAGGAAGATGATCAGGTTCGTGCCGAACATCCCCCAGATGAACGTGATCATCACGGCCGCGAGCGCCGAGCGAGGATGCGAGAGCATGTCGGGGTGGAGGCTGCCGAGGCCGATCGAGGCGAGCAGCCGCTGCAGGATCCCCTCGTCGGCGAAGAAGCGCGCCGAGATCGCGCCGATCACGACCCACGAGACGGCCGTCGGCAAGAAGAACACCGTGCGGAAGAACCGCCAGCCGGGGAGGTGGCTCGAGAGCAGGAAGGCGATCGCGAGCGGCACCCCGATCGCGATCGGGATCGCCAGCACGAGCAGCGCGTTGTTCTCGAGCACCTGCTGGAAGTCGGGGCTCGCGAAGAGCCGCGAGTAGGTGGCGGTGCCGACCCAGGTCGCGGTCAGCCCGTCCCACTGCGTGAAGCTGTAGTAGACGCTCTGCCCGATCGGATACAAGAGGAGCGCGCCGACGAGCGCCAGCACCGGCAGCGAGAACGCGAGGCCGGCGCGATGGCGCCTCGCGGTCAGGCTGTGCCGGCGGTCGCGGGGGTGGGCTGCCATGGCTGGGGGTGCGGGGGGGGCGGGCGCCCGCGAGGGGGGCGCCCGGGG
>JANLRV010000018.1:0-3989 GCA_031361905.1 Actinomycetes bacterium
GCCCTCGTGCGTCATCACGAGGCGGCCCTCGCAGCACTCGTCGGCAACCTCCATCAGCAGCCTCGTCAGCTCGCGATAGCCGTCGGAGTGCATCATCTGGCGGGCGAGCGGGTCCATCCCGCTCGCGTCGAAGCCGCTCGCCACCATCACGAGCTGTGGCTGGAACGCGCGCAGGGCCGGGCAGACGACGCGCTCGAATGCCGATACGTAGGCGCCGACACCCGATCCGGGCGGCAGCGGCACGTTGATGTTGAAGCCCTCGCCTGCCCCCTCTCCGCTCTCGTCGAGCGAGCCCGAGCCCGGGGGAAAGTTGTTGTCCTGGTGCAGCGAGATCGTCAGCACCGAGGGATCGCCGTAGAACGCCGCCTGCGTGCCGTTGCCGTGGTGCACGTCCCAGTCGACGATCGCGACGCGCTCGAGCCCGCGCGTCTGGCGCGCGTGGTGCGCCCCGATCGCCGCGTTGCCGAAGATGCAGAAGCCCATGCCGGAATCGGCGATCGCGTGGTGGCCGGGTGGTCGGACGAGCGCATAGCAGTTCGCAACGGTGCCATCGAGCACGGCGTCGATCGCGGCGATCGTGCCTCCCGCCGAGCGCAGCGCGATCTCGAACGAGCCCGGACCGAACGGCGTCAGTCCGCCCGCATCGCCACCGCGCTCGGCCGAGAGCGCCCGGATCCGCTCGACGTACTCGCGCGTGTGGAAGCGGCACACTTCGTCGATCGTGGCATCGCGAGGCTCCACGTGCGTGAGCTGCGAGAGCAGTCCGCTGACGTCGAGCAGGTTGCGCATCCGGCGCTTCGTGTCGGGATTCTCGGCGTGCACGTGCGGCTCGATCCAGCCGCCGGCGGGAAGCGGCCCGCCCGCGTGCCCGGTGTCGTGCCACATGTACCGCTCGTGCCAGACGAGACCCGTCGCCATCGAAAGCTCTCCTTGTCGCGTTCACGGAGCCTGGCCGACGGGCGACCCCGACGCAATCGGTCAGATGACGGATCTGCCCGCGATTGCTCCTGCAAATACCCCGGTAGATGACGTAGGGTGCCGGTACGCGGCTCGACCCCGCGGTCTTCGAGATGGCGCTCACTCCCCCGCCCGATCCCGCCGGCGCGTTCAACTTCACGCCGCCGCCCGCTGCCCGCAAGCGCCAGCGCGCCCGGCGGCTCCGCTTCGTGCTCGGGGCGGTCGCCTGGACGGTCCTCGCCGTCGGTGGACTGATCTTCGGCTTCGCCACCGCGCTGGCCCAGGAGCTCGCGAGCATCGACCTGAAGAACCTCGCCCGGTCGGGCCAGCTCGAGCAGCGCGCGAACGGCGCGATCTATGCCGGCAAGGACTGCAAGACCAAGATCGCCACGCTCCGCTCCGACGAGAACCGCGTGCTCATCAAGCTCTCGGCGATCCGTCCCGTGATGCAGGAGGCGATCGTCGCGATCGAGGATCGGCGGTTCTTCCAGCACGGCGCGATCGATCCGATCGGCCTCGCACGCGCGACCGCCGTGAACGCGTGGTCCGGCAAGCTCGCGCAGGGCGGATCGACGCTCACGCAGCAGGTCGCGAAGAACCTCTGGCGCCCCGAGGGCGCGCTCAACCGCACGTTCCGGCGCAAGCTCTTCGAGTCGGCGATCGCCTACGAGATGGAGCAGAACTGGTCGAAGAAGAAGATCCTCGAGACGTACCTGAACACCGTCTACTTCGGCAACCAGGCATACGGCGTCGAGGCGGCCGCGGAGATCTACTTCAACCGCTCGGCCTCGAAGCTCACCGTAGCGCAGGCGGCGCTGCTCGCCGGCATGGTCCAGAACCCGACCGCCTACGACCCCGAGCGCTTCCCGAGAAAGGCCAGGGAGCGTCGCGACGTCGTGCTCGGCAAGCTGCTCGAGCAGGGCTCGATCGACCAGTTCCAGTACCTGCAGGCGAAGGGATCGCCGCTGACCCCGCCCGGCCACGAGGTCGGCGTGCAGACCGCCAGACGCGAGAACGCCGAGGCGTTCGTCGACTACGTGCGCCAGCAGCTGCGCGCGAAATACGGCGTGGACCGGTTCGGGCGCGATCGCAGCCTCGGCCTCGGGCTGAAGGTCTGCACGACGCTCGACCTGCGCATGCAGCGGCAGGCCTTGCAGGCCTTGCGCCATCGCCTCGGCGGCACGCGGCTCGACGGCACGCTCGTCTCGATCGAGCCGAGCTCGGGCGCGGTACGGGCGATGGTGGGCGGCCGCTGGTATCGCTCCGACGACGTCTTCATCCGCTCCCACCGCAAGTGCACGACGTTCAAGCACAAGCGCAAGTTCGTCAAGCAGTGCATCGACGTGTTCCCGGACTATCCGACCCAGAACCCCCACTTCAACCTCGCGACGCTCTCCCACCGGCAGCCAGGCTCGTCGTTCAAGACGTTCGTGCTGCTCGCGGCGCTCCAGCACGGGATCCTGCCGCAGTCGACCTTCAACTCCTCGCGCCAGCTGATCCAGCTCGACGGTGCGCCGTGGTCGGTCGAGACCGACAATGGCCAGTATCTCGGGCCGATCACGCTCGCGCGCGCGACGACCGTGTCGGACAACACCGTCTACGCCCAGCTGATCATGCGCATCGGGCCCAAGCCCGTCGCCGACATCGCCCACTTGATGGGGATCCGGCGGCCGATCGATCCGGTGCCCGCGATCGCGCTCGGGGGCATCCGCCAGGGGGTCTCGGCGCTCGAGATGGCCCACGCCTACGCGACGCTCGCGAGCAAGGGCGTGCGGGTCGGTGGATCGGTGCTGTTCGGCACGCCGGCACCGGGTGCCCAGGGAGACGCGTCGGTCGACCCGCGCTCGATCACGAAGATCACCGACTCGAAGGGCAAGATCCTCTTCAACAAGCCCGTCGCGACGCGCGTGATCGACGACAACATCGCGCGCACCGCGATCGACGTGCTGCGCACCGTCCCGCGCAGCGGCACGGCGGCGACGAGCCTCTCCGGCTTCCCCTGGCCGACCGCGGGCAAGACGGGCACGACCGAGAACTTCACCGACGCCTGGTACATCGGGATGACGCCGAACCTCGTGACGGCGGTCTGGGTCGGTGACAAGAACATCAACCGGCTCGTCTCGATGGCGCACTCCTACCGCGGCCGCCCCGTCTTCGGCGGCACCTACCCGGCGCAGATCTGGGGAGACTTCATGGAGCGTGCCTTGCAGAGCCAGCCCAAGCGCAACTGGAACCACGCGCGGCCGATCGCCGGCCAGTCGGTGCTGATCGACCGGGTCACGAACAAGCTCTCCTACGTCGGCTGCCGGCAGGCGCGCAGCCTCGTGCTCGCCTACTGGGCGATCCCCAAGGACGCGGCACCGTGCCCGGCTACGCCGAGCCTCGTGCCGAACCTGATGGGCTCGACCCGCGTGCAGGCCGAGCGCGCGAGCTTGCGGATCGGCGCGCTCAAGCTGCAGGTCGTGCCGATCGAGCCGGTCCAGGAGGTGACTCCCGGGACGGTCTTCTTCCAGGACCCCGCTCCCTACCAGTACGCGAGGCTGGGCTCCACGATCCGGGTCGGCATCGCGCCCGCCCACCAGCGCTGGATCGTGGTGCCGAACGTGATCGGCAAGCGCGAGCAGGCCGCGCGGAGCCTGCTCGCGGTGAAGTCCGACTACTCGGTCACGGTCGAGCGCGTGGCGGACGACCGCCCGGCGGGAACGGTGATCGAGCAAGCGCCGGACGAGACACGCCCGCGCTATGCGCCGGTGCAGGTGACGCTGTTCGTGAGCTCGGGCCCGGAAGGCTGAGCCCGAGCCCGTTTCCTGAGAGAACTCTGAGAGCTTCCTGAGCGGGGTCTGACCCCGAAAAGGTCAGACCCCCACCGCCGCGCAGAAGCCCCAAAGGGCCTCGCGGGTCTTAGTGATTCCGCTTCGCGGCGTCGCCACCACCCATTAGACGGTTCTCGCACGCACGAGCGAGAACGCCCCGCGCGCCATGGTCACCGAATCCACGATCGCCTGCTCGACGGTCGCCGCCTTCGAGCGCGC
>JANLRV010000073.1:0-4718 GCA_031361905.1 Actinomycetes bacterium
CGTCGCGCGCGACCACGACCGCGTCCTCAACATCGAGCCGGACGACCAGGGCGACCTCTGCGGGCACGGCAACGCCTGCGCGGGCGTGATTCGCTCGATCGCGCCCGACTGCGAGATCCACAGCGTGCGCGTGCTCGGCGCGGGCTTCACCGGCAGCGGCGCGATCCTGCTCGAGGGGCTCCGCGAGGCGCTGCGCGAGCGCTACGACGTGATCAATCTGAGCCTCTCGACGACGAATGCCGAGTGGCAGGCGGGGTTGCACGAGCTCGCAGACCAGGGATTCTTCCAGCGCTCGCTGGTGATCGCCTCGGCGCACAACATGCCGGTCGAGTCGTTCCCCTGGCGCTTTGCCAGCGTGATCAGCGTCGGCAGCCACGACCAGCCCGACGCGCTCACGTGGTACGCCAATCCCGAGCCGCCGGTCGAGCTGTTCGCGCGCGGCGTCGACGTGGAGGTCGCCTGGCAGGACGGCGGCACGATCACGGCGACCGGAAACAGCTTCGCGACGCCGCACATCAGCGGCATCTGCGCGCTGATCCGCGCCAAGCATCCGACGCTCACGCCCGCTGCGGTGAAGCACCTGCTGATGCTGCTCGCCGACAACACGAGGACGACCGATGACTGACCAGGATCTGCAGGCCGCGGTCGCCGCCGGCGTGATGGCGGCCGAGGGCGAGCAGCGCGCCCTGCTCGGGTCGATCGTCAACGTGGCTCGCTCGATCTTCCATGCCAAGGCCGCGTCGGTCTTCCTCTATGACGAGGCGGCCGACGAGCTCGTCTTCGAGGCGGTCTCGGGCGAGGGCGAGCAGTCGCTCGTCGGCACGCGCATCCCGTCCGGGACGGGAGTCGCGGGCTGGGTCCTGACGACCCGCCAGCCCCTCGTGATCAACGACACGGCGAAGGACTCGCGGTTCTCGCGCGAGGCGGCGCAACGCACCGGGTTCGTGCCGCAGAGCCTGATGTGCGCGCCGCTCCTGCACGCAGACGATGCGCTCGGAGTGATCAACGTGCTCGACCGGCCGCTGCGCCCGGGCTTCGCGCTCGAGGAGATCGACCTGCTCGGCCAGTTCGCGAACCAGGCCGCGCTCGCGCTGCTCCAGCTGCAGCGCGCGCGTCGCGTCCGCCGTGTGCTCGCGGGCGAGCCGGATGAGATCCAGGCCGTCGCGCGGCTCGCCGAGACGCTCGCCGGCACCACCTCGGAGGCCGGCCGAGCCGACCAGGTGGCGCTGCTCGCGGCTCTCGCGAAGGTCCTGCAGGGCCGAGCGGGCCGGTAGCCGGACCCTCAGACCGTCAGAACGTCGCCGTCGCGGGCACGCTCGACGCCGGCCGGCGTCGGCAGCTCGTCGGGTCGGTGGATCAGCACGAGCCGGCGCGCACGCGCGGCGGCGGCCGCGTCGACCGCCTCCTCGGCGGAGAGATGTCCGCGCAGCTCGCCCTCTGAGCCGCTGTCGGCGAGCGTCGCCTCGCAGAGGAACAGATCGGCGTCGGCGGCGACGCGAGACAGCGTTGCGCTGGGAGCCGAGTCGCCCGAGTAGGCCACGACGCCACCGGGGCCGCTGACCCGCAGCGCGAACGCGACCTGGTCGTAGTGCGGGACCCGGAACGGCGTGACCGGGAATCCGGCAGCGTCGAACTCGACGCCGTCGTCGTAGCTCCGCAGGTCGAAGGCGCGACCGAGCACGGGGCCGAACGACAGCCGCTCGCCGAGCGCCTGCAGATCGGCGAGGCACGGCGACGGGACCCAGAGCTGCGGGGCCGGCCGGCCGCGCCCGGCTCCGAAGGCCGCGCCGAAGATCCAGGGCACGATGTCGCCGAAGTGGTCGAGGTGCAGGTGCGTGAGCACGATCGCGTCGACGAGCGGCCAGCCCTCGGACGCCCGCAGCCGCGCCAGCACGCCCGGACCGCAGTCGAGCAGCAGGCGCCCCGAGCCCTCGACGAGGTACCCGGAGTGGGCGCCGCCGGCGTTTGGCCAGGCGGGCGAGCAGCCGATCACGGTGACCTTCACCGGGCGATTCTCGCAGGGCGGCAGCTGAGCCGTTCCGCACAAGCTTGCTCGCAGTCGCGTACAGTCGGCGGATGCCGGCCAGCACGCACCACGTATCGGTGGGCGATTCGCCGACCCGACCCGACTCGGCGATGGCGCTCGCCGAGCTTCCCGATGCCGAGCTCGTGCGGCGCATGCGAAGCGGCGACGAGGCGGCCTGGGCGGTCTTCGTCGAGCGCTACTCGCGCTATGTCTACGCGATCGCGACCCGCGCCTATCGCCTGCGCGAGCACGACGCCGAGGACGTCTTCCAGGAGGTCTTCGCACGCGCGTACACGCACCTCGGCAGCTTGCGAAGCGACGACGCCGTGCGGCCCTGGATCGGCCAGCTGACACGAAGGCTCTGCGTCGACCGGCACCGCTCGACAGGCCGTGAGGAGCTCGAGGCTGAGATCGAGGCGGTCTCGCCCGACGACGAGATGGCGCGCATCGACGAGGCGCTCTCGCTGCGCGACGCGCTCGCGACGCTGACCCCCGACTGCCGCGAGGTCGTCGATCGTTTCTTCTGTCGCGACGAGTCGTATCGCCAGATCGGCGATGCACTCAGCCTGCCGAGCGGCACGATCGCGAGCCGCATCAGCCGTTGCCTGGCAAAGCTGCGGGCAACCTACGAGGGAAGAAACGAGGTCGCGCTCGCGTCCAGTCAGCACGATGACTGACGAAGCGTTGCCCGAAGAGCAGCTCGCCGCCCTGCTCGCCTTGCTCCCGCCCGCGCCCCATGCCTGGGTCGCCGCCGCGACGGAGCTGCCGGCAGCGCGCGCGCAGATCGACACGATCGTCGCGCGAGCCGAGCAAGACGCGGCCTTGCGCGCCCGCCTGCTCAGCGACCTCGAGAGCGCGCTCGCAGCAGAGGGCATCGAGCCGACCGCGACGATCGCACGCGAGCTCGCACGTCGCCTCGCCGGCGGCTAGATCACGCCCGCGGCGGCTCGTTCAGCGGCATCGGTGGCGTGCGCGGCCGCCACGGTCGCCGCCTTCAGACGCCAGTCGTCCTCGCCGACCGCGAGGTTCGCGCGCACGAGCAGGGCAGAAGCCTCCGCCGCCGACGCCGAGAGGCGCGCGATGCCGAGGTAGTCGGCGCGCCGCGTGCCATCACCGGCGAGGGCGAGATCGGCCGCGAGCGACGCCAGGTCGGACGCCGCCTCCGCGATCACGCGGGGCGCCTCGGCGGCCTCGCCGAGCGAGACGGCAAGCAGGTAGCCGTCGCCCCGGCCACTCGACGAGGCTGCGAGCTGGCCGGTTGCAGCCGCGAACGCGATGTCGTTCGCGACCGAGAGAGCATCGGCTCGTGCCGCAATCCGCTGCGCCTGCGCGGCGGAGCCGCCGTCGTGCATTTCCCGCGCGAGCGCGACCGTCAACCGTGCGGCATGGACCACGACGTTCGCCGCGAGGCTGCCCACGCCGAGGGGCGCCCGCGCGATCTCAGCCTGACGCTCGCTGCCGCTCACGGGGCGACTGTAGCGCGGAAGTGTCGCGCCGTGAGCATCCGCGAGAGCGAACGCGTCGATGTCCCCCGCAGGTATCGACGCGAGGACGCGCTGATCGATGGAGGCCCCGGCTCCGAGCCTGCTCGTTTGCAAATCGCACAAGCGAACGGAACTCGCGGCGTGACGGACGAGATCCCCCACACGCGAGCATCCAGCCTTCGGACGGTGCCGTCAGCCTCTTCCGCGACGAGGAGCTGCTCGCCTCGGCCGACGCCATCAGCCTGTACCGGGCCCACGACGAGCAGACTGATCGATCTGTTCTTCTGCGCGTTGCGGACGAGGCCACGGCCGCCGGCCTGCTCGACGATGCGCGCAGGATCGCCGCGGTCTCTCACCCCAACCTCGTGTCGGTCCTTGCCGCGAGCCTGACGGAAACGGGCTCGTACGCAGCCGTGCCGGAGCTCGAAGACCGCCGAGCGTGTCATGCCGCGAGACTACGAGGTCGGCCGTGCACGGGTGGGCGTATCCGGCCGATCGCCGCTCGCCCGTCGGCGTTCACGGCGTGATCAGCCGGGGTGGCGTTCGAGCGCGGACGCGCGGATCGCGCGCATCGTCGCGAGCGCCGCCTCGGTCTGCCGGATGCTCTGCTGCAGCTCGTCTCCGGCGTCTGGACTCGCGCCATGCGCGTGAACGTCGTCTCGCGGGTCGGCGGCGGTGAGCCGTCTCGCGAGCGAGAGCGCGCTCTGGGTCTGCGCGATCGCGTGCTGCACGTCGGCCTCCGGCCCGAGCCGGCGCAGATGCGCCTGCACGTCATCGTCCTGCGCTGCGGCCGCCGCGAGCGGCTGCAGGGTCGCGAGCACGCTCTCGGCTCGCGCGATCGCCTGCGCGAGGCTCTCGGCCCGCGAGGCCGTTCCCTGGACGTGGGCTTGGACATCGTCGTCCGAGGCATCCGCCGAGACGGCGAGAAGCGCTGCGAGCGCGGCCTCGGCCGCCGCGATCGCCTGATCGAGCTCCTCCTCGTACCAATCCATCAACATCGCATTGCTCCCTCGGTTATCGGACCGCCACGGGCAGGACGCGCGAGCGAGCCGTGATCTTCCCGCTAAGAAGCTCTCACAGAATGCCTCGCGGTGTCTGGCGGCCATCGGCCTGCTGCTGGGTAGCAGCAGGCCTCTGATCGGTGCAAGCGCGTTGCGCTTGCACCTGCCTGGCGCCTGGGCGGTGATCGCCTGTTGCGGTTCCGTTTG
>JANLRV010000178.1:0-3462 GCA_031361905.1 Actinomycetes bacterium
CGAGACACCGCCAGACGCCACGAGGCATTCCGCTAGAGCTTCTAACTAGCACGGACACAGGATCGCCGGCGGCAAGCTGACCCTCGACAAGGTCCTCCACGCCAGGCCGCCTGAGGACATTTGACCTCGGCCGTCGGCGCAGCGGAGCCAGCTCGACGACCGCGAGTGCGTTGCCACCGCTCGCCGACGCGACGCGACGTGCGACATCGGGAGCAATAGCCGCGCCGGCGCAGGTCGTGGAATCGCTTCGACGGCGGTCGTGTACAGGGGTCCCTCACTAGGCCCGGCCGCGGATCATCGGGTTTGCAGGGAGATTCCGCTTCCCGCAGTTGACTGCAGCTTGTTCGGGCGGACTCTCAATCCCAAGGTCGTAGGTTCGATCCCTACTCGGCCCACCCCTCGCGTCGCGATCGCGTCGCGATCAGCACGCCCACCGCTGCGATCGCCATGCCGAGCCACGCGATAGGTGGCATGTGCTCGCCGAGCAGCGCCCACGCGATCACGGCCGCGACCGGGGGGACGAGGAAGAACAGCGCCGAGACGCGTGACGCCTCGCCGTGGCGGATCATCGCGAGCAGGAGCGTCAGCGAGATGATCGAGTTGCCGACGACGAGGTACGCCAGCGCCCCTGCGAGCCCGGGCGACCAGGAGGCGCGGAAGCCCTCGTGGAGGAGCGCGATCGGCAGCGTGGCGGCAAGGCCGACGGCGCACTGCACGAGGTTCGCGGTGACGGGGTGGTGCTCGATTCCGAAGCGCTTCTCGTAGAGGGTTCCCGAGGTCATGGCGGCGAGCGCGCCGGCCGCGCAGGCGATCGCGATCACGCTCGTCGCCTCGACCGAGCTGCGTCCCGCGATCACGAGCCCCGCGCCTGCGAGCCCGAGCAGCAGACCCGCCCAGCGCACGCGACCGACGTGCTCGCCCGCGAGGTGAGGGACGAGCAGACCGACGAGCACGGGCTGCAGCGACACGATCAGCGCGAGCGCTCCGGCCGAGATCCCCGCGTCGAGCGAGACGTACGAGAGCCCGAAGTAGAGGGCCTGGATCAGCAGGCCTACGATCACGAGGTCGAGCCAGGCGCGCCGGGTCGCGGGAAAGGCCGGTCGCAGGATCGGCACGAGCGGCAGGAGCAGCGCCACGACGAGGCCGTAGCGAAGAGCGAGGAAGGTCATCGGCGCCGCGTCTCCGACACCCACTTTCGCGACGGCGAACCCGCCCGACCAGAGCACGAGGAAAACGGCCGGCGCGGCCGGGAGCCAGCGCGGCGGTGCCCCCTGCTCGCTCGTCGACGTCACACGGGCATGGTGCGGTCTGCGCACCCGGCCCGCGCCGGTCGGCTCAGCCGCCGGTGATGGCCGCGATCACGTCGACCCGCGAGCCGGTCACCAGGCGCGTGTCGAGGTCCGCGGGCTCGCGGTCGACGTAGACGTTGATGTGACGGCGCAGCGCGGGGCCCGGCTCGGCGAGCCGGTCGCGCAGGCCGGGCCAGCGCTCGTCCAGCCGCTCGAGCGCCTCAGCGACCGTTGCGGCGTCGACCTCGACGCGGCGTGGCAGGTCGTGGAAGAGCGGTGGCAGCGTGGCGGGCAGGTGAACGTGGATCGCGGGCATCACGCGATCACCGCCACCTCGACCGAGGCGATGGCGGGGAGGTAGCTTGCGATCTCCTGCCAGCTCTCGCCCTCGTCGGCGCTCGCGAACACCTGCCCGGTGCTCGTGCCCATGTACAGGCCCGGCTCGTCGAGCGAGTCGATCGCCATCCCCTCGCGCAGCACGCCGAGGTGCGCGTCCTGCTGCGGCAGGCCGCGCTCGAGGCGCTGCCAGGATCCGCCGGCATCGCGGGTCCGCCAGACGGCCATGCGGCCGTCGGGCATGCAGCGCGCGTGACCGGGATCGAGCGGCGCGACGTAGAGCGTGTCACGGTCGTGCGGGTGCGCGGCCGCCGCGAAGCCGAAGTCGGCGGGGAGCCCCTCCGTGATCTCGACCCACGAGCGCCCGGTGTCGTCGCTGCGATGCACGCCGCAGTGGTTCTGCTGGTAGAGGCGCTCGCCGTCCGCCGCCATCACGAGCTTGTGCACGCAGAAGCCGACCTCGGCGTCGTCGGGAAGCGGCATCGGCGAGCGAAGGCCGCGGTTCCGCGGCGTCCAGCTCGAGCCGCCGTCGGTCGTCTCGAACGCCCCGTAGCCCTGCACGACGACCCAGAAGCGGTCGGGGTCGAGCGGATGGGGCAAGAGCCCCGGCAGGCCGAGGTGCCCGGGCGGCTGCTTCGCCGGGTCGTTCCAGTCGTCGCGCCCGGGCTGGCCGTCGAGCGTGCTCAGGAGCGTCCAGGTCGCGCCGGCATCGCGGCTCTCGAACAGGCCCGCCGCCTCGCCGCCGGCGAGCAGCCGGCCGTGCGAGGCCGAGAGGCCGGAGAGCTTCGAGACGCGCAGCTCGCCCTCGCCGTAGGTCAGGCCCTCGCTCGAGAGCTCCCAGGTCTCGCCGAGATCGGGGCTGCGCCACACGCCGGCCCCGTGCCACTCGCTCGCGGCGGCCGCGCAGATCGTTCCGGAGACGGGCTCGTAGACCGCGTGGAAGACCGGCCATCCGTCGCAGAACGGGCCGCGCAGCGACCACTCGCGGCGATCCGCAGCCGCCTCCATCACGAAGCACCCCTTGCGGGTGCCGACGAGCAAGACGACGCGCGTCATTCCAGGCCTCCTTCGGTTCGACGTCCTCGATCCTACGACGATCTGCGCGAGTGAGACTCATCGGTTCGAGCCGGATTCGTCGGGCAGGCCGGTCGTGGGGACCGGCGCGACCGTGCTGGCCACCCGGTGGCTCTTCCCGACGGGGCGGCTCGCTCGACCGCCTCTTACGGAATTCTCAGGTTTGGCTCAGACGTCTCTCAGGCGCGGCTGGTCTCCTACGGGTGCTGCGGCGAGTCCGTGGCACGCGCACCGACCGCACCGCCTGCCGAGGAGACCGAGATGCTGGACGACGACCACCGCATCGCCGATGCCGCGACCGCCGTCGCGGGTCGCGATGCCGCCGAGGCCGCGCTGTTCGAGATGAAGCGGGTGATCGCCGGGCAGGACCAGATGCTCGAGCGCGTGCTCGTGTGCCTGCTGGCCGGCGGGCACCTGCTGATCGAGGGCGTGCCGGGCTCGCGAAGACGCTCACGATCCGCACGGCGGCGCAGGTGCTCGGGGGCACCTTCCAGCGCATCCAGTTCACGCCCGATCTCGTGCCCGCCGACCTCGTCGGCACGCGCATCTACCGGCCGACCACCGGCACGTTCGACACCGAGCTCGGTCCGGTCTTCTGCAACTTCCTGCTCGCCGACGAGATCAACCGTGCGCCTGCGAAGGTCCAGTCGGCCCTGCTCGAGGTGATGCAGGAGCGTCAGGTCACGATCGGCGGCACGACGCACGAGGTCGAGCGCCCGTTCCTCGTGATGGCGACGCAGAACCCGATCGAGTCCGAGGGCAC